>CAZOOE010000534.1:0-4771 GCA_964581275.1 uncultured Clostridia bacterium
CCGTGGTGCGCGGGGCCGGACGACTCGGGAAGCTAGCCGAGGAGGCCAAGAGGCACGAGGGGGCGACCATTCACCGCCTCGAGGCGGATCTGGCCGAGGACGGGTCGGGCGAGCGGATCCGGGCCACAGCCGCATCGCTCGGGCGCGTCGAGTGGCTCGTCAACAATGCCGGCCACGGCCTCTATGGCCCATTCGCCGAGGCCGACCGGAATGGGCTCGCTTCGATGGTTCGCGAGGCAAGCGAATTCCTGGTTGCTGAGGGTCAACTGGACGCACCTCCTACTTTCTTCGAACAGGTGGCGGCGATCGCGTTGTGTCATTTTCGAGACTGCGCATCGGATCTCGCGGTTCTGGAGGTTGGGCTTGGCGGTCGGTTAGACGCTACAAACGCGGTGGATAGAATCGTTTCCGTGGTTACGTCGATAGACCTCGATCATCAGAACATTTTGGGGAGCACGATTGAACAGATCGCAGGCGAGAAAGCAGCGATCATTGTTCCGGGGACGCGCGCGGTAATCGGACGACAGCACGACCAGGTCGCCAGCGACGTTTTGATGCGGCGGTGTCTAGAGACGAAAGTACTGCCGGTGTTTGCGAACGAACCGACGGCGATCGAGACAGGCGACTACGGTCGCATTACTTTTGACTACGAGTCTTCGCGCGGTAACTACGTGCGAATCATGCCGGGACTTCGCGGGCGGCATCAGGCGGATAACGCCGCCGCGGTGATCGAAGCGGCCGAGCTGTTGAACGAATCGGGCTTTCCAATTTCGCGAGAGGCAATGATTAAAGGATTGCGCGATGTGAGCTGGCCCGGCCGGCTGGAGATGATTGATGATCGCCCGCTCGTCCTGCTTGATGGCGCGCACAACCCATCGGGCGCTCGCGCGCTGAGAAGGTATCTCGATGAGTTCTGGCACGGGCCGATAACACTGGTCTTCGGAGCGATGAGTGACAAAGACATAGATCGAATGGCGGCGATTCTATTCGACGCTGCCCGAACCATCGTGTTGACGCGGGTGAGGGATAACCGTGCCGCCGACCACGCTCGATTGGGCACCGCCGCGCTCCGTTCATCGCGCAATGTGATCTTCGCCGAGACTGTCAGGCAGGCGCTCTCCTGGGCTCGAAGCGTAACCCCCGCCGACGGGTTGGTGTGTGTGGCGGGCTCGCTGCATCTAGTTGGCGAAGTGAAGAGGCTGATGGAACAAGCGGACTCGCAGACCGCGATGATGTGAAGAGTGCTCCGTGGCTTGTGAGGTGTTCCCGAGCTTTAAATCAATAAGTCACGAATTGCGCTCGCGAAAGGCGACGACCCAAATCACATGACCCACGAACTAGTCAAACGGGAGTACGTTCACCGTGGAAAGATTCTCGATCTTTCGCGGAGCCGATTCTTGTCCCAAGCCAAGGGAGAAGTCGAAATCGAAGTCGTTCACCACAATGGTGGGGCGGGGACGTTGCCGTTGTTTGAAGACGGAACAGTCGCATTGGTGCGGCAATGGCGTTATCCGCTCGGGCGTTACTCGCTCGAGATCCCGGCGGGCCGAATCGAACCGGGCGATACGCCACACGACACTGCGCTGAGGGAGCTTGAAGAGGAGCTGGGCTATCGAGCACGCGAGCTTCGCAAGATCGGGGAATTCAACGTGGCGCCGGGGTATTGCGAGGAGCGAATATCGGTTTATGTTGCTACTGGCCTCGAGGACTCCGTGCAATTGCTCGACGATGATGAAGAGATCGAGGTTGTGCGAATGCCGTTTGCTGAGGCGCTGGAGAAAGTGAACGACGGTGAAATCGACGACGCGAAGTCGATCATCGCGCTGTTACTCGCGGAGAAGTTCGTGGCTTCCAGTGGATGACGGGGCAATGCGTTGGCTCGCCCAGGTGTTGATCGCACCGTGGGAAAGATCGTGACAATTCTGGTCTATCTCTGGGCGCCATTTGCCAATCTGTTGTGGTACACCCACACGGTGGTGATGGCGACGATCTCGCTTCTTCTGTGGCCGTTCGACCGCGAGGGTGCAATGCAGCATTGGTGCGCACGCTGGTGGTGCCGGCTTGTCGCGTGGAGCATCTTTGCGCGCATTCGGGTTTATGGGACCGAGAACGTGAGCGCGGATCGGAACTACGTTTACATGGCTAACCACTCGAGTCTGATCGACACTCCGGCGCTTTTCGCTTATCTGCCGCACCAGTTTCGAATAATGGCTAAGAAGGAATTGTTCTACGTGCCGTTTATGGGGTGGCACCTGTGGAGCGCCGGCAACTTTCCGATCGATCGCAGCGATCCGCGCAAGACGGTAAAGAGTCTCCGCCGCGTTATTGACGGCGTACGCGCCGGCAAATCGCTGGCGGTTTTTCCTGAAGGCACTCGCACACCGGACGGACGGCTTCAGGGGTTCAAACAAGGCGCGTTTAAGATCGCGGTCCGGGCAGGCGTCCCAATTGTTCCAGTTTCTATCCGAGGGACGTTCAAGCTGCTGCCAAAGACGACGCTCGCACCGAGACCCGGGCGAGTCGATGTGATTATCGGGAAGCCGATCGACACGCGCGGGTATTCAGACAAGGACCTGAGCGAGTTGATTGCGAAGACTCGCGCGGTGATTGAAGCGAACCTTGAAGCGGCACCGCGCACGGAGAAGGAGTCCGCCGGAGTGACGGTTTAGCTCGGTTAATCTGATTTGCCACTGACTGAGGAAGAATGGTACTTCTATTCCACAATGGTTGATCAACTCGCGACCGCCGAGACCTGCCGAATTTGCGGCGCCGTTCTAAACAACGATCAGATTCACCTCGATGGGCTCTGCAGCGAATGCGCGGGGGCCAATTCTCCGCACGCCGCGGGCGATGGTCAGTCGGCAGCAGGCGCGCCTCCACCGTTCGAGGTATCATCGGTTCCGCAGCACGAAGTTCCGCCCGACCCCGATCAGCCTCCCTGGGGTCCCGTCTCAGGCATAAGCGTTTGGCTAGCAAGCGTCGCGGCAATTATCGTAATCCCGATCATCGCGGTCATCGCGTGGTACGTGATTCAATCAGCTCGGGGTGCCCCGCTCCCGAATCTTGCAGTTAGAGAAGAGATGCTCGAATGGCTGAAGTCCCCGAGCCTTCTGCTGGTTCAGGTATTATCGACGATACTCGCGCACGCAATAACGATTGCGATTTGTTGGGCAGTTGTGACCAGGATGGGAGCTCGGCCGTTTTGGGCAAATCTGGGCTGGAGCTGGGCCGGGCATTCGTTTTGGTACTGGCTCGCATTATCTGGGTGCATACTCGTTGCGCTTCTTGTGGTGACTCAGCTGCTGTCTCGCTTTTTACCTCAGTCGGAGGAGAATTCTTTTGCCGAACTGCTCAAGTCGTCAAGACAGGTGCGGATTGCGATTGCGGTGCTGGCGACTTTCACCGCTCCGATGGTCGAGGAGTCCGTCTATCGCGGCATCCTGTTTTCCTCTTTGCGAAGAAATTTGGGATTGACCGCGACGGTGGTGCTGGTGACGTTGATGTTCGCGGGAGTTCACGTTCTCCAGTATTTAGGAGCATGGGTCTCGATTGCAGGGCTGACGCTTCTCAGCTTTTCACTTACCGTCATACGCGCCAGGACCAGATCCATTCTTCCCTGCGTGATAGTACACACTGTCAACAACGCGTTCTTCTCCTTGCTCATACTGCTAAACAGAGTGTCCTGAAATTACGGGAGCCACAAAGCGCGATTCGCAAAATAATCCGGCGAGACATCCGGGTATTTTTCGTGAAACTCCAGATAACGGCGGCGCGCCCTTTGGTATCGCAAGTTTGAAACGGGAATCGGGCGATGCGAAATATCTTGCAGGTATCGCTCGACCTTTCTTACGTTCTGCATCGAAAACCTCCAGTCGTAACCGCCCAGTTCATACAGGTTCGCAACCGCATAACCAGTGATCATTGCCGTCTTGTCGACATAGGGCTCAAAGTAGCTCATCACCAGATCGCGCACGCTCCTAAACACGGGCTTGCGCCCGTGTAGTCCGATGTCCCGCGATCGAGCCACCGAACCAAAACGCCCGTTTCTCCTGAAAAGCAGCAACACGTGGTCGAGCTTGTCCTGGGACTCGATGCTCACGACAACCGGCGGGTATCCGTGCTGCTCGAGGATCACCGCAGCCGTCAGCGCGCCTTCGAGGCAATGTTCCCGATTCTCCCGCAGCATCCGACGGAACGAATAACCAGTTTCCCCCCTTGTACCTGCGTTTTATTGAATTCCTTCTCAAAAACATTTTTCCGGCTCCGGGCGTGATTTGAATGATTCGCATCTAATCGATTCGGCGTGAAGAATATCGCACAGTTGGTGCCGAGGCAAACGCGGCTGTTTTCCTCTAACGGAACCGGCTTGATCGATCCAAATGGATACTTAAGATCGCGCCATGCAAACCTTCCCGAGGCCGTTTCGGCTTACTGTATTTGTTGCTTGCGCGATCGGCGCACTCACCATTGCTTCACGCACGCAGGCTGCTGCTGCGCGTCCAGGCGTACCAACACGATTTCCAACCGCGGAGGGCACCCCACTACTCATTGCCACAGGCACCAACATGGTGGAGCTTGCAAAAGCCGCCGCTAAGGCAAAACCCTCCGACTATGATTGCATGACCAATCCAACTAAAGCCGCGCCCGGCGTGAATCCTCCAAACAATATTGATGGAAATTTTCTCATCGGGCCAGTGTATGTGCGTGCGACCGAGCTGACGGTGAATTCAAATGTCCCGCAGGGAAAGGTCCAGCAGTTCACCATGGACTC
>CAZOOE010000535.1:0-4747 GCA_964581275.1 uncultured Clostridia bacterium
ACTATCGGATGGCCACCGAATACTTCGCCTACTGCCAAGAAGAATCCTTGCCCTGGGGGGTATTTCGACGCATAAGTCGGTTGTTGGATTATGTGGATGCTCTCAAAGTGGACCCACATCGGATGCGTTGGATTCGTAAGACGCCCGTGCGCGAATGTATCCGCCGCAAGAAGGTAACTGAATTCATCGTGCACACTCGGCTCTGGAAACCGCACGAGCAGTGTCAGGATAGCGCTGAGAGTAAATGCGCTGATCGCGACGCATGCAATCGAGAAGCTTCGTGGATGCGCCAACCAGCGAATGGGGCGATCCATTTTACGACACCAGCGCGAGCTCATCCTTAGCCAGCCAGCCAGGGATCCGTCCCCACCGCGCATGTCTCGCTCGGCATCAGTTGACAGCAGCTCGTTCATCAACGTCTATCCTCAGTATGCTGATTGGAACTGGAGAGGATGATCTTTGGCTCAGAGCGAACGCAAACACCAATCGGGAGGACTGGCCC
Source organism: uncultured Clostridia bacterium (assembly GCA_964581275.1). GTDB lineage: Bacteria > Acidobacteriota > Blastocatellia > UBA7656 > UBA7656 > Onstottus_A. Next base: position 503 of record CAZOOE010000535.1, read on the forward strand.
GACGTGGACCGCTGGCATCGCTTGTTCTGGGCTTCTTATAACAGCCCGCGAGCAATTCAGCCTGGTTCATACAACGCGTAAGCACCATAGCTACAAGTAGGTCTTTGCCAAGACCTTCAACTTGGATTGCAGTATTATCGCACTCCACCTGACCTGCAACTCCCATTCGCCACCATGGTCACAACGCTTTTGAGTTTTTTCGGACGCACATTAGACGTGAATAGCGAGGTGATAAAGACCATCGCCAAAGTTCCCCAACTCATTATGAGTAGCCAGGGGAAGCCTCGTGGAGAATACGAGAACCTGACGATGTTTGGCCCCGCCGACACCTGGATAGCTCGGAAAATAAAATTCCCTCCATAAACGATTGACTGGTTTCCATTGATCTCAACTCGCCAACTGCGCGCCCAGCGATCCGTCACAAGTAACCAGCCGTCAGCAGGGCACCGAACGTTAAAGCATAACTCGTCGGGTTCGTATCTAATTAAATCAACCGGGATCGGTTCACTTGCGGGAAGCGCCTGAATCCCGGCTGCCACCTCATTGGTGGTATTCTCATCCCCCTCGTCGACGTCCGACTGGTTGAGTAACGCTTCGGGCATATGAATGACTAAAGGAGGAGCACCCAGCGCTTCAGTTCTGCCGACGAATGCCGAAAAAAATCTCTCCGTCGGCGCAACCTGACAAATATCCTTCGAGAACCAGATACGATCAGTTCCAGTCGCCATTTTCTTCAGTATCGTATTTTGTGTCATTGTAATATGAAAGCTGTTCTTCATGTCGGTGTAAGAATCAAAAACTGGAATCTTTGTAATGTATTGGTCATTTGATTTGCAAGAGGGCATAGTGTCCGGGCTGTCCTGAAATCCCGGACCAATGGAGCAAGAGCTTTCCTCTCTTAACAGACCAGAATTGGTGAGATCAATAGTCGAAGAATGACTCTCATCCAATTGCTGCCATCGCCTTATAGCCGGGGGATCGGTCGAAATCATCATTACCTGTGATATCGAACTTGTGAGGAAAGCGTCACTCGCTGCGACGACCAATAACAGCGCCGGTAAACACCAGGTTCGAACCCGGCCGAGCGTTATGCTGCCGATATATGCCACACCACAGATACCTAACCACGGCCCTGACACAACCAGCCAGGTTCCTAAGGCGCGATTGAGGTTTAGATAATTGTTGGGCTCGGTTTGCTCGACCGACGTACTGATTTTCAGGAAGACAACCAGCGCGAAGATAGAGGACAATACTGCGGCCGCCGTGAAATATCTCCAGATGCGGTCCGACTTCTGCACGAGCGCAACCGCAATATCTCGCGTCGCGAGTAACGCGAGAACACAAACGATGAACAGGTAGTAGTAGCGAAAAATTGCAGCGTGCCTGAAGAATTGCATCGGATAAAACCAATCGTACAGCCAACCTCTCAATGGCATCGCTCGCCCCAGAGCGCAGGCAAGGCTTAAGGCCCCGAGAGCTGCCAGCCACCATCGAAACCTGTCCCTCGACTGCCTGAGGATCGCTAAGAGCGCAAATACAAAAACAGTCACGCCGGAATAGATGCTGCACATCGAGAGGTCAGTGTAAGGCCATAGACGATTGAGCCCATACAGCTGATCGTTCGCTTTCAGTGTTGCTAGGTATGGGCTTGCGAAGGTCGAAAGAGCGCCAGGATCAAGCGAATTATCGTAGACGGCAACGTCGCGGTTCAAGCTGCCCGCTCGTATGTGTGTTCCCGTTCCCTCAAAAAGGAAAGCAAAATATGTTGGCGAAAGGACAGTGAAGCCCACAAAGAGGACGAGCGCCACGGCGAAGAGAACAAACTTGATTTTTGGCCGCCCGATCGGCTCAGTCGGCCAATCTGAGCGGTCCGATGAACCGAGTGCACCGGAGGATTCAGGCAAAAGCCATCGTCCAATGGCCCATAGACCGCAAAAGCAGCCGGTTATGATAGTTAGTCCCGGATAGCCAGACAGAGCTGATAGTCCCCAAAGTGCGCCTGCCTCAACCGAAGGCCACAGCTTCTGTGAAGAGAGCGAAACTTCGAGCCTCCAAATAATCAAGGGTAGGTATGAGAAGGCGCCAATAAGCGCGGTATGTTGGGCGTTGGCGGTATAAGCGCCGCATACAAGAAAGCCCGAAGCTACCATGCACCCACCCCACGAAGGAGCCTTGAGTTGACGAGCCAGCATGATGATGCCGAAACCGCCCAACCACCACATGAGGAGCCAGTAGGCTATGAATCCCCGGGACGTTCCACCTGTCAGAACGCCCACTATGAGATTTAAGGGTGAAAAGGCTCCGACCTGCGGATCACCCGAGAGCGGCAGCCCGCCACTTGCCCAGGGGTCCCAATGGAGAAAGCGTCCGGCCCTCGCATAATCTGCTACCAATGCTTGATATGGATAGTACGCGCCATCAGCATCCCAAATGCCAACGGCCAGGCCTCTTACCAAGAGATGGTTCGAACCAAGGAATACGGCGGTAGTGATCAACACCCAAAGAAGCCAGCGGAATTTTGAGAACGCGGCATTCGCACGTGAGATGATCGTGTATTGGGCCGTGTTTCCGAGATATCCGCGCTGAATGCCTAACAACAGCAAAACAAGAGGGCCAAGTAATATCAGGAGTGCGAGGGGGAAGCGATAGCCCACCCCTTGACTGCCGAGCAAGAGAACGGATACAAGCAAGGGAAATCCAATTGAACAAAACGACGCGAACAGGAGAATTGATTTTAATATCACAAACGTGGGGCGTTGGTCGGAACTGACCTGCTCGTTTGAATCCATTCGATCTTTCATTCCTTGCCTGTAGACGTTAGTACACGTTTTTCATATCCGGAAATGTAGTGCAAAACGACAGGCCGAGCGACTTGGGGACAGACGGGAACCGGGAATGATGAACTATTTCAGCGATCACCAAATATGGCTATTGGAACCGTATGCGAAGTCTCCGCAATTGGTTCCCCATCCAGTAACAACGAGATCGCTATACAGAATCGTTCTCAAGGGCCTGCGGTTCCCGAGATTTGAGACTTGAGAGGATGACAGACAGGATGCTCTCTGTTGTCTGTCCATCCCGTGCTTCGAATGCTCTGTTTATTGCTTGAAAGCCAAGAATGTGGGCCAGCACGGCGAACAGCAGCGTGTGTATGTGGAAGTGTAATCTCGCGATGGTTCGCTCGGAAACGCGTTGCATCATTGCGCGGGTTCACTCCAACATATTTCGGATTCTATTATTTTGGCAAGTTGAACAGGTATGGAGTTTCGCCGATTGAGCGATGTTGGTCAAGCCAGTGTACGATACTGTCCGGGCTAGACAGTTCACTGCGTAACAAACCCAATATCAAATCATGAGTTAGCACATTGTTGAAAACAGGATCGTAAGTGACACACTCCTTTTGACCAGCGAGCTTCAATATGAAGGGCACCCTATGGTCGGTTGGGTTCTGTGCCTCTTCATCTTCTGTTACCCAGGGTCCGTATCGTCGCCAATAGGACCGCCTCCACCAATGGTCAGAGGTCAGCAGGATAGTGGTATTGTCCCAAGTTCCCGACTCTTCCATATTATGTCGTATGTCACCAAGAGTTCGATCGACCAGCCGGAGGTTATCAACGTAACTCCTTTCGGCCTTGACCTCAAACTCATCTGTGTCGCGCCTGTATATGGCAGGCGGATGGGGGATCGGCAAATGCAGCAGTCCAAGACCAACATCGGAGTCCGTGGCAACCTTCTTCGCAGCGTCCAAGACCGCCAAATAGGATTCGAGAATTTTTTTCCTGTCTCTCTCCTTCGTTTGTTCGCTGGCTATTCCAAATCGGGTTCCTGACACAAATGGAATTGTAATCAACAACTTATCAATCTGCTTAGAGATGTTCTCGCACAGCGTAGCTCCCTGAGAATCGATCACGACGCATTGGGTCAAGTTCTCCCCGAGGAGATCGCAGGAGGGAAGATCTCCATACCAGCTTACCAGCGCTGTAGTGAATCCCGCCGCGCGGGCCTCTGAGAATACATTGGGCTCGCGGCTCCAGCTCACTGACTTCTCGGTATCAGCGAAGGTTATTATCATCTTAGACTGGTTGACGAGCCTGGTGTCAGTTAGAAGTCTTCCAGTGGTAAGGGCGGGCAACGATACTAAAGTAGAATCGGACGGTGGGTAGGCATTGGTAGCGTACAGGACCTGGCGGCGAAAACGATCCAACTCGGGCAGTTGTAACGTCGCAGGCCGATGCGCAAAGGCGA
>CAZOOE010000536.1:0-4743 GCA_964581275.1 uncultured Clostridia bacterium
CTCAAACCAGTTAAATCGCTTGTTGACCCAGGGCTCGCGGACTCGCCCTGGGCTACACGCTGTCGCCCGCGAACCGGGCTCAAACCAGTTAAATCCCCTGTTAAAACAGGGCTCGCCGACTCGCCCTGGGCTACACGCTGTCGCCCGCTTGCGCGGGCTCAAACCGGTTAAATCGCTTGTCAACCCAGGGCTCGCGGACTCGCCCTGGGCTACACGCTGCCGCCAGCTGTGCGGGCTTCGTTTCGCCGCGTCCAGTCGCTGCGTTCGGAACACCGCGCCCTGCGTATCATGCGTTGATTAAAGCTGCGTTTAGGGAGCCAAACGATGGAAACCTTTATTCAAGATATTCGGTACGCAGTTCGAGCGATGCTCAAGAGTCCGGGATTCACCAGTGTTGCGGTTGTATCCCTCGCGTTGGGAATCGGGGCGAACGCTGCGATCTTTAGTCTGGTCAACACGATTCTCTTTCACCCGCTGCCGGTAACCGAGCCCAACAGGCTGGTTGATATCACTCCGACGAGAACGGGATCGGACTTCGGCAGCTTCTCTTATCCGGCTTACAAAGATTTCCGAGACAAGAACGACGTTCTAGAGATGGCGGTCTATCGGTTTACGCCGATGAGCCTGAGCCGTGAAGGCAACAATGAGCGCGTCTGGGGCTATCTTGTCTCGGGCAACTATTTTGATGTGCTGGGCGTTAGGCCGGCGGCTGGGCGCTTCTTCACTCAAGAAGAGGACCGCGTGCCGGACTCCAGCCCGTTCGCGGTGTTGAGCTTTGGCTGCTGGAAACGACGCTTCGGCAGCGATCAAAGTATTGTTGGCCACGAGATCACGCTCAACAGCCGGCGATTCACCGTCGTGGGCATCGCACCTGAAGGGTTCGGCGGAACAGTGTTGATTTACACCCCAGAGATCTGGGTGCCGACCGCGATGGCTCGCCAAATCGAGCCCGGATCCAACTGGCTGGATAACCCAAACAACGGGGTGCTGTTCGCATTCGGCCGGTTGAAGCCGGGCGTGACTGAGACACAGGCGAGTCAATCGCTGAACGCCCTGATGCAGGCGTTGGTCAGCGTATACCCGCATTTCGAAGGTGTCACCCTGATACTCTCGCCGCCCGGACTTATCTTGCCGGTGCTGCGCAACGGGACGCTGGCATTTTCGTTTGTGCTGATGGCCGCGGTAGGGTTGGTCCTCCTTATCGCCTGCACCAACCTGGCGAATATGTTGCTCGCGCGCGCAACAAAGCGCCGCAAAGAGATCGCGATTCGATTGTCGCTCGGCGCAAGCCGGGTGCGCTTGATTCGACAGTTGCTGACCGAGAGTGTGTTGCTCGCGATCGTTGGCGGCGCGCTTGGATGGCTGGTCGCGCTCTGGATGGTAAATCTGGTCGGCGCGTTGAAGCCGCCGGTTGATTTCCCTTTGACGATCGATCTCCGATTAGACTTGCGAGTCCTGCTGTTCGCACTCGCGGTTTCTATTGCCAGCGGGATGATCTTTGGCCTCATGCCGGCCTGGCAGACTACCAGACCCGATCTGGTTCCTGCGTTGAAAGACGAAGGTGGGGCTGCGGGGCCTCGACGCTCACGTTTGGGGAGTGCATTGGTTATTGTGCAAATCGCGCTCTCGCTTGTTCTGCTGGTAGCTGCGGGCTTGATCGTACGCAGCTTGCAACAGGTTCAAATGATCGGCCCGGGGTTCGCGATCGATCGAACGATCACAATGTCGGTTGACCTCGGTTTGCAAGGCTACACCGAAGCGCGGGGTATGGAATTCTACAAAGAGTTGATTGCTAGCGCAGAAGTATTGCCCGGCGTGGATTCGGTGTCGCTGGCGAGCCACCTGCCGCTCGCGATGAACCGCAACACCACCAGCATCTACATCGAAGGCCAACCGGTCCCGCGCCCGTCGGAGGTCCCGGAAATCCAGAACAGCAGCGTCTGGCCGAGATACTTTGATGCGATGGGTATCAGGCTGGTTGAAGGCCGCGAGTTCACGATGCAAGACGACAAGAAGGAATCACGCTTTGTCCTGGTCAACGAGACGTTCGCGCGCCGATTCTGGCCGGGGGAGGAGGCTATCGGTAAGCGAATAAGCACCCGCAAGGACGGCCCGTTCTGGCAAGTCGTAGGCATCGCAAAAGATGGGAAATATTGGAGTCTGGGTGAAGACCCGCAGCCCTTTGTCTATTTTCCAATGGTGCGCGACTACGAATCTTCTGCCACGCTGGTCGTCAATTCCAAGGTTGACCCGAACAGCTTGATCAATGCGATTCGACTTGAGGTGCAGCGGCTTGATCCGAACCTCCCTGTCTTTGACGTAAAGACGATGACCGAGCACATGCGATTGACGCTGCTTCCACTGAGCGCGGGCGCCTGGGTCGCGGGCAGTTTTGCTGCGTTGGCGCTGGCGCTCGCGGGTCTCGGGATCTACGGAGTAATGGCCTACTCGGTCAGCCAGCGAACTCGGGAGATCGGCATCAGAATGGCTCTGGGAGCCACTTCCGGGGACGTGCTTGCGCTGATTGTCAAACGAGGAGCGAGCCTCGGCGCGATCGGGCTTGTCCCCGGCTTGGCGTGGTCCTTGTGTTTGAGACGGGTGCTGGCCAGCGTCCTCTTGGTCGGTAGCGCTGCCGCCGTCTACTCGGTTCCTCTGGTATCGGCGCTGCTTGGCGCGGTCGTGCTGGTCGCGTGCTATATCCCGGCGCGGCGCGCGGCGAAGGTTGATCCGATGACGGCGCTGCGATGTGAATAAATGGATCGCCGATTTGCGATTGCCGATTGCAGAATGACGAAACGGTTGCTCTAGCCTCCCGGTTCGAACTTGATTCCCTTATTCCCTAGACAACGGAGCCACCTGTGAACGCTTACGACTTCGTCACTATCTGGCGCGTTCGGGCGCCAATCGAATCAGTATGGAATGAGATCTATCACACGGAGCTGTGGCCGACCTGGTGGAAGGGTGTCGAAGACGTGCTCGAGCTTCGAAAGGGTGACGACATCGGGGTGGGCAGCGTCCGCCGATACACCTGGAAAAGCAAGCTCCCATATCGGCTTACCTTCGACATGGAATCGGTGCGAGTCGAGGCGCCTACGCTGCTCGAAGGCATAGCCACCGGCGAATTAGACGGGCGCGGATTGTGGCAGTTTTCGAGCGAGGGAACCGAAACCGTCGCGCGCTATGATTGGAAAGTTCACACGACGAAGAGCTGGATGAATCTTCTCGTACCGCTCGCTCGCCCGCTGTTCAACTGGAATCACGACGTCATAATGAGCTGGGGGGCAATCGGTTTGGCGAAACGACTCGGCGTCGATGTAATCGAGCATCACAAATGAGTCAGTCATTTCTCAGTAGTCTGGACGTTGCAAATCCCCCGTTAGCCACTATAATCCGTCCTGCCGGGGTCACTATGAAAAACCGCGCTCCGCTCACACTTGGTCTAGTGGTCCTGACAGCATTCACCTTTCAGCAGGCAATTGTTTGCGGTGAGCCGGCCGCTAAGGCGTCTCAGACACATCCGGAAACCACACAATCCCCACAGTCAGAGTGGAAAGCGTTCTCGTCGAGAGCAGGCGGCTTCTCTGTACTCATGCCCGGCACACCACGAGAGGAAACTGAAGTAAAGGAATTTCCGATAGTGGGAAAGGGAGAGGTTCACGTATTTGTTGTCGTCAACGACTCCGGCTTCTACCTTGCAGGCTACCTGGAAATTCCCGGACTCGCGCAACAAAGCGAGGCGTTTTGTGACAGCTTTGGAAAGGGTTTTCTGCGAACTGTAGGCGACGGAACTGCTAAAGGAGCCGGCGGCAGAGTCGTTAAGGAGACGGATATTTCTATTGGAAATCGTCCGGGCAAAGAAATACTCATCGAGGTTCCGGCGGGTATTGCTACGGCCAGGGCGTACTTCATCAGACGGCGCGGATACCAATTGCTGGCCGCGCCCACTTCCGCCGCCGATCCAGGAAATGTCAAGAAGTTTCTTGATTCTTTTAAGGTGATCGCTCAGTAGCAAACCAATCGGATGTCGGCAATCAAGAAAGGACAAACACATAGGAAGTCTCCTGCAAGATATTCGGCACGGTGCACGCTCGCTGCAAAGAACTCCCGGGTTCACCACTGTTGTTGTTTTAGTGCTCGCGTTAGCCATCGGAGCTAACACTGCGATATTTACCGTGGTCAACGCGGTGCTGCTTCGGCCGCTTCCTTACTCCAATTCCGATCAGCTTGTAATGCTGTGGGAAACCAATCCACGATTCCGCATTGGAATCGATACGCTGCCCGTAACACCCGGTAACTTCATGGATTGGCGAGAGCAGAACAGGGTATTCGACAATGTCTCTGCATTCGGCGCAACGCAGCTCAATCTCACGGGCGCCGGTGAACCGGAACGGATCAGCGGCGCAAGCGTCTCTCCGAATTTTTTCCGATTGACTGGAACTGAACCGAGGCTGGGTCGCGCGTTTCGTGACGACGAAGAAAAACCAGGCGCAGACAAGGTCGTTGTCATAAGCCACGCTCTATGGCAGCGGCGATTCGCAGGTGAGCCAGGTGTGATCGGAACCACGATGACACTCGATGGCGAGACGTACACGGTGATCGGCGTCGCCCCTGAGGGTTTGCAGTTCCCGCGAGCCCACGAGATGCCTTACTTCGTCGGAATTTCGAACCATCACCACCTTTTGCGGCCGATTAAACTCACCCAACATTTCCTCAATACGAAAGGAGCACAACCAACACCCCTCC
>CAZOOE010000537.1:0-2523 GCA_964581275.1 uncultured Clostridia bacterium
AATAAAACGAAGACGATCGGAGCGACCCAGTACTTCTTGTTGTACCTTATAAATTGCCAAAACTCACTTACGACTTGTGTCTTCGACATAGAATCTCCCGGTCAAAACATTTTTTCGTAGTGTCGTCGATCTCGCTGGCGATTGCTGTATGGCACCCAGTAAGACTCTAAGGAGTTCGCTCGGCGCCGGAGCGGATCCCACCCGAGCAACCGCTTCATAGTCCCTATGGGCGTAATCAGCCCGAAAAAGACGACCGCGAGCACGACCGGCGTCGTGATAAAGGACAATATGGCGCCAAGTCGCATCCACGCCTGGTTCGGAAGCACAAGCGCTCGCGGCAGGACTCCGCCGAGGAGAATCAGTAGGCTACCCAACCCGACAAGAACCAGTGGAAGATAGCCAGTCTTCCCGCGGTAGAAAAACCACACACCAAGGGCCGCGGAGATCCCGCCAACCATCAATCCAAACTCACGCTCATTTCGATATGACCGCGCTCCTCCCGCGACGCCCGTCTCGCCTGAAGGCGAGTACTGATCGTCCAATGATACGGCCATGATTGAACCCGTTCTGACGAATCGAGACCACCGGTCGGACTCAAAGCTGCATCAGTCGATCTGAAAGGCAATTCAAAGGAACCCGTTTCAATCCGCGACGCAACCCTTAGCTTGATAATTATCATCGTTGGCGCCATCAACCGGCTCAACGCGGTTTCAAATATATTTTTAGACCGCTATTTATGTCAATGTGGCGCACCGATCAGGGTCCGCGTCAGATATTAGCGGTGTGGGTATGCGCGAAACCCTGACGCGCGGGGGCCACCGATCACAACCCAACGACGATAAGCCTTACCTCATCGTCCATTCGACAAACTGCAGTAGATGCAAGGTGCAATCGGGCGTGCAGTTCGTGGGAACTGATTCGAGACTGAACCGCTCGCTTCAGGATGCGATCATACTGCGGTGAAATACCATGGAATGTCGATCAGTCTACGTTTCTGCTCGTGAGTACTGAAACCCTTTGACCGTATTTGACGTTCACTTAACGTTCGGCCCTTTTCGAAGTGCAGGTTTGTCGCAAGATGGATGTTTGGAGGTAATAAATGGAATCTATCTGGCAGGATCTTCGGTACGGCGCGCGAATGCTGATAAACAAGCCGGGCTTCACGTTGATCGCCGTCATAACACTCGCACTCGGAATCGGCGCTAACACGGCAGTGTTCAGCGTCGTCAATGCTTTGCTCCTGCGGCCGCTGCCGTTTCACGAGCCGGACCGGCTCGTATGGATCGCAAGCGGCGCCACCAAGGCTTCCAGCGGCCTCGTGGCCGCGGAAGGGGATTTGTCGGGAGTCACAACACAGGTCGGAAACTTCTCCGACTGGCGGAGCATGAATCAGTCCTTCGAGGACCTCGCCGCCTACTTCGCTTTTTTTGACTACGACAGTTACACATTGACCGGCAGTGGCGAGCCCGACCGCCTGAGAGGGGTCGGGGTATCACAGAACTTCCTCGATCTGCTCGGAGTCAATCCCGCGATCGGCCGAGGGTTCACAGACGAGGAATGCGTTTGGAACGGCAGGGGAGCTGCTTTGCTGAGCAATAGTCTATGGGCGAGTCGTTTTGGGTCCGATCCTCGAATCCTTGGACAGTCGATCACCCTCAATAACCAGCCGACTACGGTCGTTGGGGTGCTGCCGGCTTCGTTCGATTTCGGGTCAATTTTCTCCCCGGGCTCACATATCGATTTGCTGGTGCCGTTCCCGATCTGCGAAGAGACCAATCGATTTGGAAATACCCTGGCGATAATCGGCCGGCTGAAATCCGGCGTGACGATCCAAAGCGCGCAAGCCGAGTTCGATGTGATTGTGCCGGAGGTGCAGCAGCATCATCCGGAACGGAACAGAAATGGTGCGGTGCTCTCGAGCCTTCAGGAACGGATCAGCGGGCGGTTTCGCCCGGCGTTTTTGGTGCTTTTCTGCGCGGTCAGTTGTGTCTTGCTCATCGCTTGCACGAACCTGTCAAACCTCCTACTGGCCCGGGCGACGTCGCGGCGTAAGGAGATAGCGATTCGTGTCGCGCTCGGGGCCGATCGGTCTCGCCTGGTTCGCCAGTTGTTGACCGAGAGCCTCCTGCTCGCTTGTTGTGGAGCGGCATTGGGGTTGCCGCTCGCTTTTGTAACCACCCGCGCGCTCGCAGCGACCCGCGCGATCAGCATCCCTCTCTTGCAGAGCGTGCGCATCGACGGCATCACGCTAGTCTTCACTTTACTCGCTGCCTTCTTGACCGGCCTGCTTTTTGGCATCGTTCCGGCGCTTCAGGTCTCGCGCTGGGACGTGCACGAGAGCTTGAAGGAGGCGAGCCGCGGTTCGAGTGAAGGAGGGCGTGGCGCGCGGATACGCAACTCGTTAGTGGTCTCTGAAGTCGCTATCGCTTGCGTTCTCCTGGTAGGTGGCGGGCTGCTGATTCGAAGCTTTCTGCGACTGCTGGATGTCGATCCGGGATTCAGTCCCGACCATACCCTGGCACA
>CAZOOE010000537.1:2533-4742 GCA_964581275.1 uncultured Clostridia bacterium
GGGCATGGCTCGAGAGGCGATCGGAGCGGGATGCGTCTTAAAATCGGCTTGGCCGGAACCTCGAGGTGAGCCCGGGCGTCGAGTCGGTTGGATTGACCGATGCGCTTCCGCTGGGACGAAATCGAAACTGGGGCGTCCGGGCGAAGGGACAAACATACACTCCGGAAACCTTCCCTTCTGCGTTTCCGCGGATGGTCGACCCGGGATACATTCGGGCGATGAAGATCCCGCTCCGCGCGGGTCGCGAGTTCACCGAGCACGATACCGCTGACAGCCAGAAGGTGTTAATCGTCAACGAGACAATGGCGCGACGGCTGTGGCCCGATCAAGATCCGCTCGGCCAGATGGCCCTGCTCGGGAGGCAGGAGTGGCAAGTGGTGGGGGTTGTCGGAGATGTTCGACACAGCGCATTGGAGCAAAAGGCAAGTTTGGAAATGTACTTACCGATGGCGCAAAACCGCGACTGGAACTCCATGGACCTGGTGGTAAGGGCGAAACTGCCAATCGAGTCGCTTGCTTCTAGCGTCAGGTCAGCACTGCGAGGTGTTGACCCGGACTTACCAAACAGTGACTTCCAACCCTTGAAACAGCTTGTCGACCAGGCGGTCTCGCCTAGGCGATTCGTGACCATCCTGCTGGGCGGGTTCTCTTTACTAGCCCTGATTCTAGCTTCGCTCGGGATCTACGGCGTCACCGCCTACTTAGTCAATCGGCGCACTAACGAAATCGGCATTCGCATTGCGCTGGGGGCGCCTACGCTTGCGGTGCTGAGGATGATCCTAGGACAGGGAGTAAAACTGACCTTGATTGGCTTGATTATTGGCCTGGGGGCAGCGTTCGCGCTGTCGCGGGAGTTGGCGAGTCTGCTGTTTGGTACACAGGCCACCGATCCGCTGACGTTCACCGCCATCGCGCTTTTGCTTACCGGTGTGGCCCTCCTGGCGTGCTACGTCCCAGCACGAAAAGCGACAAAGGTAGATCCGATGGTAGCGCTACGGTGCGAGTAGCTCGCACCGTGTGACTGGTGGGTGCCGTGGAAACACTCCGGCAGACGCGGCTCACAATTGACGCACGCCCAAGAGCTTGATCGGCGCGAAGGTGACATTCTCGATATCGACCTTCTCCCCGTCTAGAAGTTTTATCTTGGCAGCGTAGATAAGCGTTCCCTCGCCCTTCTCCTTTTCGTCGGCTTTCAAGTCCAGCTCCAGGATGCCAAACGGGTAGTCCCTCGATCGGGTGTCAAAGTAAGCCTCGAGAAATCCAATCGGCCGATCGGTCACCGCATAGATGTGCCGCCCGGTGCCGGTCGGCTTTGAAAGGATGAACTTCAAATCGTAAAAGCCGACGGTGCCCTCTCGCTCGATGCGGCCTATCGATTTCATCTTTTGTAATGTCTTAAGCAGCCCTTTGGAACCACCATCGGCTAGGGCTGCATGCAAGCGATCGGCATCCTGTTGGCTCGAATAGCCGCTGATATAGATCTTGACGTTCGTCGTAGTACCCGCGACTGGGAGCTGCGCCAGGGCAGAGAAAACCTCGCTCTTCCCGCCCGGCGTTGCCCCGGTTAGCACAATGAGCGCCAAGCACAAAAGAAATAAGAAGAAGAGTGTAGTCGTCATTCTGATTCTCATAATCCCTCCAGTGGAGCGGCGGTCTCCGTGTCGTTCGAAACCAACGACTTGAGCGACGCCAAGACTCAGACCGTGGACCAGGATCGAGCTGGGCTACGATCGCTCATTGCAAAGGACCAGCAAGAAATGTGCCCGTCTTGTCATCGACCGTTGGACCTGACCGTGGCGAGCAATTGTATTGATGCCGGACATAAGTTGACCGTACGGTGGGCGGCCTGAAAAAAGGAACCGAACTGCTGCTAAAGAACCTGCCGGAGCCAAACAGACCGGACATCCTGCATTATTACTGGACGACGCAGGTCATGCACCACCAGGGGGCTACTGCCTGGGCTTCCTGGAACCCGCGCATGCGCGACCTGCTGATGGAGTCGGATCCTGCGGGGCGCGACGATCTCGGCCTACGGGCTTACGTACATGACCACCTATGCGAACGACACGTTGCACCTCCCGGTGACACTTGCATTCTGGGCGACTGTCGTGAACGGAGGTTGTGGTGTGCTGTTCGACACGTTCGGCGGCTGGCTGTCGGACAAGATCGGTCGCAAGCCGATCATGATCGTATGCTGGAGTCTGCTGAT
>CAZOOE010000538.1:0-4735 GCA_964581275.1 uncultured Clostridia bacterium
GAGATGTCGACGGGCCGCCTGCCCTTCTCCGGCGCATCGACCACCGAGACCATCGATCGAATTGCTCATTCTCAACCCGAGGCGATATCACGCTTCAACTACGGTGTTCCTCCAGAACTGGAGCGAATCATACGAAAGTGCATGGAGAAACAAGCGGAGCGGCGTTATCAGTCGGCTCGTGAGTTATTGGTTGACCTAAGAAATTTGAAGCGAGATAGCGACTCCGGTGTGATTGCTCATAGCGAAGTGACTGCCAAGCCTCGGAGTAATCTTCGCCGCACCGTTTTCGCCGCAACCATAGTAGTCGTGGCTCTGGCAGTGGGCTTCGGATGGTATACGCTGGCGGGGCGCGCCAAAGCGATCGATTCCATAGCGATATTGCCCTTCGTCAACGCGAATGCGGATCCGAATATCGATTACCTCTCGGACGGCATCCCTGAAAGCATCATAAACAGCCTCTCACAGTTGCCGAACCTCAAAGTGATGTCCCGCAACTCGGTGTTCCAGTACAAGGGAAAGGATACGAACGCGCAGACGGTGGCACAAGCGCTGAAGGTGCAGTCGGTGCTCACCGGCAGGGTGACTCAACGTGCTGGTGGTCTCGCAATTAGCGTCGAGCTTGTGAACGCGCAGGACAATAGCGAAATTTGGGGGCAGCAGTACAATCGCAAGCTCGTCGAGGTCTTCGCGCTGCAAGAAGAGATCGCGAAAGAGATTTCGGAGAAGCTGCGCCTGAAGCTTACCGGCACCGAGCGGCAGCAGCTTGCGAAACGGCCCACAGAAAACCTCAAAGCGTTCCAGTACTACACAGAGGGACGGTTATATACGAATCGTCGAACCCGCGAGGATCTGCTTGCAGCTATCGGTTATTGTGAGAAGGCCATTTCGGAGGATCCCAATTATGCGCTCGCCTACGCCGGCTTAGCTGACGCCTATATGAATCTTGGCATCCGAGGTTACATTGCGCCCATTGAAGGTCGGCGCAAAACAGAAGAGACCGCGCGCAAGGCCCTCGCGCTCGATGAGAACCTTGCCGAAGCTCATGTCGTCCTTAGTCACGCTTACAGTCAGTTCTATCCGGCAGATTTCTCCCTGGCTGATCGCGAACTGCAGCGTGCCACCGAACTCAGTCCAAGCTTGGCATTAGCTCGTCAATATTTGGGATTCTCTTCCCTGCGGCAGGGGCGTCTCGATGAAGGCCTGGCGGAATTTCTGAAAGCTCGGGAACTCGATCCGCTTTCGCCAATCATCACGCGAGGCTTGGCCATCACCTATTATCTCAAGCGAGATTATAGGCGAGCACTGGAACTGCTGAGGCAGGCCAACGAACTAGGCCCGGCTTTTAGCACGCAGTTTGAAATCGGAATGTACATTCAGAACCGGCTGTTCGATGAAGCGCTGGCGGAACTGGGGAAGGCCGTACATGACCGGAAAAATGATCCACTCTTGATTTACAGCACGGCGATGGTCTATTCGGCGCAGGGGAAGCGGGAACAAGCACTCCGGATCATCAAAGAGTTGGAGGAGATGTCGGGTGCAAACCTGAGCCAGGCGCATTATATTGCCAGCGTCTATGCGGCCTTGAACGAGAAGGACTTGTCCTTAACGTGGCTGCAGCGTGGCTTAGCCACGGGAGCGCTCGGAACCTTTTTTAAGGACGAGCCAGTGTGGGATCCACTCCGCAGCGACCCGCGATTCGCAGACCTGCTCCGGCGAATGGGCATTCCGTTCTCGTAATGTAACCAGGCCGTGCCGCGCGAAGCGAATCCGTTGGACAATTGGCGGGGTCTGTGACCGCGCGTTTTATGCTTCGTAATTCGAGGTCTCCCGAATCGAAATGAAAAGCGCGGTCATAGACCGCGGCTACCGTTTCGCTGCTCACGATCCGCTCGAAGAGCAAAGCGTGTCTCGTTCCCCGGCATTGCAACTCTTGACTTCAGAAATACGAGTCAATAGGTTCTTTTAAATGAGTTCAGCACGATTACGACATATTCGAATCAGCCTGGTTTTTACAGCGTTTTGCCTGATCACCGCGCTGTTTCTGGCGGCTGCCGTCGCTCCGGAACTGCCCGATCCGGGCAAACCGCGAATGACGCGCGACGAGCAAAAGAAACTTGGGCTGGATGTTGCCAACCAGGTTTACACGCAGATGCCTGTGCTGCCGGACTCCAGTCCGGAGACGCAATATATTCAGGAGCTCGGCAAACGGCTGGCGAACACCATTCCTGCGGATCGCTCCTGGCCCTTTCAATTTCACGTCGTCCAGCAAAAAGAGATCAACGCGTTCGCCCTGCCCGGCGGACCGATGTTTGTAAACATCGGCACGATCACCGCGGCCGACAACGAAGCGGAACTCGCCGGCGTGATGGCGCACGAAATGGCGCACGTCTACATGCAACACTCCGCGAAACAACAGGGTAAAGCATCGTTGCTTGAGGGTCTGGCAGGACTCGCAGGCGCTGCGGCCGGCCAATTGGGCGGGGCTGCCGGCACTTTAGCTCAGACAGGAATCCAGATTGGAGCGGGAACGCTGTTGCTCAAGTATTCGCGCGGCGACGAAGCACAGGCCGACGCGGTCGGCGCCATTATTCTGTGGAAAGCAGGGATCAACCCGATCGCGCTGGCAGACTTCTTCCAGAAACTCGCGGCGGAGGGAAATCAGGGGCCTCAGTTCTTGAGCGACCACCCCAATCCCGGCAATCGGAAAACAGCTATCCAGACACAAATCAAGGATTGGCCCAGCAAGCAATATTCCGGCGACACGGCCCAGTTTGCGAGCGTGCGGAAACATGCCACCGAAGTTCGCGCATACGATGCAAAAGAGATCGCAGATGGGGCGAAAAGCGGACTATGGACCGCGGAGAACAGAAAGAACGGAGCCATCTTCCCCGACCCTCCGGCAACGGCCGGCACCAACGGAGCGAGCATGCCGGCTGTTCCGGTCTCAGCGGTTCAGCCGAGTTCCAGCTTCCAAACAGCGAACCTTGCAGCAGGTTTGAGCATTGCCCGGCCGCAGAACTGGGATGTTGTCGATAACCAGCAAACGGGCGCCACGATCGCGCCTCGCGCCGGCGCTTCGGCAGCCGGTGTTGCCTATGGGGTCGTCATCGGCAGGACGCGCGCGCCCGCTGCAAACTTGAGCGCGAGCCAACTCACAGCTGCAATTGCTCAGAAGCTGAAAAGCGGCGACAGCAATATGAAAGCGTTGAGTCAGGTTCAACCGCTCACGGTAGGAGGCGCCTCCGGAGGCTCTGTCCCGCTGGAGACGATCTCTCCAATGGCTGGCTCCGATGGTAAGCAGCAGCGCGAGCGAGACTGGTTGGTCACCGTGCAACGCGGACAGGATGCGATTTACTTCGTCTTTGTCTCGACGGCTGTAAATTACGAACAGTTCCGCCCCACGTTCGAAAGGATGCTGCGAAGCGTGCAGTTCCGATAGGTGATCTGGGGATGCCGAAGCCTCGAACATAAGAATATGTCGCATCGGACACACTGGGTTGAGGATCTGTGGCGGGACGTCCGCTTCGCGCTTCGCGTGCTTTACCGCAAACCGGTTTCTCGCTTGCCGCTTTAATTTGCATCTCTTGTGCGCGAGAGAAGGTTATTTCCACCGATCAAAAGACCGATGGCCGGGTGGAAAAAACAGAGGGATCCGTTCCTGGCACGGCAATTTGGTCGCCACCGCCAAACTCATCGCGACGGGACATCCTTAAACGCAGACCTGGAAATCGAACTTCGGCCTTGACGTTGAAACTCCAACACTGGAAACCCAGGTCCAGTCTTAAAGTCGAATTTTACCTGCCTTGCGCATACCAGATCGATCCTGGCGAACTGTAGCTATACCCTTCGCCCCAGACCAGATGCGCTGTGCCTTGTTCGTCAATGTCCATCTCAAAGTAATCGCCGAACGGGAAGCGGTAGCCTTCTGTGAAGATGTAGGAAGGGAAGCCACTTACGAAAGTGGATACATCGGCTTCAGCGCTCCATGTGGCGCCGCCATTGGCCGAGGACCGGTAGTACACATTCCAGCGATCCATGCCGCCGTTGGCGGCACGTGCGTCCATCCATGCGACGCGAACGTCGCCATTCGAGGCGGCGGCGATCGCCGGAAAGGCGTGGTGCGAGCCTGCCGGTGCGGCAGAGACATCCACTTTGGCTGACCACGTATTGCCGGCGTCAGTAGATCTGGAGAAGTAAATGCGTTCAGGACCCTTTGCGGTGGAACCCGCATTCCAGAGTGCGTACAGATTACCGGATGTATCGGAGGCCATGGTTATCGCAGCCCCAAGAAACGCCCAGCCACAATCGAAGGCAGAACAATCTGGCGGGGAGGACGAGATATCGAGCAGTTTGGTGGTCCATGTGACGCCGAGGTCCGTCGATTTGCTCACATAGAGGTTCACTTTTCCCTTGGCGCCGCCGCTGCCTTCGTAACCGTCCCACGAGAAGTAGACTGTGCCATTCGTTGTGACAGTCCCGCCGCCTCCGAGCGACCAGCCAAGCTTGGCGTTTTGATTGATCTTAATTTCGGTGAAACTTGCACCTCCGTTGTGAGAGCGAGCGACATATGCAGTCTGAGTGTGGTTGTAAGACACGTACACATCTTGTCCCCGCACCGCAAGGATGGGCTTATCTGTTCCGGCGTTCGTGTGATCGGCAGTCACGACCGTCCAGGTCGCGCCGAAATCGGTGGATTTGGCGACGACGATATCCGATTTGTTGTTTTGCAGCCACG
>CAZOOE010000539.1:0-4726 GCA_964581275.1 uncultured Clostridia bacterium
ACGAGATTCCGAAAGGGGCCCGAACAAACCCGGTCACTGCAGCCTTCGACGCTCAAAAGCAATTCGCCCGCTGGGAACGAGAACTCAAGCCGCTGGCAAAATATTTGGGTCTCCAGGCTGCCGAAAAACCAGAGCCGGACTGGAAATGGCTGTATGACATCATCTCGTGGCGTGATCTGTTTGAGCGGCAACGTGGATCACAAAAGCTAGATGTAGACAGCCAGCTTTGGCTGAAGCTGTTCTCCCTCCTGCAGAAGCATCAGCGTTTCATGAAAGAGGCATATGTTGAACTCGACGGCTTCTTTGAGGAATGCAGCAAAAGCTTTACTGACTATGTATCGGTATCAACGACCATTGCCGAAATTATGGCGGAGCTACCGCAGCATCCTCTTTGGCTGGAAAAGAAGCGATGGCAAGGAAAGATCCATGCCTTCCCCGAGATCGAGGAATTATGGAACAAGGTTTTGGATGGCTCGGTGTTGACAGAGCACGCGGAGCGCTTGTTTTGTTTCAATCTACTCCGACTCTGCGACCCTGTCGCAAAGCCGCACGGACTAGAGTTTAAGCAGAGTCTCAAGACATTTTCAGATCAGGATGACAAACTCGCATCGTGGATCATTGATCATTTGAAGACAAATCTGCGGCAATCAATGCAAGAGGCTGCGCAACGTGCAGCGCATAGCGCCTCAGAGTTACGTAGGCTGGCTGGATTGCAGCGCGTTCGTGGCACCGTAAGAGAATTAGTCAACGCACATATGGATTATCTTATGCCAGCGAAGCCTTGTTGGATGATGAGTCCTACATCACTGGCAAACCTTATCGACTCGAAAATATTTGAAGATCAAGGTATTCCTTTCGATCTGGTCATTTTTGACGAAGCATCACAAATCCGGGTTCTTGACGGTCTGCTTTCTATGTGCTTCGGCAAACAAGTCATTATAGTTGGCGACCGAAACCAGCTTCCACCGACCGACTTCTTCGCGAGCTTCGCAAGTTCTGATCCCGATGCCGACACCGAGGATTTTGGCATTAGCGAAAGTTTGCTTGACGAATTTGCCGGTGTCTTCGAGGAGGACAAGACGCAAGTAATGCTGATGTCTCATTACCGAAGTGAAACTCCGGATCTGATTCGCTTTTCGAATGACTGGTTCTACGGCACGAAGCTGGAAATGTATCCACCCTCCCACATTACAGGCATCGGCCGACGGCTTCATTACGTTCCTAACGGAATTTATTCGGAGGTCGCCGGACAACGCACCAACCCCGTTGAGGCAAGAGAAGTCATAAAGCTCATCGAGCTGCACGTCAATGATTGTCCTGGCAAATCCCTTGGTATCGTAACAATGAACATCCCTCAGATGGAGCTGATCGACGAACTATGTCAACAGGCCTCTGAATCAGTGAGAACCTTCTGTGCTGATGAATCAAAATTTTTCGTCAGAAACCTGGAAACCGTGCAAGGTGACGAAATGGATCGAGTTGTTCTCAGCCTCACCTACGGTAAGAACCCTGCCGGCAACTTCAGCGCCGCGGTGCTCGGACCGCTAACCAAGAGTGGCGGCGAACGCCGTCTCAACGTCGCGATTACTCGTTCACGAAGTGGTTTTACCGTCGTGAGTTCATTGAAGGTCGCCGACTTAGAGGCCACTAGCGCGCAAAGTCGAGGATTTCAGTGCCTCAAGGCCTTGCTTCTGGACATGGAAACGCAGCAGACCCGAACCTTCGGGATCGTGAACAAACGGTTTGAGCGAAAGATTGATGGAGTTTCAAACGTTGTTTACTGTGATTCCCCTTTTGAAGAACAGGTCGTCGAATTCCTGGAAAACGAGGGATACGAGATCGAGTGCCAATACGGTGCCGGAAGATTTCGATTGGATATCGTTGTCAAAGACCGAGCCAAGAACCTCTTGGCTATTCAATGTGACGGCGCCGGTTATCACAGTTCTTTGGTCGCAAGAACGCGAGATCGTGCTCGGCAGCGAGTCCTAGAAAAGCAAGGATGGCGAGTTCATCGAGTGTGGAGCACCAATTGGTGGCATTTTGAAGAGCAGGAAAAACAGGCCATTGTCGCCGCAATCAATTCGTCGCGAGCTGCGCGTTCGGCTCGCCTTTAGTCGGACATCCGAAATGTTTTCCGAACACCTAACGACGTCGCTTACGTTGAGCGGCTCAACAGCATTTTCGCCAGGACCACGGACGTGACCGCTGCGTTTGTGTCGTCGGAAGTGTTGTGCCGCTGCGTCGACAATTTACGCGGGGGCCAACTGTTCTAGGCGAGATAACCAAGAATTAAAGTGTGGACACTTGTCGCGGATTTTTTGCAGCCCAATACATTGGGCCACCTGGGTACCAACTGTTGGTTTTGCCCCTTCGTAATCTGGGAAGCATTCGGTGATTCGTTTTGAGGGAGCGGTGTGTTGACCATCATTGATCAATTCCGGTGTTTCATAGGCTCCTGCGATAACCTTCAGTGCTTCAATACCTTTGGGGGCTCGCGGATAGAAATCTAGAAAGCAATCCGGATCGGAAAAGAGGTAAGCCTCATATTCGTGAATTTGGATGTGTGGAATGAAGCGTTGGTCGCCAATATCGTTTCCGAAGGCCTGCTCAAGAAACTCAACTCGTTTCTGCGGAAGATGACTTAGTTTGCGCGACTCCTCAAGTTGAGGGAAATGGGCGGAAATTGCGTAGAGATCGATCATCGTCGTAAAGAAAACGTCTGCACCACGCTCTTGAGCCAAGAACCTAAGGATGTCGTTCTTCATGGCGAGGTAGTTCCGCCCGCCACCCCGATGCACGACTCGTCGCCGACGTGCGTGAGCTATGAGGACAGCTGCTTGCAGGAAAACGCCCGCGTTTGCCAGATGAGGTGCCAGTAAAGTTGTCGAAAACACTTGTTCTGTCGGCCCCTCGGCAAACATATACAACCGCGCCATCTAATGGGGGCCTCCGCCAATGACATTCTTTTCCCACACCTCTCCAAGACTGTACTCTTCCAACCATGACTCTAGAATTGAAGGCGATGGTCTAGTAAATCGCGATTCTTGTCCGTCTCGCTCAACGACGACGATCTCTTCCGGCTCAAAACTGTCCAAGAACGAACTCGATTGCGTGCTAACGAGCAATCGAGTTTGGTGAGAAGCTTTCTTCGCCAACGACGCTATCACCGTTAATGCATATGGATGTAACCCTAGTTCCGGTTCATCAACAACGATCAAATCAGGCAGATCGTCTTCCGGTTGAAGAAGCAAAGTCACCAGGCAGATCGCACGAAGTGTGCCATCGGAAAACTGATGTGGGCCAAATACTTGGTCAGACTGCTTGTGTCGCCAATTGAGCAGAATGTCACGCTTGTTGGGAGCAGCTGGCTCTAAATCGAAGTCTTCAAAAAAGGGAACTATGAGCCGAATAGTGCTGACGATTCTCTGATACGCATTATCATCATCTTCATTCTTGAGCCGAAAGAGAAGAGCGGCCAAATTCCCTGCATCGGGCATGAGCCACCGGTTATCACCGATATAGCAGGTTTGGCGAACCCGGGCGGTCGCCGACGTGTCGTGGAAGTGATAAACCCTACATTCGTTTAAGAGATGACGAAAGACTTTTGCAGTCGGTTTTTCGCGGCTCGCTTCTTCACGAATATGTGTTTCTTGGTGTCCAGCACCTAGCGAGACCACTCTCGGCGCTGCTCGTCCCTTTTCTAGGAAAGAGAGAGTCTCCTCAGCAAATACCAATGTATCGCCAGCGGCATGAAACAGGCGCATATGATAGCTATCTGTTCCGTTATCAGTTTCGAAATCAAGTCGACCTTCCAACTGCGGCGTCACTTTTGGGCCAAAATGCAGCATCGACTGAGACCGGCCAGCTCCCGCAATGTATTCTTGGAGGCGCCCAGCCATCATTTCATTAATCATTTTGAAAAACGAAACAAGATTGCTTTTTCCAGCGCCATTCGCGCCAATCAATACATTGAGAGAACGAAGTTCCAAATCCAGATTCTTGATCGATTTGAAACCTTTCAATGTGATGTTCTTTAATTTTGGTTTCATCATCGCTAAATTGCCTTTGGTCCGCCATTCGATGAACACTAAGCGAGTCTTCCAATAATCTTGTCTATGTAGTATTTTCGCCGCATTGCGGCTGTGAGTCACAAACTATGTTCGGGTCATTTTGCACTTTTTTGCCACTTTTTCTTCCAAAACTGTCCAAAAACGAGTTGTAGCGGGTTGTAGCGAGTTGTAGCACCAGTGCTTTGAAACCCGCTCCAGACAAGGATTTCAGCGATAACGCGTTCAGTTTTCGGGGAGAAAAAAAGAAGGTGATGTAGGGTTTTAAGTCCGGTGCGTCTGCCAGTTCCGCCACCCAGGCTAAAGTGTAATCAACTAATTACGCGAGTCTAACACACGACATTGTGTCGGTAGCACACGATCTGTCCGCCTGAATTAGCACATGAATTGTCCGCTTTTGACCGCAGCGGACGGGAGGCTCCCAACCACGGAGGTGACGTGGTGGAGAGGGAGTACCCGGAAGCTGCAGTGGAGCGAGCGATGAAAGTGCAGGAAGTGATCATGCGGGCGATGGCGAAACGGATAACGTGGTGGGAGGCAGCTGAGATTCTGGGTATTCACGTTCGAACGATGCGGCGATGGCGAGCGCGTTTAAAACGAGATGGATATTCGGGATTGTTTGACCGTCGGCGGCATCCGAGCCCGAAACGAGTTGCGGT
>CAZOOE010000540.1:0-4713 GCA_964581275.1 uncultured Clostridia bacterium
CCCCAAATGCCGGGTTGCTTGGTTTTTTTCCAGATTTTTTAGGGTTTATTCGCGGGGACGCCTTCGATCTCCCTTCCGCCGGCTGATGAGGCCATGAATACCAGCCGGGAGGCTGCTCGATCCAATACGATTCCGAGATAGAACTCTTGCTTAATCTGTAGAGCTTCCTCGATCAGGACAGTGCGTACCTCGCGGCCTTCGGGGCCGGTTTGATGGGTGACCAGTCTCATGCCGATGATTCTTCGGGTGGTTTCGATGGCTTCTTCGAGGGTCCGCGCAAGCTTGACGCCGCCGCCCTTGCCTCGCCCTCCCGCGTGAATCTGCGCCTTTACTACGACTGGGAGCCCGAGTTGCTCGACTGCCGCGCGGACTTGTGCTTCGTGATTGACGACCGCCCCGCGTGGCACGGTCACGCCGTACTTAGTGAGGAGCTGCTTTCCCTGATATTCATGAATTTTCATCGGTTGATCGTACGTAGTCGCTGGTCCGGGACTCACCGGACCACAAGAGGGAAGGCCATGCAGCTAACGGCCTATCTCTGCTGCCCGGTGATGTGCGCGCGATTGCGAGTCGTAAAGACGTAAACGCCGCTCGAAAAGCTGCCCAGGTACACGCGATCTTTATCAAACGGATCAAAAGTCAGCGTCCAAACTCTATTCGATGGCAGCTCAACATCTATGCGTTCCCAAATATAGCCTTTGTCTGTGGAGCGATACACTCCTCCGCGCGAATACTCGGCCGCCATCACCACATCCGGATTCGTCGGACTGATGACCACTGAAGTGAAGTCTCCCGATGGTAGGCCGCCGCCTCGGCGGACCCAGGTGCGGCCCCCGTTGGTCGAGCGGAAGACGTACTGGTTGGTGCCGACGATGATCAGCTGCGCGTCGCGAGGGTCCTGGGCGATGGCCTTCACCGAGGTATCGCTGGGTCCGCGATCGACGTGCTGCCAGGACTGGCCGCTGTCGTTCGAGATAAACAGCCCCTGCTTGGTCCCCGCGAAGATCTTTCTCGGTGTGTCCTTGTGCGTCGAGACCGAAAACACCGGATATCCGGACGGGTAACCCTCAATCGATACCATCTCCCATCCCTTCGAATCGTCGAACGTCCGGTAAAGGCCGTCCATCGTCGCAGCGAGCAGCCCGAGTTGGCCCTCCGCGCCGGCAAAGCTGGTGATGTCATCAACCTGTCGCGTCAACTGAACGAACCCTGGTGCCAGAGCAGCTTCGGTTCCGGGTTTCTCTTTTTTCACCGGCCGTTTCTGAGCGGGTTTCTTCGACCTCTGATTCGATGCCCGTTTTGAAATCCCAATCGTTTCATAACGCCCGATCGTTGTCGGCGACCGATCAGCGCCAGCTCGCGGCGACCGAGTGTTTCTGGCGGGTGGCTTATCGACTTTCTTGACTGGTTCGACTCCTGTAAATGCCCACGTCGCCCCTCGGTCGTTCGAACGGTAGACGCCGGTATTGGTGCCGGCGTAGACCACGTTGGGGTTATCGGGCATCTGGTAGAACGAGAAGACGTCGCGGCCGGCGAGTCCGGTCGAGGAGGACTGCCAGGACTCGCCTCCGTCAGAAGAGGCGAACACGCTTCCACCCGAGCCGTCGTGGTAGACGCTTGCCAGCAACCGCCCGTGTTCGGTTGCATCCGGCATGATCGCTAGCACGTGACGATGAATAAACCCGGTGTTCGACTCGTTAAAGTCATCTCCAAGGTTCTCGGACATTCGCACTCCGAGATCGTCGGTGGCGATCATCACCCGATTCGGCTTGTCAGGAGTGACAACGATCGAACGGATCACCAGCGTCTTGGATGTAAGCAGCATCCAGCGCCTTCCATCATCTTTAGATCGCCACAATCCTTCGCTTGTTCCGGCAAAGATGATTTTTGGGTTTGACGGGTGTACAAGCAGTTTATAGGTTCGGCGCGCGCTGAACGGAATGCCGGGGACCTTGGCCCAGTTTTCGCCTGCCGACGCCGAGCGATATATTCCGCTGCAGGCGTTGATGAACACCAGATTGGGATTCGAGGGATTCACGCAAATGCCGAAGATGTCGGAGTCATCGATCATACCAACTGCTTTGTAGCCAGTCTGTCTCCAGTTGACGCCTCCATCGACCGTCTTCCAGGGAAGGTGCCACGTGCCGATGTAGATGACGTTATTGTCACGAGGGTCGATGGCTACGGACTCGATGTTGCGAATCTCTTTGTCACCGATCGGAGAAATACGCTCCCAGTTCTTGCCCGCGTCGTTGGAGCGGAACACGCCATTCAGATTGGGATCGTCGTTGGCGCTCCCGACGATCAGAAAGTTGGAATCGGAAGGCCCAATCGCCAGCGAGCGAACTGACAGCCTTTTGGTACCCTCCAGGAGCTTCCAGTGCTCTCCGCCGTCGTTGCTCTTGAAGACGCCACCTTCTTCGTCGCGTGCGACTGCCCAGGCGCCGGCGTATATAGTCCTCGGATCGCGCGGGTCGATGACGATGTTGTCGACCGAAAGCCCGCGCTTGTCGAGGCCCGGCTTTAGTCGCTGCCACGTGCGAGCGCCGTCGGCGGTGCGGAAAATCTGGCCATCGGCCGTCCCCAGGTAAAACGTGTCGGAGTTGCCGGGCGAGGCCACGAGCGCCCGCACGTCACCGCCCCAAGGGCCGGTCACTTCCCACTGGCGAACTTCTTCTCCGTTCGTATTGGAATAGACTACACGGGTCGCGTCGTCACTGCGGACACGGGCGACCGGTGTGCACACCAGTAACAGCGTGAGGATGGGAAGCAGCCGATAACTTTTCATTGACTGACGGTACTCCTTGGTCAAGCTACTCGTTAAATTCCTCGGGGCTTTGCTGGCCCAGGGTGAGCCGGTTCGACTTAATGCGCCGTGAAGACTATACAATAGGTTGAGGTGGGTTTCCAGCAGAACCACTAAACGATACTCAGTCTTGAAGATGAGGCATCGAGTAAAGGCTTTGGCCTGAGATTCTCTTTTTGTTGTAAGACCCAGCTAAAGCCTCAAACCCTTTGCCCTTTTTGCATTACTCGATGACCCACGTATCCCCGCTGTTGATCAGCTTCTCAAGGTTTCCCGGACCCATCTTTTCGGTTGCTGCTCTGATTTGTCCGGTGAGCATCTCTTCGTAGGTCGCTTTGATG
This sequence comes from uncultured Clostridia bacterium, assembly GCA_964581275.1. Taxonomy (GTDB): domain Bacteria; phylum Acidobacteriota; class Blastocatellia; order UBA7656; family UBA7656; genus Onstottus_A. Next base: position 3,148 of record CAZOOE010000540.1, read on the forward strand.
ACATCGCGGAACACACCGATTGGAACGGGATAGTCCGGGTATTCCATCCGCGCTAGCATGTAGGCGAGATAGGAATCGGGTGCTTTCTCATCGTGGGTTATCAAATCTGATTCGCTGATTCCGTCGCCCAGGCCCACGACCTCCAGATGCATATCGCGGTTGCGTATTCGAATGCCCCGGCTGCGCTCTTTGCCGAACACCAGCGGTTTGCCGTGCTCGAGTTCGATCATAGCGTCGTTTCGCACGCCGCGCTCGGTAAACATATCAAATGCGTGGTCGTTGAAGATGTTACAGTTCTGATAGACCTCTACGAACGAGACGCCTTTGTGGTGCATCGCGCGCTCGACGACCACTTGCAGATGGGAAGTGAAAGTATCAACCGAGCGTGCGACAAAAGTCGCTTCAGCGGCAAGCGCTACTGAGAGAGGGTTGAGTGGGTAATCAATCACGCCATATGGAGTCGACTTGGTTTTCTTCCCGAACTCGGAGGTTGGCGAGTATTGGCCCTTGGTTAGACCGTAGATTCGGTTGTTGAACAAGATGATATTGATGTCCAAATTGCGGCGAATCATGTGGATCAGATGATTGCCGCCGATCGACAGCGCATCACCGTCCCCGGTGATGACCCACACTGAGAGATCGGGATTGGATGCTTTGATGCCGGTGGCGATCGCGGGCGCTCGGCCATGAATGCTGTGAAAGCCGTAGGTGTTCATGTAGTAGGGAAACCGGCTCGAGCAGCCGATCCCAGAGACAAATACGGTGTTCTGGCGCTCGATGCCCAGTTCCGGCATAACTTTTTGAATCTGCGCGAGTATCGAGTAGTCACCGCAGCCCGGGCACCATCGTACCTCCTGGTCCGAGACAAAGTCTTTACGCGTCAGCTTCACCGGAGGCGCCCCTGAGCCGCCCCCGTTTGTTGGAATGTCTGCGTTTGTACTCATCGTGTTTTCCTCTAAACCGCAAAGTCGCCTTTGTGCGCTTGTATAGCCTCGTGTTTAGTTCGCTCTTTACTCCTCATACAACTGATTCATTTTCGCAATAAGCTCGCTGATCTTGAACGGCTTGCCCTTGACCTTCGGGAACGAGACCGCCGGCACCAGATAACGGGCGCGCAGCAACATCGCCAGCTGTCCCAAATTCAGCTCGGGTATCAAAACGCGATCGAACCGGCCCAAGATTTCCCCGAGATTGCCCGGGAACGGATTCAGGTAGCGGAGATGAATGCTCGAGACCGATTTGCCGCTCCTCTGCATCTCCTCGACCGCTGAGGTAATCGCGCCGTAAGTAGATCCCCATCCGAGTACGAGCAATCGCCCGTCCGGCTCGCCAAAAACTTCGATGTCGGGGATGTCATAAGCAATCCGAGACACTTTCTCCGCGCGAGTCAAAACCATATGCATATGGTTTTCCGGTTCGTACGAGACGTTGCCGGTTATGTCCTCTTTCTCAATCCCACCGATGCGATGCTCGAAGTTCGGAGTTACTGGCACCGCCCATGGCCCCGTCACGCAGCGAGTAGCGCGCCCTCGTTTAGCATGTTCGCGAGGTCGGCGCCCGTGAATC
>CAZOOE010000541.1:0-4711 GCA_964581275.1 uncultured Clostridia bacterium
TGCGTTCATTATCATAATCAGACAGCAGCTTCGAGGGAACGTAAAAGGCGTTGAACTGACCCCACTTCCGTTGGAGCTTCATGCTGATTGTCAGCGCCCGGTAGAGCGATTTTGCCGACGATTCCCGAAGTTGTAGTGAGCCAATCTGCCCCGGATCCGGGCGCGCCACCGCGCCAGTGCTCACACCGTAAACAGGCCTGCCCTGATTCGCGGCGCTGACTGTCGGCAACGGGATGTTCACCTCGCGGTTACGCTCGAGGTGAACCGCCTTGACATATGTGAAATCTGCCCCAAGCGTTAGGCCAGGCGTTACTTCTCGCTCAATGCCAATACCTGCCTGGTACGACTTCGGATTCTCGAAGTTTGGCGCGACGGAAATCAGTTGCGCGCTGGCGACCGGATCCGGACTGAGGCCGAGCGTTGTGGCAATCTGTGAGATCTGAGCCGTCGTAATGATAGGCAGCTTATCGAGCGAGAACGTGTTCAGGTTTACGCCGACCAAATTGAACTGGCAGTAGATTGTTCGACAACTCTTCAGCGGGTTACCGGGAGCAAGGCTGGCGGTGTTGAACGGAAGCGAGATTGAAACATCGCCCGGCGTCGCGCGGAAGTTATTCACCGGACCAGCAAAAATAAGCTGAGGCGTGCGCGCATAATAGATGCCGCCGTAACCACGAATGACCATCTTTCCATCGCTCCCAGGATCCCAGGCGAGTCCAAGTCGCGGACCCCACTCATTACCTGAGTCTGGAATTACGCTCGGGTCATAAACCTGTCCTGACGGGAAGCGGAAACCTTTAATTCTGTTGACCGCCGCGGTATTTGTAGCCTCTGGAGTGGGGTTGTACTGCTTTTCCCAACGAAGCCCGTAGTTCAGTGTCAAGTTCGGACGGAGGCGCCAGGAATCCTGCGCGAAGAAGGCCAGATCGTCGCCGTCAAACGAGGCTTGAAGGTTGCCGATCTGCTTCAGATAGGTCACACCGCTGCCTGCGCACTGCGGGAAATTCGTGTTGTCGTTTATGCAGTCGAATCGGTTCACAACTCCAGTCGCAATACTCGGCGTGTACGACAGAATGTCGAGAAGAACAGGAATGTTGCTGCCCCCGACGTTGTAAGTTCCAAACTGGTTGAAGCCGAACAGCTGCGAGACAAAGGTATGGGTATATTCCCCGCCAAACTTAAACGTGTGACTGCGCTTGGTCCAGGTAATGGCGTCGGCGATCTGGAATCGCCGGTCAAACTGAATGTTTTCCCCGAGGAAGCTCACCGTACCCACGCTGCCGATGGTGTTCGTCACAAGCGGTTCCTTGGCATTGGCCGGGCGCGGACGCTCCTCACGGGCGAACTGCGCCCGCATTTCATTGACCATGCTCGACGTAAAGATGCTCGTGAACTGACCCATGATAGTGTATAGCTTATCTATCTCGGTGCCGTTGTTCGAAAGCGAGCTGTTAATGGTTGGTTGCAGCGCGTTACCCACCGAAACAGCGTTTTGCTCCTCGGTTCTGTTCTTGCTGAATCGGACGTTGAAGCGATGGTTCTGGTTGATCTCGTAGTCGGCGCGCACAAGAAATGCCTTCGCATCGTTGGTCTGCTGGTATGGCTCCTGCAGCGCCAGGTAATAATCGAATGCCTGCTGAGTTGAGGCTGTGGTCGCAAGTCCTGCGAGGTTATCAAAGAACACCTGTCGGCTTATGCGTATTCTCTGTTGTTCGTAGGACCCGAAATAGAACAGCTTGTTCTTTATTATGGGTCCCCCAAAGGAACCGCCAAACATCTGACGATCTGGCGCGGGGATGAAGTCCAGTGGCGCCAGCCCCTTGCTCAATCTGGTGTCGTTGATGTTCCTTTCAAGCGCGTTGAGGAAGCCGGTCTTCCTGGACGCCTCTTTCGGGCGATTCAGGTAGAATGCCGAGCCATGGAGTGCATTGCTTCCAGACTTGGTCACCGCGTTGACAAGCCCTCCGGTCGACCGGCCGAATTCCGCCGAGTAGCCCGCAGCCACAACCTGAAACTCCTTTATTGATTCTTGTGGAATTGTAAAAGCAGTGTTCGATCGCTCACCACCGCGGATGCCGCCGAAGAACGGCTGGTTGTAGTCGACGCCGTCTACGCTCACATTTGCGTTGATGCCGCGCTGGCCCGCGAGCGAAATCTGGCCGCGCGACGGATCAACTTGGGCGGTCGGCGTCAGTGTGACGAAGTCCTGAAATCGCCGTCCGTTGATCGGAAGGTTCTCGATCGCCTTTTCATTTAAGACAGTATCTGATTCGGAACGAGTCGTCTGAATCCTGACCGCGCCCGCAGAGACATTGACCACTTCCGTGACGCCGCTCGCGCCCATCGAGATTTTGAGGTCGTAGGTTCGCCCAACCGTAACCTCGATATCCTTAACGCTGGTTGAGGCAAATCCGGTAGCTTCCGCGGATACGTTGTAAACTCCCGGGGGGAGCAACACGATGGCGTAGAGCCCCTCATCGTTGGAGGTCGATGAGCGCGCAAGCCCCGTCTGTGTGTTGCTGGCGGTAACGGTCACCTTCGCGATTGCCGCCCCTTGAGCGTCAGTCACAATGCCAGTGATCTGACCAGTGCTTGCTTGGGATTGTGCCATGGCCGGAACGGCCACGGAGCAGAGACACAGCACCAGCAGCACTGCGCATAATGAGTGGAATGGTTTTGGTTTTGACATTTCCTGCCTCTCCTCATGAAAAAGTGTCGTCATTGATTCGGTGGGGCGCGTCAGTTGCCGCGCCGACACCCAAAGCTTTTGTGTCAGTTACACGGCTTGCTCACGCCGATGGATAGAGAGGCTGGCTGCGCGGTGAGATGTCTTGCTGAAAGCAGCGTCCTCCTCCCTTTTGTGAAGCATTTCCTTATTGCGGCCCACAACAAAATAAGCGGTTCTATCGAACTCGGTCATCTTATGTGAAAGGTCGCAAGCTACGGATAAACCTGAAACGAGCGCCCCGCGCGTATCCAAACTCTACCACGGTAAGTATGGCGAGAGCGTAACGGCCTCGCCTTAAGAGCTACTCGACAGGCCTGTTTATCGCCATTCTGTGAAAGAGTTTTATACTTGCCTCGCGGGAAGGGAAAGGCTACTTCAAGGGCGGATTCAAGTCAAGGAAAATAGGTGTTAATTCAACCCCTGGAGTAGAGACCGCGTGGGTTACCAGTACACGGGGACGGGGCAGTTAGGTGCGGCCTAGCGCTCTCATAACCCGATGCGTCTGATCATACGCCGGCGTGTTCGTGTCTTCCGTCAGCGCTCCTGTTTTCGCTGGGCGATCACCTCAACAACTGCCTTGAATGTCCCGGTGTTATCTGAAAGGACACCTTCGTTCACCGACAAAAACAGAAGGCCGTCGCGCATCGCCGTGAACTCACCCGACCGCCCTAGGAAGATAAAATCATCGTTGTCGGAGGAGATAACCGCAATCAGCGCGCCAGTCGGCTGATCAGGCATGAGCTTCTTGGGATCAGGCAGATCGCTGATTCCTTCAGGCCCGCAGGTGCGACCGCTAACCGGGTCCAGGGTGATAGTACCAGTGGCGGTCACTCTAAGGTGGTCGCCCCGCTTGACTATCAGTCCGGAACTGGTCCAGTCCTTCTTAGCGGCCACGTCAACGGTCATCGTCTTTATGGCCGGCGACTGTTTGCGAATTGGCCGCTCGCTGTCGGAAGTCTCGGAACCAGGAGGTGTCGTGGGTGGCGGCGTGGTTACCGAGGGTTTCTCGGGTTGAGTAGATTCGGGTTCTTTCGGAGGCGGAGCCGCAGTGTGTGTCTCCGGGGGACTGATCTCCCGCGGCTGCGTTTCTACGGGCTGATTGTTTTTCGGTTGCTCCTTGGGGGGATTGCTTCGCGGTTCATTGATCTCGACGCGGGGCGCGGGCTCGGTCGGCTTGTTGGCGGCGCCCGCGGATTCGACTCCGGAAGCCGGGGTCGAATCGAACTCGATTCGAGCAACATCTCCCATATAGACCATAGCTCTGCTTAGATATCGGCCCGAACCGGTATCCAACATGACTATGAATTGATCATCGGCGAAGCTGGCTACCTTGCCCTTGAGCACGCTGCCGTTCTTGAGATGTATCGTGTCACCGAGCGCACTGGACGAGGCGACTACAGCAGAGAACAGCGACAACAACAAAAACTTCCGCATTTTAGCCTCCGCGGTTATTCGGTCTTCGATTTCGGTCGCGAATTATATCAGAGCGCTTTCGAGTGTGAAACGTTGAGCGCAAGGGGATCGCAAGCCCGGGCTGGAGCGTGTAAGGAACTCACTGGCCTTCGCGGTTGACCCGGTCATTGTAGTCCTCGGATGAGGCCGGATCGAGTTCCCATCGTTTGCGATCGCGCTCTTCCACTTTTTCCGCTGTGTGAAGAGGTTCGTTGTCCTCGTAGGTTAACCCGACTGCTTCACCCAATTCGTCGACAACATCCTGGTCCGGTGTAGGAGACGAGCCACCCACCGTCTCGTCGCCGATGTCGGCGCGAGCCCAATCGGCATCTATATCGCCGCCCGAGAGCTCCGGCGTGCGCGAGTGGTGTTCTCGAAGCTCCCGCATGAGCTGCTCGCCTCCCGATGCAAACCTCTGCACGTCCTGGAACTCCTGCTGAACCTCTTCATCTGCCTCGTACTGCTCACTTTCCGCGGTTCCTGCGTCTATGAACTCTTCCCTTGTTTTGTTTGACATGATTCCTTTTCTCC
>CAZOOE010000542.1:0-431 GCA_964581275.1 uncultured Clostridia bacterium
TCGGAGCGATCATCGCGTTCACCTCGCGCGCGATCTTTCGAGCGAGCGCCACCGGCGCGGTGATGTCCGCGCCGTTGTTGATCACACCGTGCGGCTCGAGCGTGCCAGTCGGAAGGATGACCGTGTTTATCTTCGATGGAACGACTTCCTTGAACTCCATCCAGTTTATGTCACTCATTTCGCGGGTGCTGACGGCATCAGGCGTTTGAGCCGCGACCGTGCTGCACGCCGCGCCTATCAGCCAGAGAGATAGAAGTATCAGAGATCCTCGAATCATTCCGTGTCCTCCTCAGATCAGAATACCGGATCGGCCAGCTTCGCGAGCATCACCGCCGAGGCCCTTTCTACGTCCGCGTTCAGGGAGTTGCCGTTCGCATCCATGGTCCCGATGGCCTGGAAAACCTTTAACCGCATATTCCACATTGGCTTCG
>CAZOOE010000542.1:441-4692 GCA_964581275.1 uncultured Clostridia bacterium
TTTCCGAACTCAAGCAGGCTTACGTCCAGCACCTGCTCGATGCAACGAGCGTAGTATTGAGCCGCTCCGCCTATCGCATTCAGGTACACCGCACCCGATTCTTTCATCGCGTCGAGCGTTCGCTTGCCCATGCCGCCTTTGCCCATCACTGCGCGCACGCCGAAGCGCTTGATGATGTCGCCCTGATAAGGCTCTTCGCGGATGCTTGTGGTCGGGCCAGCGGCGGTGATTCGGTAAGTGCCATTGTCTTTCATCACCACCGGACCGCAGTGATAAAGCACCGAGCCATGGAGATCGGCCGGAGACTCGTGCTTCATGAGGTATGAATGCACCGCGTCGCGGCCGGTGTACATCTCACCGGAGATCATCACGACGTCACCTACGTTGAGCGACCGAATCTGATCTTCGTCGATTGGCGCGACCAGCTGCTTTTCATTGCCGGTGAGCTTGAAGCCCTCGCCTGCCCCCATTCGCTTCTGAGTTTTGTGTTCATCGCGGTAGAGCCATCGCTTGATTTCACCGGTGCTCGCGTCAAGCACGACTCCGAGTCGTCGGAACGCCCAGCAGTCGTACGCGACTGACACGAAGAAACTCGCCGGAAGCCGGTTGAGCGCGCCGATCTTGCAGCCGATCAGCGTCACTCCGCCGCCGAATCCCATGGTCCCGATGTTCAAGGTGTTCGCGGCTTTCATGACGTAGTCTTCGAGCGCCGCAAGCTTCGGATCAGCATTCGTGTCGTCGAGCGTTCTGAAGAGCTGTTCCTTTGCGTGCTGATAACCCGATGTGCGATCGCCGCCTATGCACACGCCGATCGCGCCGGCGCTGCAGCCTTGTCCTTGAGCCTGCCATACGGAGTGCATTATGCATTTGCGCACGCCGTCCAAATCGCGTCCCGCGCGTCCCAGATGCGCAAGTTCGGTTGGAACCGAGTACTGAATGTTCTTGTTCTCGCATCCGCCGCCCTTCAGCAAAAGCTTCACTTCGATCTCGCCTTCGTTCTCCCACTGATGGAAGTGAATGACCGGTGTGCCCGGTCCAAGATTGTCGCCGGAGTTCGCGCCGGTGATCGAATCGACCGAGTTGGGCCGCAGCTTGCCTCGGCGGGTAGCTTCGGCGATGGCCTCGCGAATCTCGCGCAGCATCGCGATTTGGTTGGGGGCCAGTGGCGTGTTGAGTCTAAAGGGTGGACTCCCGGTGGCCTGAAGAATCGGGTCATGGGTGTCACAAGGCATATCGATGTTGGTTGCGATCACTGAGAGCGCGGTGCCAGCGCTGGTCGCAGGATTCTCTTCTGTGACCGCTTGCGCCATCGCCGCGCGCACGTCAGGCGGAAGGTTTGTCGAAGTCTCGGTGATGAGTTTGATTATGCTGTCATTGAACGATTGCACGGCCTACTCTCCAACGAGGAAAAATGCTTTGAAGGCGAGTTTATCTGCTCCCGGCGACAATAGAAAGGGAGGCCGTGAAGCCTCCCTTTCTATATACTTCCAAGCGATCTCGGCTTCAGTACTTCAACACCACAGTCAGGAACGTGAATAGCACGAGAGTCTCGATCAGCGCCAGACCCAGCAGCAGCATCGTGAATATGCGGCCGCCGGCCCCTGGATTGCGCGCGGTGCCTTCGCAGGCCGCGGCAATTGCTCGACCGTCACCCAGCGCGCCGCCCAGCGCAGCAATTCCAACCGCGAACGAGCCCATCGCCGGGAAGAACCACGAATTGCCAGTGGAGTGATCGGTTGCCCCCTGTGCGCCCGGAGCCTGGGCCATCGCCGTCGCTACGGTAATGAGCGTTATCAGCACGGACAGACCTAACAGTTTCAATTTGATCATCGTCTTTCTCCTGAGGTCCGATATCGACCTCGACGCCGAGAAGGCTCGGCGGCTTTGAGCTACCAACGGCCAGGCGACGCGCAAAGAAGAGGGTAAGCGCGTTAGTGATCAAACCCTCTCCAAATATGAACCCACGCGTCCGGCCGCCGAAGCTTCAGTTTATAGAAAGAAGATGTGACGGTTCGGCTCGAAATAATTTCCACGCGCTCGGTATACGCTTGCTCCCCTTGCTGCAAGGCTCCAGCAGCGGCGTGCTGTCAACTTCCATGAAAAGAGCGTGGCCGTCATCAACTTCCGGTTCCGGTTACGTATTAAGCCCGAAATCAGTTTTCAATGCGCTTCGGCCATTGCCTCCTGCGCGTGACCGTGATCTTCCGTGTCGTGTTCTTCGTGGGGCACGGTCTCAGACAAATAAACCATCGACAGCATTATAAAAATGAACGCCTGCACAAATGATACAAACACGCCGAGCACGATTGTGAATATGGGGACAATTGGCGCAATAAGATCATAAAGAAATGCGTGAGCGATCTTCCCGTCGGCGTACATATTGACAAAGAGTCGCAGTGAGAGAGTAACCGGACGCACACAGTTTGATACGATTTCGACCACGAAAATCAGCCAGCCCATCGCGAAGAGCAGCGCGCCCGACAGCCCCCCGGTGAAATGTTTCAAGTACCGCAGACCTTGCTGTCGAAACCCGCTGCCGATGAAGTATAGAAACGAAGTCACACCGAGTGCCCCGGTCACGTTTATGCTTTCGGTGGGAGCGCCAAGACCCGGCACCTGGCCCATCAAATTCCCGATCAAGATGAACACCGCGAATGTGCCAATCACCGGAACATACCGCCGGCCATACGATCCTATGACTTGATCGAGCAGGCCACGAATCTGCTCTACGATGATCTCGAGCAGTTGTTGCCCCTTGGACGGGCGATCGACTGATAGCCGTCCGCGCAGCAGCAATCCGCCGCCTATGCAGATGGTCATCAACACTATCGCCCACACGATGTGCTCGGGTATGACCAGCTCGCCAGGGGCCGGCTCGTGCCAGTGGGCGCCGAACAGGCCGTAGATCGAAGGCATAATGGCGCGCTCGATGTTCAACACTAATGGACCGAAGAGATGATTGGCTTGCTCGACAAGCCACGGTTCCGCGGCGTGCTCCTCGGCTGCCCCGGCGTGCTCGGCAGTCGCCGAAGCGGCTTCGTGTCCTTCCTGTAGTAGCGCCAATATAGCTGCCAGCATCAGTTATCGTTCTCCCTTGTCGTCAGGGTCTTGTACGCAACATATCCGGCCTCGATCATCACCGCCGCTGCCGGCGCAAACAATCCCGCGAGTATCGCGATCGCGTCAAAGTAACCTGTCCTGTTTGCCGCCCACGCTGCGGCCGCGATTACCAGCCATCGGACGACAAACTTGATCATCGTTCCAGGTGGCGCCTTTTGACCGCCAGTGGCCAGTACCGCTCGCAGCGATGAGTGCAGCCACTTGTAGTTTAACAAGGCGAGCCCGCCGCCCAAAACGAGCCCAACCATGAACCTCAAATCGGCCGCTAATGCTGCAATTACAACTGCTATTGCGACCACCGCGAAGATGTTGCGCCACACCCGACGCTCCAGCGCGTCCGGAGCCATTAACCCGAGCGATGCATCACCACCTGGAGGCGAGTCTTCAGAAGCCAAGCTGTATAGGCCGCCTTTAACGCCCATCGTGAAGCCGCAGATTCTAGCAACGCGGTCGATCTGTTGTCCAGTAATTGGTTCGCTTGGCTCTTTTCCTTTATGGCTTTGTGGCTTTGTGGTTAAATCCTCAACTGCGATGGATGTCGAAGTCACCAGGACCTACCTTCAACTTGCACACCCCCAGGATCTAAACCCTGCTCGGGCAGATGATCCGCGCGTCCGAATAGACAAGGTCGCCGAGTGTCCGGCGTCGTTTTATCGCTATCTCTACAGCGAGGTGGGGCGATTCTATCATTGGATCGATAGGCTCCCCTGGACCGACGAAGAAATACGCGCACACCTGGCGCGGCCCGAGATTACGCTATGGGTGATGTACCGTGAAGGCGCGCCGGGTGGATATTTCGAGCTCGAGCGTCACCCGGATGGTTCAGTCGAGATCGCCTATTTCGGCTTGATCCAGGAGTTTCTTGGTCGCGGACTGGGTAAACATCTTTTGACCGTTGCTGCGGAGCAGGCCTGGACCGATGGAGCAAATCGAGTATGGCTGCACACCTGCACGCTCGATGATGCTGCTGCGATGCCTAACTACCAGAAACGTGGCTTGAAGCCGTTCAAGCAAGAAACTTATTTCACCGACATAGGGCCCGGCGAACAACTTCGAGCGCCGCAACTCATCGGACAGAAGGCGGAAGGCAGAAGGCGGAAGGCAGAAGGCGGAAGGCGGAAGGCAGAAGGC
>CAZOOE010000543.1:0-4645 GCA_964581275.1 uncultured Clostridia bacterium
GGCGGGTTTGTGGAAAACGGAGAGAAGGATTAATAGTTACAAAGGGTTGGAAACCGAAGGATTGCCGGAATTTTATCGGATCCGAAAGGCAACCCAGTACTCCAGTTCGATCGATGATTGGTTGAAGGTGATGATGGATCATCCGAACGGCGGCTACGCAAACGATTGGCTTATTGGCGACAGAAAGACTGGCGAAATCGCGCGCCTGGAAAACGGACTCAAGAACAACATAGTCGAGCGCACAAAGGATGGCTACTATGTCGGCGCGAATTTTCCGGTGCACGAAAAGACGACTCGCGAGGAGACAACCTTTGATCCTACCAATGGAGCGAACTCCGCGAACGCGCGTCACCGGCGTTGGGATGACTTGATGAAGCTAAACAAGGGCAAGATTGACATCGGCCTGGCGAAGAAGTTCCAAGCCGATCACTACGACGTTGTGCGCAAGCGAGAAGCAGGATCAGGCAACACTCTTTGTGGGCATGTGGATCTGGATGAACTGGGCCTGCACGAATGGGACTGGGAGAACTTCTATCCAGGCGGAACCGTGAACGCAAAGGTGGCCGACAGTCAGTTGGCAGAACGCATGTCACTGTGGGCGTCCATGGGTCATCCCTGCGGGATCGATTTCAAGTTGGAGGCGTTCCTCAAATCGCATCCTGAGTATGGCTGGCAACGAGAGATCGCGGGCGACATGCCAAGCGGGCCGTGGACCCAGTTCTCGACAGCCACGCGCAAGTTGGGTGAAGAAATAGGCACCCAACGTGGCATACAAACGAACACTACGGATTACGAGGACGCGGCGAGGCGCCGCAGGGATGCTGGTTATCCCAAGCCGCCTCCCATTCCAGCACCGCAGCGCCCGCCACAGTAATGGCCACCCTTTGCGGGGCGGTTGGCGCCTCGGGAACTGCGTAACGTATGTTGCGTAGCGTGAAGCGTCGCTGCCCCCGAGTTAGTGGAGCTGAAGAACCACTCCGGGTTTGTTGATATTGATATCGATTTCGTGCTTCGCCGGGCCGCGGCGGAAGACCCCAGATAAATAAAGCTATGAACCCCAAGGTCTAACTATGAAACAAACCTACATCCGCGATGTTTCCAAGCATATCGGTGAAGAAATTACCATCAAGGGATGGCTTTACAACACGCGTTCGAGCGGCAAACTCATGTTTCCACAGATTCGTGACGGGTCGGGCATCATCCAAGGCGTCGTCTTCAAGAAAAACGTCCCTGAGCGAGTATGGAGTGATTTCGAGAAACTGACACAGGAGTCCGCGATCATCGTCCGGGGCAGCGTCCGCGCGGATGAGCGGGCCCCCGGCGGCTTCGAGCTTGACGTGATCGACGTCCGGGTCCTCCAGATAGCCGATTCTTATCCGATCACACCCAAGGAACACGGCGTCGAATTCTTGATGGACAATCGGCATCTGTGGCTCAGATCGAAGCGGCAACACGCAATCCTTTCTATCAGGGCGGAGGTCATCCGCGCGGTGCGGGATTTCTTCGATTCGAATGGATTCCTCCTGATGGACACGCCGATCTTCACACCGGCCGCGTGCGAAGGAACCACGACGTTGTTCGAGGTGGACTACTTCGAAGACGCGAAAGCATACCTCACGCAATCTGGGCAGCTTTACAACGAAGCGACCGCCGCCGCTTTTGGTAAGGTCTATTGTTTCGGGCCGACCTTTCGCGCGGAGAAGTCAAAGACAAGGCGCCATTTGACCGAGTTCTGGATGGTCGAGCCCGAAGTCGCCTACGCCGAGCTCAACGACATTATGACTCTCGCCGAGGAGTTCATCACGTTCATCGTTCGCCGGGTGCTCGAGAATCGCCGCACAGAGCTGACCGAGCTGGAGCGCGATGTCTCAAAACTGGAGAAGATCGCGCCTCCCTTCCCGAGGCTTCAATACGACGACGCGGTAAAGATGCTGCAAGAAGCGCACGCCAAGGGAGAGGTCGAACACCGCTTCGAGTGGGGCGGAGACTTCGGCGCGCCCGATGAAACATACCTTTCGAATCAGTTTGATCGTCCGGTGATGGTGCATCGATACCCGGCAGCGGTGAAGGCGTTTTACATGCAGCCGGATCCTGAGCGGCCCGAGCTTGCGATGTGCGTGGATGTCCTGGCGTCTGAAGGCTACGGCGAAGTGATCGGAGGCGGGCAACGCGCTGATAATCTGGAGTACTTGGTGAAGCAGATCCACGCCCACGGGCTCCCAGAAGCAGCATTCGACTGGTATCTGGATCTCCGCAAGTACGGAACGTTTCCGCACGGCGGGTTTGGAATGGGGATCGAGCGTTGCACGGCCTGGCTGTGCGGAATCGAGCACATCCGCGAGACGATTCCCTTCCCTCGCATGCTTTACCGGCTGAAACCTTAGCCCTGAGCGAGGACCTTGGCTTGCAAATCTCAGTGCCTTCTGGATGAAACCTAAACAAGCCGTTTTGATGGAGAGAATCAAATGCACAGGAAAGGAAAAGTGCAGCATATAGCCATCGGCATCTTGCTCGCCTTGAGCCCGACCGGCACAGGCCTACTCGCGGATACCAATTCCTCTCGGACCGCCAGGCACGGCATCGATGTCAAGAGCATCGCAATAAACGTTCGTCCCTGCCAGGATTTCTACAATTACGCTAACGGTCACTGGCTCGCGAGCAATCCGATTCCGCCGGATCGAACCTCGTGGGGAGCCGGAAGCGAGCTGTATGAAAAGAACCTGGCAGTCCTTCATCAGATTGTGGATGAAGCGGCCAGGGACACCGCCGCGAGTAAGGGAGGAATCACAGTTCGAGCTGCTTGGTGACAAACCTCCTCAAGCGGCCCAGAGTGCAAGAACCGTGATGGACATAGAGACGCGTTTGGCCAAGACGTCGATGACTCAGGTCCAGCAGCGCGATCCGAATGCTATCTATCATAAGATGACTGTTGAGGAGGTCAACGCGCTGACTCCAGGTTATTCGTGGAGGCGATACTTTGGAGGTCTCGGGCTCTCGGATCTGCTCCCGAGCAGCCAAATGCGCTAAAGAAAGACAACTGACGGGCAGGTCGTGCGCAGTTTCACTCCTGCCTCAGGGCTTAATACTTCCGACCTAAGTGCAACTTCACTGACGCATTGAATCCCCTCTGGCCGGCGGCGCTGAGAGAATCTCGAATTCTCAGAGAACCAGGCCCCGTGGTAGTGTTTCCTTGTGCACCCAGCGCCGGGTCACCGAAGATCCCCGGGGCGATATCGAATCCCTCCCGATACAGTGCGTCCGTTTCGGCCGCACGACCCTGCGCCACAATTTCGTCCACCTGCGCGATGGCCGCTCCCTTGGCAGCCAAATCAGCGCGGCACTTTTCTTCGAGCCCGGGCGCGGCCGGCGAGTTTCGCGCGCGAGCTTCTCGCGCTGCGTCGCAGATCGAGATCGGCGGGTTGGGCGTCGTCCCCGGCGGCACCTTGACCCTGCCCAGGGCTTTGACCGGTGGTGGTTTGTAGAACTCAGGCTTCCAGTACTGTCCATAGGTCGACCCGAAGTAGCCCTTGCCAATGTCGTAGAGATTGAAAGACCAGTAATTTTTCGGGTCCGTTAGATAATCTATGTAGTGTTGAACGCGGACGCTCGCGTCAAGCAAGTGGGGAAACTGTTCTCCTGGCAAAGGCTGTGACTGCCCCACCTTTCCGTCGCCGCTAACCTCTTGCTGAATCTGCGTCGGATCGAACCTGCTTAGCGGGAAGTCGGCCGGAGAGCACTGGCCCGGTTGCAGATTGCGACCTGAGGGATCAGGCGGTTGCATACTGAGTTTGAAGTCTATCGACATGATGACAGGATGCCCAAAACCGCCCGTTGTTGAGAAGCGGAGTCCCGGCCCGCCGCGACAAATCAGTTGGAAAACCGAGCCATTGTTAACAGGTTTAGTCAGAAGCTTGAGAGTCTCACTGGTACGTTTTGAATCGATGAGGCTAACCGCATCTTCTTTCGTGATACGGCCGGGCCGGGCACGACTCTTGGCACTGCCGGGTCGCGCAGCCGGGGGCGGCTGCGGCGCGGCTTGTTGGATGGCGGCGCTCACAGTCACTGATGCCAGCAACTGTTCTTTATCCGCGGTGTAGAGCTTGAAAGCATAGCTCTTGCCGACTTCGACGGTCGCTCCGAGCGTTCCTTCGGCGATGCCCGCTTCGTTGAGTTGGCTTTCTTCGCCGCCGTCAACCGAGACCCAGACGTAGCCCTCCGCGCCTTCGGTGTTCCAGGTCAAGGTCGTCGTGCCCTGCGTCTGTCCGGCTGGTACGATGACGGGATTGGGATTCGCCTTAAGCGTCGGGTCGGCACTGACTCGCGCGGCGTTCGCCGTTAAGAAAAGCGATCCCGACAGTATCAAGCCTATTTTCATTGCGAGTCTCTTAATCATGAGTTCCCCCGACTTAGACTGATGTTCATGCTCCGACGCTCTCGCCATTTCATTCCGGTTTTTTCGGAGTAAACACGTCGCGCGAGCTATTCTTCTTGCCTGTTGGATCGTCTGGTCCTAAAACCAACCCGGGCTTCCAGAACTTATGTCCGGTCGCTGTGAAAAAGTTATTGACTGGTTTGGCGCCGAAGAAACTCCAATAGTGATTTGAGTCTTTCAGATACGCGGGGATCGTTTGCGCGTCGGGAAATC
>CAZOOE010000544.1:0-4643 GCA_964581275.1 uncultured Clostridia bacterium
CCGAATCTCGAAAGTTTTGGTGTCGGCCGACGGCGGCAAGACGTGGGGGCAAGCGGCATTGCAGGAGCCAATCCATAGCAAAGCCTTCACGCGGTTCCGCATGCCGTGGCGTTGGGACGGAGGGCCTGCGATTTTGCAAAGCCGCGCGTGGGACGAATCCGGTTATGCGCAGCCGACCCGCAGTCAGTTCGTTGCGACACGAGGTCAAACAGCGAAAGTTCCGGCGGTAACCGCTTATCCAAGCCAACACTACAACGCCATCACAAGCTGGTCGATTGAACGTACCGGGGAGGTGAAGCATGTATATGCGTAGCCTTTGTGGATGTACCGTCGTAGCTGGACTTTTGTTGGGTGTTGCCTTTGCCCAAGGGCCAAAGCTTGGCAAACCGATCAGTGAAGCAGACATCGCGGCATGGGATATCAATGTCCTGCCGGACGGCACGGGACTTCCGCCCGGTAGCGGGACTGCTGCCGAAGGGGCGCGCGTCTACGCCGCGAAATGCGCTGTGTGCCACGGGCAAGATGGTGAAGGCGCAGCGAACGCCAAGCTGGCCGGTGGGGAGCCCATCAAAACGATCGATGGGGAGAAGACCATTGCGAACTTTTGGCCTTACTCGACGACGATCTTCGATTACATCCGGCGCACGATGCCATGGCGGCAACCACGATCGCTCACGAACGACGAAGTTTACGCGCTCACTGCGTACATTCTTTCGCTCAATAAGCTCATCGGTGCAAATGACATGATGAACGCGCAGACGCTGCCGAAAGTGCGTATGCCGAACCGGGACGGATTTATTATTCGATTCCCCGACAAAACCCCTTGAGGTATCTGTAGGCGCGGTCTATTGACCGCGCCTAGAGGACTTCGAGTTAAAAAGCGTACTTCAGCGCGAACTGCAAAAGTCTTGGGTCATATGCAGTGATGATCTGGCCGAAGGTGTTGCTGTTCAGGCTTACCGTCGGATTCATCGGCCGCATGCTGTTGGTCAGGTTATACGCCTCCACGCGAGCTTCGATTCTTTGATTCTCGCGAAGCTGGAAAGATCTCGACATCGATACGTCGAGTTGCCAGGATCCTGGCCCTTCGATGTTCCCCGGACGCATATTCCCGAGTGAACCCAACGCGGGCGGAGCAAACGCCGCCGGATTCAAGAAGTTCGTCAGAGACTTGTTTCCGTATGGATTTTGCAGCACCTGTTGCGCCCGCTGGTTGCTGACACCCGTCAAGGCGCGATCAACGCCACTGAGAATCGTGAGCCAGCTTCCCGTCGACTTGCGGTAAATGCCGGAAAGTCTCCACCCCGTACCGACCATTCGCAAAGTATTGTTCGAGAAACGCGGCGTTTCAGCGACAGCAGTCATATTGAACAGGTGGCGCCGATCACTCTCGCAGTTCCCGCGATCGAAATCCCGGTTGTAGGGATCAAGATAGGTATTCCCCGGAGTGCCGGCGGCGGAGGCACGGCTGCTATTGCCATAGCAATGCGACCAGGTGTAGTTTGCGCCAACGGTCACGCCGTGTGCGGCGCGACGCTGAACTGAAAGCAACATGCCGTGATAGCTTTCAGTTCCGCCCGGTGTGTATCGGTCGAGCGGCCCGATCGGTGTCCCCAGCAGCGAATACTTACGCCGGTTCTGAACGTTGCCGGTTGTCGAGCACGGGCCGGGTGCAGTAAGTCCAATTTGCCCGGCCTGGCACGTGCCAGGAATAAACGTAGCAGGATTGAGTTCCTGATTGCCCCACAAATGGAGGGCTCGGCTGCCCATGTAGCTGGATGAGACGAGCCAGTCTGTTCCAATCTGTCTTTGGATACTGAGATTCCATGAATGTCGTGTCATCGGTGGCGCGTCGTAGGGAACTGTCAAGTAACCGCCAAACGCAGGAAACGCCGCATTCGGATCCACCAGTTTGGTAGGAAATGGATTTCCACCAGGATATCCCTGCCACGGATTTTCGAAACTCGGGACACTGCCTAATTGGATCGTCGCGTCCCAAGGCGCAGAAATCAGATTGTTGAAGAAGCCTCCGGCTAACATATCGTGCGCCATCCCGTAGCCGGCGCGGAGCGAGGTTCGGCCATCTCCCATCACATCCCACGCGAAACCCAAGCGAGGTGTCACTTCACCCAACCTCGAGTACATGCCTGTGGCGTTGCAGACTCCATTAGACCGGCAACTGGTTCCCGGAAATCCGGGATCGCCCGGATAATAAAATCCGGCCGGCGCATTCTTGAAGATCATGCTTTTAGTTGCCGCGGCGTACCGTGCTTCATCGAAGTTGGCAAGCACGCCATTGCGGCTCACCGGCGGCAAGAAGGGTTCCCAGCGGATACCGTAGCTCACCGTTAGTCGAGGCGTCGCTCGCCAGGTATCGGCGGCATAGGCGCCGACATACCACTGGCTCATATATGTTTCATGCGCGGATTTCTCCTGGAACGATCCGACACTGCCGATGAGAAAATCCGCAAGCGGTGAGCCGGTCGTCTGTCCGTTGAACGTAAAGCCACCGATCGATGCGTTGGTTACCGAGAGCAAATGATTTCTCCAATGGGCCAGATTCATACCGAACGCCATCTGGTGCGTTCCATGAATAAGACTCACATCGTCGTTAGCCGCGTATGACGTGTTTCTACCCGGTCCATAACCGCCGCCGATGGTGAAATCTCCGCTGATCACGAACTGAATTTGCTTCGGGTCGTAACTGTAAATATTCACGCCGATGTCGGTACCCGTGAAAAACTGCGCGGGTACACGGTCGATGGCAGTTCGGTTGACCGCAAGCCTGAACGAATTGATGGTATTCGGGCTGATTAAATATGTATCTCCCAGCGTGTAGGATTGCGCCAGATCGTCGAACCCAAGGTTATCTGTTGATTGTTGTGTGAGTAACAGATTCGGCGTCAATGCATACGCGTTCGGTTTGTGATACTTGGTGAAGAGGACGCGTCCGAAGAGCGAGTCCTTTTCCGTGTGCTGATAATCGACTCGGCCGACGAACTGATTTTCGTTGCTGACACCCCTCGCTCCGTACGTCACCAGGCCACAGGGGTCGTCGCTTTTCGGCAGCTTGTTTGCGACCACCACGGCAGGTTTGCTGAGCAGCGCCGGATCAATGCGCGGCTGAGCCTCGACTGCACCCTCCGTCACCATTCGAAGCTCCACACCCCGACGCTGCATCTGGATCGGATAGAACCCCTTCAACCTCAGGGCGGCACCTTCAATCGGCAGAATCACGCCCACCTCTACCCCATCTGCTTTCATGCCAACACGGTCCACCAAGGTCGGCAATAGAGAGTAATCGCCACGGGCGAGTCGGTCTGCTGCCTCCCCGGCCGCCCGGGCTGCTTCAGTAAGCCCGGCCTTGTCCCCTACCTCAGCGAAGGCTGATACCAAGGCCTTGCGGTCCCTCAGAACGCGAGAGGCGGCAACGGCCACGGTCCGTTCGATCTCCAGAGCCGGCAGGCGCCAGCCGCGACTGCCATTTGCATCCCCGTGGATGATTGACCTTGAGACGTAGTACCTAAGCCGTCTGCCGTCCTTGCTCGAGTGGGTCGGGGTCAGACACTCCCCGGTCTCGTCGACCAGCTTGCCCATGAGGGGGCTTGGGGCGGTCTTTCTGGGCCCCTCTCGCACGGCTCCCTGTTCCAGCTTCGCTTGGACGGCGGTCCAGAGAGGCTTGTCGACAATTGGCTTCTGAAGGCCGGGATGAACCTGTCCCTTGTGTCCTATCTCCCCTACGTAGATCCGGTTGCCCAAGAGTTTGTAGAGGCCACCGCGAGAAAAGGCTGCTGTGCGTACTTGGCCTCCAAGCACCCTGGCCTTGTTTCGTAAGCCGCGCCGATCGAGTTCCTGCTTCAGGAGGCGGACATTTCCGAGCGCCAGATATCTGCGGAAGATGTCCAGCACCGTCTTTGCTTCAGCCTGGTTGACGACGAGCTTCCGGTCTTTCGCGTCGTAACCAAGCGGCACCACGCCCCCATCCACATACCCTTGGCCTTGGATGCGGCAATCTTGTCCCGGATGCGCTCGCCCGTGACCTCCCGCTCGAACTGTGCAAACGAGAGCAGGACGTTGAGGGTTAGCCGTCCCATTGAAGTCGTCGTGTTGAACTGCTGGGTTACGGCAACGAACGACGCACCGCGCGCATCGAGTAACTCCACCATCTTGGCGAAATCGGCGAGGGATCGCGTCAGACGGTCTACCTTGTAGACCACGACTACATCGACCTTGCTGGCGCTTATGTCGGCCAGCAGCCTCTTCAGGGCTGGCCGCTCCATGGTCGCCCCGGAGATGCCGCCGTCGTCGTAGGCCGTCGGAATCAATCGCCAGCCCACGCCCTGTTGGCTTTTGATGAAGGCTTCGCAGGCTTCCCGCTGCGCCTGCAGTGAGTTGAAGTCCTGATCAAGGCCCTCCTCCGATGACTTGCGGGTATAGACCGCGCAGCGCTTGGCCGGGCTAGTCATGGCGGGGGCCGATCTTGGCCTTCAGGCCGAAGAATGTTGGCCCGGACCAGTGATTCCCCGTAATCACCTCGGCGACCTGGGTTAGCGAGCGATAGAGCTTGCCGTCGTAGGTGACGCCCTTGTTGAGCACCGTCACGGTGTGGCGTACGCCGTGCCACTCGCGGACCAGGATGGTGC
>CAZOOE010000545.1:0-4642 GCA_964581275.1 uncultured Clostridia bacterium
TGCCGCCATTAATGCTGCAAAAGCAGCAAACCTTAGTTTGACCATACGTGCTCCTGTATTCTCCTGATTGAGCCACGCTGACGGTGATCGTCAGCAGCTGTTTGCAAAAGCCTGATTATAGCAGCACCGCCTGCATGTTTTGAAGCGACAAAATCCGGATCTGAGTGGGCCCCTAGAATGTCCGTCCAACTGAGAACCGAATCGCCCGCTTCCGTTCGAAGAAGAACGGGTTGACATCCGTTTGCGTTCGGGCGTTCGGGTTCAAGGCAAATATTAAGCGAAACGGAACATTGATCACAGGGACTTGCACTCGTAACTCACCCCCCATGCTATAGCGATAGTTGTCAAATATCCCGTGCGCCGCATTCGAGAGCTGTACATCTCTCGACACTTGCTTGTCGCCAAATATGAACACCTGTCGGAATCCGGGCGGCAGCCCGCCCTGGCTCTCCGGCGGCGTCGCTTTCCTGATCTCACGCGCGCGAGCTACCTCGCCACGCGGATTGAGGATCTCCTGACCTAGCATCTGGTTCGGTATGAACTCGGAGCGCTCAAACTGATCGGGCAGGCCCCGCAGGTTGAAGGCCGTACCTATGTCGAAGAACGGAGCAAACTGGAGCGGGCCGATAATCGGGATACGATACTCAACGTTGAACAGGAGCTCCGAATCGCCGCCTATGAAAGCAGGGAAGTTTGGCACCGTTGAGTCGACCTGATTCTGAACGATGAATCCGTTCAGAACATCAGGGGCGACGCTGTTGCCGTTTGATTGTGCGGGCTTTCTCACTTTGAGGTTTCGGCCGGTCAGTAAATCCTGGGCGCGAACGTTTTGCGTCGTAAATGTCGTCTGAACTGGAGCGGTCGGCGAGATGCTCCGAATATTGTAGCCTCGTATGTCCTGTTCTCCGCCGAGGAAGAATCGCGAGAACAACGGAGTCCCCCCCACAAATGAAAGTGAATTCGACTCAAACCGAGTACCGAATGAACCTATGTGTCCAAACAGAAAGCGCATCCCGAGTGTTCGAGTGGGTTTGCCCGCCTCGATTCGCGCCCGCGCTTCGCGACCGGCTAATAGCGGCCGGAAGTGTTTGTACTCAAACGTCGGGGCGATGGAGTTCACCTTGCCGCCAAGGATTCCGCCGGTCAAAGAGGTGGCAAGCGTAATCGAGGTACCCTTGGTCGGGTCCAACGATGAGTTGAGGGTGTTGTAGGATATCGATGGGCTCACCGTTGACTGCGTCACCCCACTCTGTCGGAAGGTGACGAGGATGTCGTTTGTTGGATCACTGTCTCTATTCACCGCAGGGTCAACGATGTCGGTTGTCTGGAACGAGTAAGACAGACCGAGCCTGATGAACCTGCCCATTCTAAACCGCTTCGCAAAGTAGCTCAGCGGCGCACTCGCCGAAACCGAAGCTCCGGAAGTCTTTTGAGTGAACAGCGAACTCCCGTTAAAGGTCCCAAAGATATCCTGCGTCGTCGTCGCTCCAAAGCCCTGTCCGATGAACTGGTAGTTCTGGTAAAAAATATTGAACCCCACGCTGATCGGACGGCCCTTTACGTAAGGCTCAGTGAAACCGAATGAGAGTACCTTTTGCAGGTTGCCCGTTGCCACATTGAAAGACAGCGCTTCGCCGTAACCGAGGAGATTGTTTGTCGAGTAGTTGATCCCGATGTAAGAACCGCCGATGCCCGAGACCCCTCCGGTAAAGCTGATCTGCTGGCGGCCCTTTTCCTGCACCTTTAGGATCAGGTCAACCTGACCTTCCTTCTCGTTGGTGTTGATGGTGGCGTCTTCCTTCTTCACCTGGTCGAAGTAACCGAGTTGGTTAAGTCGCAATATGCTCAAGTCCCAGAGCTGCTCGTTGTAGCGCTCGCCCTCGTTCAAGAGCACCTCGCGTCTCATCACGTTGTCTCGGGTAAACGTGTTGCCGATAAACTCGAGCCTCCGAAGCGTGTACTGCTTTCCCTCCTCAACGCCGAACGTGATGTCTACGATACCCTTTCCCGTGTCGCCAGCATTGTCCTTGAACTCAGGGACGAACCCCGCGTTGAACTGGATGTAGCCGCGCGAGCCGTAGAGCTTTTTCAAGTTGTCGAGTCCCTTCTGAACTACTGTATAGCCTTTGACGACGTCACCCTTCTTCAACCCAATGACTGCCTTGATCTCGTCGGCAGTGAATTCAGTGTTGTCTTCGACTTTGATCTCGCCCGCGCTGTACTGTCGGCCCTCATCAATCGGGATGACGATCTTCAATCCCTGGCCCTTGTGGCCAAATATCGGCACCCAGGTTCCAACTTTTCCTACCTCCTCGACTCGCGGCTCGCCAAACCGCGCCTTCAAATAACCGTGATCGGCATAAACCAGCACACGGAGCCGATCGAGATCGGTCTCAAGTTTGTCTTTGTGGTAGATATCCTTCGAACTGAAGGTAGTGAAGAGCCCGAGCTCCTTCACCAGCTTCATTTGGCTTCGAAGATAGGAGCCGGAGAATATCTTGTTGCCTTCAAACTCAATCCCGGCAACCCGAAAACGCGGGCCCTCTTCGACCTTGAACGTCAGCGAGACCGCGGTGGCGGAGATTCGCTCAATCACTGGATCCACCTTGGCCTCGGGGCGCCCTTCGTTTGCGAGCAACTCCTTAATCACCGCCGCCGCTCGTTTGGCCTTCACCGCGTCGTATTGGGATTCTTTCGAAAGGCCTACAGTGCGCTTACGAAACTCCTCGAGCACCGTTGATTGTTGAACCGACTTGAGCCCTTCGTATTTTATTTCGAGAAGCAATGGGCGCTCGGAGACTTCGAAGGTTATGATTTTTCCTCCGCGCGTACCTTCCTCGGCGTAAACCTTTACATCATCGAAGTGTCCCTGTGCATAAAGCGCACGCACATCTCGGTCGAGTTGCACCGGGTTGTAAGGGTCACCCTCGCGGGTGCCGATCCAGATCTTGATTGTCGATTCTGGAATGCGGCGCTGACCGTGAATGACGACCTGCTCCACGGTGACGTTCTGAACGCGACTCGCGAGCGCTAGAGGGTGTAAGAGAGCGACGCGCCCGCCGAGCGGCCAACCGACGACCGCTGCTACAAGTGCTGCGACAACCCAAAGAACACGCTTACTCATAGATAAAATGCACGCTCCCTAGAAGTGCTTAGTTCGTTTCGATCTCTTTCCGACTTCTTTTTTACTACTTGAGTGGGTTGCAAGCACGACCACGTTGAGCGTCTGACCCTCGCGCGAGGTCCCTCTAAAGGGCCCTAACGAATCTGGTTCATTGATCAATCGCCGGTGGTTTCGCCGCTTGCCGAATATAGAACGCTGCAATGAGCGCTTATTGTAACAAAAATGCAGCTCGCAAGGCCAACCGCGGATAGATGGTTTCATAACGCCAGTTGCAGCCTGGCACCCCCTTAGTCTGCGCGCTTTTGCTCTCCTTGGCCACTGCGGTGCTGGAGGACTCGCACGTTCTCGAGGGTGACCAGAGGAAGGGCTCTTTGACTCTTGAGTAGGGAAAGCTAGAGAGGAAATATCGAAGCCCGGTTCCGAAAGCGCCGCCGAGCAATACCAAGACGATCTTCAACATCGACGACTCTACGCTTTGGATTCTGAGTCTGGAATTCGAAGCTCCGGCGGCGAAGCCTGGCATCAATCTTCATTGATGCGTAGTTGCCGATATAAGATCATTGCACCAGGAGTTCGGCGCCCAATTCTTCAAGCTCAAGGGGTCGATAACCGAGGGAATCACCGTCCAGGTACACCTCGACCACTGAAGCTTCGCTAAAGCTGCCGCCGATCAGCGCCTCGGAAAGGGGATCCTCCACGTGTTTCTGTAAGGCTCGCCGCAGGGGGCGTGCGCCGTAGGTTCGATCGGAGCAAGTCTTCTCTACGATCCATCGGCGCGCCTCTTCGGTCATCTGCACTTGAAGCTTCCGGCGAATGAGAGTGCGGTTGAGTTGCGCCACCAGCAGTCCGACGATCTCAAATAGGTCGCCGTCGGTTAGCGGCTCGAACACGATGATCTCGTCGAGTCTATTGACGAACTCCGGGTTAAACGTCTGCTTGACCGCCTGCATCACGCCTTCTTCAACCGTAGCTTGCTGGCTGCGGGTCGACGCCTGGAAGCCCATGTGGCCCCGCTTTTGAATGAACCGAGCCCCGATGTTCGAAGTCATGATGAGGATGGTGTTCTTGAAATCGATAGTGTTACCAAGCGAGTCCGTCAACGTCCCGTCCTCGAGCACCTGGAGCAGGATATTGAAGAGATCGGGATGTGCTTTTTCGATCTCATCAAGCAGCAGAACCGAATAAGGATTACGCTTGATTTTCTCGGTCAACTGGCCGCCTTCTTCGTGGCCGACGTAGCCCGGTGGGCTGCCGATCAGCTTAGAAACTGCGTGCTTTTCCATGTACTCGGACATATCGAAGCGAAGCAAGGCCCGCTCGGACCCGAACAGAAACTCCGCGAGCGATCTGGCGACTTCGGTCTTCCCGACTCCGGTCGGACCAAGGAAGAGGAATGAACCAACCGGGCGATTCGGGTTCTTGAGCCCCGCACGGCTGCGCCGGATGGCACGCGAGAGCGCCGAAATCGCGCGGCTTTGACTGATGATTCGTTTGTGCAGTTCGCTCTCAATGCGTAGC
>CAZOOE010000546.1:0-4627 GCA_964581275.1 uncultured Clostridia bacterium
CGGATGCGCCGCGTCGGCGTGCTGCTTGGCGGTCCCGAAAACGATCAGGAATTCTGGAACGGCTTTCGGCTAGGCGACATGCAGCTAGAAACCGGCGCCCGTGAATACAAGTTCGTGCGCCGTTATCTGTGGTTCTGATCTTGCTGCCTGCGCTTTTAGGCAAGAGTATCCCTACAGACGGGGCACCAACTTCCATGTTGAGCAGGGCCATAGGGTTTGACCTTGTTCGGCTTGGCGAGCCACACGTGACCTTTGGCACATTGCCAGCGAAGTGGCGTTCGGCAGTTAATATACTGCGTCGATAGGCATCTTCCTCCGCGAGCGCGCGCAATCGCGTGCATTTCCTCAATGTTGAGTTTCCTCGCGTTGCGTGCACACAGCGCGCACCAGGATCCATATACGACCCGTTGAGCACTGGCTTCCCAGGTATGGCCCTGCGCACAGCGCCAGCGCAGCGGAGTTTTACCGTTCACATATTCTTTGGAGAGGCACTCGCCACCATGTTGCCCAGCCAGTTTTCGCATGTCCTTCAAGCTGTAGGTGGGCAGCCTCGCACACACCGGGCACCAAGTTCCCCGATCTCTGTAGCCTGTGGGCTTGACCATACTCGGCGCGGCGCTCCAAACGTGGCCTTCGGCGCAGCGCCACTCCAGGGGCGTCATGGTATTGACGTAGCGCTTGGAGAAGCGGAATCATTACGGCTCGCAGTGAGGCGCTATCGTGGGGAAAAAGCGGGAGGCGAAAGAGCCCTATCCGCAACCGGCGTGACTCGGAGGCTTCCGTCAAAAACGCGGACCTGGATCGACCTTCGGGCTACACTGCCATAGCCTCGCGGCAAATCTCAAGGATCAGACCGGCGAGCGTGATCCAATCATCTAGATCTGTCGGCTTCCGGCTATATAGGCGGACGCCTAAGCTCAGAATTTCTGCCTCTTCTTTCGGACTAATCGAAGTCGTAAACGCAATAACATTCACATGAGTCAGCGATGGCTCTTGTCTGATCGCTTGCAGCACTGCTGCGCCATTGTGCTTAGGGAGGTGCCAATCAAGCACGATTGCACAAGGTACAGGCATACCGTGGGTCGTTCGCTCTTCCCGAACAAACCGGAGTGCGTCTTTCCCCGTCTTGCAGGACATCGAGTTGATATGCCTCTTTGTGTTCATCCAGCGCAAGCCGGAGAAGGACGACGTCTCCCGGATTGTCTTCCACAACTAGAATCCTTGGGACTCTCTTTGTTGTGCCACTTAAGTTCATAACGTCCTATAAGATATCATGACTCGGGCCGGCCATCCGGACGGCAACCGATTGCATTTGGCGAAAAACTCATCACCAGCACTCGTCGTTATGTAACACTACCGCTAACCCCAAGATCGAAACACGATCTCGAATATCGAATCATACTCTCGACTGGGAATTTATGAAGCCTGTCGAGGTTCTACTCGTCGAGGATGAGCCCGGAGACGCGCTCCTGGCAAACCAAGTGATAGCCGACTGTACCTTGCCAGTCACACTTCATATCGCACATGACGGCGAAGAGGCGCTCGCCGTGCTGTCGAATCGCGATCTCAAGCTTGACCTCGTCATTCTAGATCTGAACCTCCCAAAAATCTCTGGCCACGAAGTTTTAGAGCGACGCCTTGTGAAAGACGTGCCGGTAGTGGTTTTTAGCTCATCTTGGAGAGATTCTGATGCACAACGGGCGCTCGCACTTGGCGCTTGCGAATATGTTGAGAAACCCATGGATATCCAAGCCTATTCAGACACGGTGTGCGGGATGATCGAGAAATGGGCGGTTCGGAGAGACGATAAAGCCGAGGCAATGAACCGACACGGAGATCTTGTATGAGCTCGCCCTTCAGCGCGTCCATGAGTCATGACCGAAGCGCTCAGTCGGGTTTTAGGAGAATTTGCTAGGAGGATACAGCGATGATCAAGAAAGATAAGAGCGGTTATAAAGTGGTCTAGAAAAAAAGGCAAGAACAGCAGCCACCGGACCAAGGACGCATCGTAGCTATCCCCCAAGTGGGCGGCCTCCATCACCGCTACGAGCGGCGCGCAGCCTGAATACGGGTAGCCATGATTGTCCGAGGAAGAATCGCTCCTCTACGGGTGTTCCCTTGCGCTTGCGGCCACCAATCGCCACTGATGGCCGCGGTGAATCCCGTTCCCTTCGCAATTGCCAAACCTGTGGTGACTTTGTGGCTTCACTCTCTCGCATTCGAAATAATCTCGGACCGCACCGAGTTTCCGACAGCGACAGTCTACGTCGTTACGAATCAGTTCGGGTATGCCAGTGATCCAAGTTGTTACGCAGGGAATTTCCATTGCCATAGCTTCCATCAAAACCACCGGAATGCCTTCGGCGAAGCTGGGCAGAGCAAAAATGTCCGCTTGATGGTAAAGATCCAGGACGCGGTCGGCGTTTTGGCGGCCTTCGAAGACAACGTGCCGACCTAAGTCGAGGTTCGCAACATGTCGTTCGTTCACTCACGTCCGCGAGGCAAATCGTCTGAATTGCTCCACAAGTTCGGGGCACTCGAGCAGTCGGGACCCTGTTGAAGCAAAACGAAGTCTCAAGCTGACGGAAGCGGGAGCAACGGAGAATTGAGCGAACCGCCTCCGGGTAAGATGGTCCTCTTTTCAAGGGCTTGGATTAGATCTTGGAGCTTGACGGGTTTAGCTATGAAATCGTCCATGCCGGCTTGAATGCACTGCTCGCGTGTACCGGCAATCACCTCAGCGGTCATAGCAATAATTGCGACACGCCGATCCGGCCTCTCACGGCGCCGAATCTGAGCGGCGGCTTCATAACCATTCATCTCTGGCATCTGGCAGTCCATGAAAACGACATCGTACGGCAGCACTCGTAGCATTTCGACGGCTTCGCGGCCGTTGGCGGCCACATCCGCGCGGACCCCCAGTCTCTCCAACATATGGAGCGCCACCTTCTGGTTGACAACATTGTCTTCGGCAACCAGCACGCGGAGCGAGCAGTCTGCAAAACGGCAGTTGGCTGATAAGGGCGGTACGCGCTGAGTCTTTGATTCCCCAATTGCAGGGGTTCGTGCCAGTCGCCTAGACCAAGCCGTGGCAAGTGTGTTCAACAATTGCGAGTGCCGAACGGGCTTTAGCAAACAAGCATCGACGCTGGCTCCTTCCAAACCCCTGACTTCGCTGCAATGGCCGATCGATGTCAACATCACGACCACGGTCTGCTCGATGGCGGGATCCGACTTTACCAGCGCGGCCAGCGTCGCCCCGTCCATACCCGGCATCTGATAATCGGAGATCAGAAGATCGTAAGGATCGCCACTCGCCTGAGCCGCGCGCAGAGCGTGAAGTGCCTGTTCAGCTGAGGCATAGCTTCCGTTCCGCATTCCCCAACTGGAGATCTGCTCATGCACCACGCGACGATTGACTTCGTTATCGTCAACGATCAGTACACGCAAGCCCCTCAGATCTATCAGAGGAACGGGGGCTTGATAAGGCTCGGCGCTGAGAGAGAACGGAACTTTGAATGAAAAAGTGGAACCAACGCCAAACTCGCTTTCCACGTGGATGGAGCCGCCCATCAGTTCGATAAGTTGTTTGGAAATCGCCAATCCTAATCCCGTGCCCCCATAACGCCGAGTAGTTGAAGTGTCGGCCTGAGTGAATTTTTCAAACATCGATCCCACCTTTTCTGGAGGGATGCCGATGCCGGTGTCCATCACGGCGACGCGCATCTGCGCGATTTGCAAGTCTTGTCCCAGACAGCTTACAGAGATTAGAACGTGGCCTTTCCGTGTGAATTTGACTGCGTTGCCCACCAGATTCGTGATCACTTGGCGGATTCTGCCAACGTCGCCGGCTAGGTGCCGGGGGATCCCAGACGGGTATTGGAGCACTAAATCGATGCCGTTCTCTTCCGCTCTGGGCTCTAGCATTTCGGCCACCTCTTCGATGACCAGCCGCAGATCGAAAGATGCGGATTCCATTGCCACCTTCCCCGCTTCGATCTTGGAAAAGTCCAGGATGTCATTGATCACGGTGAGCAACGCTTCACCGGATTTCCGCACGATGTCTGCATACTCGCGCTGCTCTGGCATCAGTTCAGTATCGAGGAGCAATCCGGTCATTCCGATCACGCCATTCATGGGTGTACGGATCTCGTGACTCATGTTGGCCAAAAACTCACTCTTGGCTTGACTGGCTCTTTCGGCCTGCCGCTGCGCTGCCTCAGCTTCGCGGCGCGCAGTCTGCAGGCGTCGAACCAACCACAGCATAACCAACAACACGGGGACGAGGCCAGCTAATACCAGCAGAAAAATCAGAGCGTTTGACCGAGCATTACCGTACTGAAAGATCGTGCTCGCTTCAGTGCTGAGGCTCGTATGCCAGCGGAAGTCAATAGCGGCGAGCGTTCCATCATCGGCCATACCCTCGATCTCTTGACGGAGCAGATCGGCAGCGTTACAAGCATCACTCCTCCCTTTGTTCGCACCAATACCGAACCAGAACGTGCCTCCTGGAACCGGAATTGCTTGTATGGGGCCTTTGGGACACTCGGAAATTCTTGTGTCGGCGATCGCACTCTGACTGAGTAGACCGGCCTTGCCCGTGCCCTCCCAGACTTCCTGTAGGACC
>CAZOOE010000547.1:0-4609 GCA_964581275.1 uncultured Clostridia bacterium
GCGTTGCAGCGGCAAGGGGTCGAGTCCAAGTTGCTCGTCTACCCGGACGAAGGTCATTGGGTGTTGAAGCCTCAAAACTCGGAACTTTGGTACAACACCGTGCTGGAGTGGTTTGATAATCACCTCAAGCCCAGATCGCAATCGTGAGAGGCGTGCCCGGAAGCTAGCTGTCTAAGAGACTATCTTGAAGGCCATTTCGCAGCGGTTTGTTAGCGTTTACAGGAGACAAAAAATTGGAGGTCGCCACTGTGCCCGAGCGGCGACCTCTCCCCAAGTTCAGAACAGAATGGTAGAGATTCTAAGGATGTGCAGCCTTAGAATAAGCAATCCCGATACCGCGAACAGGTCAGTAGGTCAAATCGTACTTGAGCAAGCTCTTAGTTGAAAGCAGTCGCTCGCCAAGATGCCACCACCTTCCGAGATTCTGGAAGTATTTACGAAAAATTGGAAATCGAAATTCTCGACCTGCGTGTCCCAGGCAAAAATCCCAAAGAAAGCGACCGCCTCGATTTCAAATGTTGCAGTCCTCTGTGGGCAGGCGAGGCGACTAGGTCCTTCGTTCAGATTTCTCCAGCTGTCGTGCGCTGCGAATCAAGCTCAGGAGCGACCCTCCGCCGTGCGATACCGGCATCTGAAGCTCAGCTCCCAGATGCTCAATCGTAAGGTCATCCAGAAAGACGTTTCCTGACTTCAGGCACGCTTGCTCGGGAACAATCAGGAAGTCTCCATCTATTGAACCTCTCGCCGACAGCACATCGCCACCGGACATCAGCCCGGCTACCGTAATCTCTGGGCCGAAGAATTGGTTTCGGATGGCAGCGACCTTGAGCATCGTGCCACATTTCTTGTTCAACTCGTTAACGTAGCCCGACAGGATCGGAGAAAACAGTTCGCCGGTCACGACAGTGCCGCGCAGCGAGCCCGGTTCGACCCCGAACTCGGAGACGAGATCGCGGCTCAGAGTTCTCTTCGCCTCGACGATAAAGCGGCGCACCATACCAACGCCATCTTCGATCTGAGGGTAGTCGCCATAGTGCGCACGTCCCGGGAGCGGCAGATCTGCACGCAAATAGAACTCATCGGCAAGATACACAAAATTGGTCCCGAGTCGGCGGCGGAATTCTCGCTGCCACGGGCGAACCTCTTTGATGAGCGCGGTAGAGAACGCATCCGTCACTGCGGTAAGCCGGTCGTGATAATTGTGGAGCCTCGTGAACACCACTGGAACCACCGCAACCGAACTAAGGCCCGGATGCAGCTCCGCCAGATCGTTTATCGTTCGGCTGAGCGCCCGGCCATCGTTGATCGAAGGGCACAGCACTATCTGAGCATGAAGCTCGATGCCATGTCCGGCTAGGTATCGCATCTTACCAAGCACGTCATCAGGACGTTTGCGCCCCAGCAGGTTTCGGCGAATTTCGGGATCGGTCGCGTGAACCGACACGTACTGAGGCGACAGCCGCTGTTCAACGATGCGATCAAGCTCCATCTTGGAGATCGAAGACATAGTCGTGTAGTTACCATGAAGGAACGACAAACGAGTATCCTCGTCCTTGAAGAACAGCGACTCGCGCGAACCTTTAGGGTTCTGGTTGCAGAAACAGAAGATGCAGTCGTTCGCGCATTGGCGCGGCGAGAAATACTCGAAGTCGAGCCCCCAGATTTCGCCTTCACCGACTTCAACTTCAATTTCGATGGCTCCTGCTGTTTTCTTGATGATCTCGAGCCGAACGCGGTCTTCACTCCCGGTATAGAACTGAAAGTCGAGGAAATCGAGTAATTCGCGGCCATTGACCTTCAATATGCGATCCCCGACTTCGAATCCGAGTTCGTCTCCAAGTGCGAAGGGGTCAACCGCGGTCACTGCGATGCCTTTTTCCTTCTTCGGCGTGTTGATGGGATAGATAGTCTCGAATAACTCCGTATACATAACTTGGGAAGTATAGCAGAAGGGAGGTCAGACTTTGGTGATCCGAATGAGGACGATTCAATTGAGAATTGCAAATCGAAAATCTCAAATCAAAATTCCAACATTGCGCAACGCTGATAAGCAAATTTCAATTTGCGATTTTCAATTTGCAATATTCAGGATGTCGTCAAGCCACGACTGTCGAACCGAACCCGCGCGTCAAGCGTGTGCTTCTCCGCCTTCAACACGCAGCTCGTTCCCTGTTGTCACCGGTTCCCGTTCGGAGACTGGAATCTCGGCCCGTTCTTCGTTGGCTGGCGTGAGAGTTTGTGGCAGAAGTCCGTCGACTCGCTCGACGAGAATAACCTCGAGGTCCCGCAAGGCTTCTTCGGGAATATCTTTTAGATCGGGCTCGTTCTTCTTCGGCAAGACAACCCGCTTCATCCCGGAGCGGCGAGCTGCGAGCACTTTGCCTTTTATGCCGCCGACCGGCAGAACGAGGCCGCTTAGCGTGATCTCCCCGGTCATCGCGGTATCGCTTCGGACCGGCCTCCCTGAGCATAGCGAAGCCAGCGCCGAGACTATCGCGACCCCCGCCGATGGTCCGTCCTTGGGGGTCGCGCCGGCAGGAACGTGCACGTGCACCCCGCTATTCTCGAACTTCTCAGCGCAGTCAAACCCGAGTTCGGCCGAGTGTGACCAGAGATAACTGAGGGCGGCCTTCGCCGACTCCTGCATCACTTCGCCGAGCTGACCGGTGAGCGTGAGCCCTTTCGCTCCGGGCAAAAGCGTGGCTTCGATGAACAAGACCTCGCCGCCCATGTCGGTCACCGCAAGACCCGTCGCCACGCCGGCTGGGAGCTGTTGGCGAGCCATTTCATGGAAAAACATCTCGTGACCCAGATAGTCCTCAAGGTCCCCGGCGTTTACCGTGAATACGTTGCCTTGGTTTTGAGCGACCTTGAGCGCAACCTTTCGAGCCACGCTTCCCAGGCTGCGTTCGAGCTGTCGCACACCCGCCTCGCGAGTGTACCGGCTGATGATCCCCTGAATCGCTTCATCGGTAAACTGAAGCTGCTCTTCGCTCAAGCCGGCCTCCTTTATTTGGCGCGGGATCAAGTACCGCTTGGCGATATGAAGCTTTTCCTCGTCGGTGTAGCCCGACAGCCTGATGATCTCCATCCGATCTCGCAAGGCGGGCGGGATCGGCGATAGCGTGTTTGCAGTCGCGATAAAGAACACCTTCGACAGGTCGAAAGGCAAATCCAGGTAGTGGTCCCTGAAAGAAAAGTTCTGTGCCGGGTCCAGGACTTCAAGCAGCGCCGACGCAGGATCACCGCGGAAATCCATTCCGAGCTTGTCCACTTCGTCCAGCATCATCACCGGATTGTTGACGCCGGCGCGGCGCAGCGCCTGAATGATGCGCCCGGGCATTGAGCCAATGTAGGTGCGGCGGTGCCCGCGCAACTCGGCTTCGTCGCGCATTCCGCCCAGCGACATGCGTTCGAACTGGCGGCCCATCGACCGCGCGATTGATTGTCCCAAACTGGTCTTACCCACGCCTGGTGGGCCGACGAAACAGAGGATTGGCGCTTTCGTTTTCGGATTGAGCTTTATTACTGCAAGATGCTCGAGTATCCGTTGTTTTATTTCCTCCAGATCGTAATGATCTTCGTCGAGCACCGTCTGCGCCCGGTTAAGATCCAGATCCTCTGCGGTCGACTTTTTCCACGGGAGATCGAGTATCCAATCCAGATAGGTTCGAATGACGTGATAGTCGGGCGCCGCGGTTGGCAAGCGCTCGAGCCTCTTGAGTTCACGATCCGCTTCGGCGCGCACTTCATCGGGTAAATCGGCTTTCTCGATTCGTTCGCGCAGAAGCTGTGCTTCGGCTTGTTCGGGCTCGCCCTCGCCAAGCTCCTTCTGAATCTGCTTCATTTGTTCGCGCAGAATGAAGTCTCGCTGCGCCTTGCCGAGTTCTTCCTGGGCCTGATTCGCGATCTTGCTCCTGATCTCCAATACCTCAACTTCGCGAGCGAGGTATGTGTGCATCAGGTGAAGCAGCTGGCTTTCGGTGTCGGCTTCGAGCAACGCCTGTTCCTGGATTACATTCAGATCGAGCACCGAACCCAGAAAGTAAGCGAGCCGCACCGCGTCGTCGGCTTGAACTATGATGTTTCGAATTTCCGGCGGAACGTTTGGCAGAAGGCTGAGCGCCTTCTGAACCAGTACCTGGATGTTTCTTTGAAGTGCCTCGACCTCCGGGGTCTTCTCGCGAATCGGTTCGGGTAAGACCTCGACTCGCGCCACCAGATGAGGCGTCTGGCTGGTGAATTCGATTATCCGGAACCGCTCCTGCCCCTGCACTATCAGATGCAGCACTTCTTCAGCGCCTGGTGACCGCATCATTCGATTTATAACCACCACGGTGCCGACCTTATAAAGATTGTCGGGACTCGGCTCGGTCTCGTTGTCTTCTCGTTGCGCCACAACTCCCAGCAGCTTCTCCTCGGTGGACAGGGCAGCTTCCGCCGCCGCAAGCGACAACGGGCGTCCCACGGTTAGCGGCGTGATGCCCGACGGAAAAATCACAGTATTCCTCAACGGGAGGATTGGTAGCTCTAAGATTTTGTTCTCTGTCATTGACGTTTACCCCTGCAATCACTGGTCCGCTGACCGATGCTAACGAAAACAGCTCCC
>CAZOOE010000548.1:0-4590 GCA_964581275.1 uncultured Clostridia bacterium
GGCCTAACATCTCAGGGGGAAAAAGGGAAGCTGACATTAAACGATTTGAACGAATCCGGTAAATTGACTCGCGACATAGATTGGTCTCGGTAGCTGACTCCGCATCCGATGTTGAACTCTCCATCGGCGAGTGGAAAGATCCAGGCGTAGCCCGGGGTTATGGAGCGATCGTAGGATACCACCAGCCGATCGAGTGAAACGGAGGAGCGAACGTAACAACGAAGCGCTATTGCGGATGGGCGATGCTGGGTCACAAGGCCAAGCCTGGAAGGCATCTCAACGTTTGCGCCGGTCGCGAGAAAAACAATACGCGAACTCAGCCGCGCTGGAGCATCGTTGAGCGAGAGCAAGATAGCGGCGTTTGGTTGAACCTCGACGCCGGTCACCCTTGCCTGGCAGAAAGCGGCCCCCGACTCGATCGCCTTCCTTACGATCAGTGCGTCGAGATGAACCCGCTTCAGGGTCAGGAATTCGCCGGGCACGTCGAAACAGATTCTCGACGGGCTGTACACGGTTCCGAGCTCGGACTTCAGGCTCCGCGTTCGGATCTCTTCGTAGAGCCCCGCGCGCGTCAAGCAGCGCACTGAGTCCGCGATCAGGCCGTCGCCGCAGACCTTGTCGCGCGGGAACGTATCTTTGTCCAATAGCAGCGTACGGTGCCCGCGTCTAGCCAGGTTAAGCGCCGCCATCGAGCCCGCCGGTCCCGCGCCGACGACGACAACGTCCCACTCGCGGTCCGCCGCAGACCCAACATCAAGCTGCTCTAATTTCGTCAGATCGTCGCTCACGTCCAGGTTCTTTCTCTGCCTGTTATGCAGTTAGATTTGCGCGGAGCCGCGCCGCCGGCTTGGAACGGGGCCCCTATTAAACATTACGTGCGGAATTGCCCAACCGTTACGCTTCGTTCGATCGACGATGAGCGGCGACCTTAGCCTCTCTTCGCGACGCCGGTTCGTTGCTCCACTAACCTTAAGTATGGTAAGGTAGCGGCCGAAACAAGTCGAGGCGGTAAGAAGCAAAGTTGAATTCGGCCGGCCGGCTTCCAGTGGACAGTCCTGTTCTCCACAATGAATTTCATTACTGGATTGCGAGTTGACCGTTTCAGGATTGACGCAGTGATGAGTCGGGTTCTAGTCTCGCTGCTGGCAACGATAGTTCTCCCGATGCCGGCTTCATCGCGCGCTGCCGAGCTTGATTCAACTAACCTCCAGGGCGAACCTCATACCCTGGCTGTGATTCGAGGGCGCGCCGTATGCCTCAATGCCGCGGGACGAGAAGTCGAGGCGCTTTTTGGTTGCGGCGAAACGGGGAGTCGATTTGGATTCGCGAGTAAAGATGGCAGACTCTACAAGTTCCTGCCGACTGATGCGATGACGGCGGTCTTCACGGACGCTAGAGTCCGCCAGCGCGAACTTCAGCTCACCGCGCGGTTGCGGGACGGCGACCAACTCGAAATAATCAAGGTGCAGTCAGTCAAAGAGGGCAAGCTGTACGACATCTATTATTACTGTGACGTCTGCAGCATTACCGCGTATACGCCGGGGCTTTGCCCCTGCTGCCGGAATGAACTCGAGTTCAGGGAAAGACCGCAATAGTCCGACAAACCTCAGTGTGTCATTGACGACGCACTGATAGACAACGCGACAAACTGACGTTTGTCGCGCACTCAAAAGGAGGCGACGGATGCAAGATGATGACAAAGTGAAAGAGAAAGGCTCGGGGCTATCGCGGCGCACCTTCTTGAAGGCGTCGGGCATCTCGCTATCGGTCCCGTTAGTGATT
Organism: uncultured Clostridia bacterium; assembly: GCA_964581275.1. Taxonomy (GTDB): domain Bacteria; phylum Acidobacteriota; class Blastocatellia; order UBA7656; family UBA7656; genus Onstottus_A. The sequence continues at coordinate 1,783 of CAZOOE010000548.1, forward strand.
GGCCATCGTGTCATCAAGGTCCCTGGGGCTGAAGTTAGGGTTTATGGCCCAGGCAAGGTTCCACTCAAACTCTCAATCAACGGCAAGAGCTACAACGCGGATGTCGAGCCGCGGGTGACGCTGCTCGAGGCCCTCCGCAACGAGCTCGACCTGACCGGCGCAAAGCGCGTCTGTGACCGGGCACACTGTGGAGCTTGAACAATGATCGTTGACGGCAAGCCCGTTTACTCCTGCTCAGTGCTGGCTATCGAGACGCAAGGCAAGTCGATCACCACCGTTGAAGGGCTGATGCAGGGCGATACGCTGCATCCGGTTCAACAGGCGTTTATCGACAACGACGCTCAGCAATGTGGCTTCTGCACACCGGGCTTTGTGGTCGCCAGCAAGGCATTTCTGGACAAGAACGCCAACCCGACACCGGAGCAAGTGCGAAAGGGTCTTGGCGGCAATCTCTGCCGCTGCGGAACCTACATGGGCGTTCGAGCGGCAGTCGCGCAGGCGGCTCCGAAGGGAGGGAAGCGCAATGGCTGAATACAAGTGGCCCGATGCTGACAAGCGCACCCTGATCGGAAAACGCGTTTCCAGAATTGACGGACCGCAGAAAGTTTCCGGGCGCGCGAAGTATTCCTTTGACATCAATCGGCCTGGCATGCTTTTCGGCAAAATCGTCCGATCTCCGTACGCCCACGCGCGAGTGAAAAGCATCGACACAAGCGCAGCCGAGGCGATGCCCGGAGTAAAGGCTATCCATATCATGGCTCAGCCCGGCACACCGACCGATGAGTTGAAGTGGGCTGGCGCATCGATCGTCGCGCTGGCGGCCATCGATGAGCCGACTGCTGAAGATGCGATGCGCGCGATCAAAATCGAATACGAGGTTCTTCCGCATCTTGTAATCGACACGGACCCCAAAACCGCGGGCGAGGCTTATCTCCGTGCTGCCAACGAGAACAAGGTGGGTGACCCCGACAAAGGCTTCGGCGAAGCGGAGGTTACGATCGAGGGCTCTTACGGCTTGCCGGTAATCACGCACTGCTGTCTCGAGCCTCACGGCTCGGTGATGGAGTGGGAAGGCGAGAACGTGTTGGCGCACCTCTCGACTCAAGCAGTCTCCGGATCCGTGGCCCAAATCGCGAGGCCGCTGGAGATTCCGGCGACCAATGTTCGTGTCCAGCAAGATCACATCGGCGGCGGATTCGGGAGCAAGTTCGGACCCGACGAATGGGACATCACCGCGGCGCGGTTATCCAAGAAGGCCGGTGGCAAACCGGTAAAAATGTTCAACGAGCGGGATGCCGAGCTGATGGTCGCCGGGGCGCGGCCCTCCGACTACGCCAAGGTGAAGATTGGTGTTAAGAAGGACGGCACGCTCACCGCGTGGGAGTCTCAATCCTGGGGGTCCGGCGGTGTGGGCGGAGGAGGCTCACCCCCCTTACCCTATATTTTCAATATCCCAAATCAGCGTAAGCAGCATACCAATATAGTCAATAACGTTGGCAGCGCGCGAGCGTGGCGCGCACCGAATCACCCGCAAGCATGCGCGCTTACGATGACCGCGCTGGAAGACGCCGCCGCAGCCATCGGCATGGACCCGTTTGACTTCTTCATTAAGAACATCGAGTTGACGGGACAGCGCGCCAACATCTACTCCGACGAGTTGAAGATTGCTGCGGACTTGATTGGGTGGAAGAAGAATTGGCACGCGCGCGGCGACAAGACCGCCGGGCCGATCAAGCGCGGACTGGGGCTGTCGATTCACACCTGGGGTGGTCAGGGGCATCCCAGCGATTGCGACCTGACAATTCAACCCGATGGATCGGTTGAGTTGAAGATGGGTACGCAGGACCTGGGGACGGGAACACGAACGGCCCTGAACATCATTGTGGCCGACACTCTCGGGCTACCGCTGAGCGCCGTTAAGATCACGATCGGAGACAGCAGTTACCCGGCATCCGGCGGTTCGGGTGGGAGTACGACCATCGGGGGTATAAGTGCTTCGTCTCGACGCGCGTCGCTTGACGCCCTCGATCAGATCTTGGCCAAGGTCGCTCCCTCGCTCGAAGCCAAACCGGAGGAATTGGAAGCGGTCGGCGGCTCGATCCGCGTAAAGGCAAACCCGAGCAAATCATTGACCTGGGCCCAGGCTTGCTCGAAGCTGGCCGCAACACCGATCACCGTTCGCGGCAAGAATCCCGGGCCTGGAAAACTGACCGACCAGGGAGTAGGCGGGGCTCAGATGGCAGATGTTTCGGTCGATATTGAGACGGGCATCGTGCGCATCAACAAAATAGTCGCCGTCCAGGACTGCGGTTTGATCATCGATCTGAAGACCGCCGAGAGTCAGGTCTACGGCGCACTGATCATGGGGGTCTGCTGGGCGCTCTACGAAGAGAAGATCATGGACGCCAAGACCGGCCGAATGCTGAACCCGAACATGGAGTTTTACAAGCTTGCGGGCATCGGGGACATCGGCGAGTTGGTGGTGCACATGATGACGGGGAAAGGCTACGACGAGCGCGGCGTAATCGGGCTTGGAGAGCCGCCAGCCGTTTCACCCGGGGCGGTCATATCGAACGCCGTAGCAAATGCCATCGGAGTGCGCGTGCCGTCTTTGCCGCTCACGCCGGATCGAGTGCTTGAAGCGCTCGAAAAGAAGGGAGGCAGCAATGCGAGGATTTGAATACGCCAACCCTACCACAAAAGAGCAAGCAGTCGCCTTACTCGGCAGCAGTTGGGCCGATGCTGAAATACTGGCGGGCGGCACTGACCTTCTGTCTTTGATGAAGGATGACATCGTTCACCCGAAGC
>CAZOOE010000549.1:0-1843 GCA_964581275.1 uncultured Clostridia bacterium
GACGGTGTGATGCTACTGGTGGATGCCAGCGAGGGCCCGCTTCCGCAGACTCGCTATGTGCTGTCTAAAGCACTCGCCCTGAACCGCCCCGCAATCGTCGTGATCAACAAGATCGACCGCCAGGATGCGCGCGCCGAAGAGGTCGTCAGCGAAGTCTTCGATCTGTTCATCGACCTCGACGCAAACGAAGAGCAAGCAGACTTCCCGATCATCTACACGATAGCGCGCGACGGCGTTGCGAAACGCGAACTCGCCGATGAGAGCTCGGACTTGCGCCCGTTGTTCGATCAAATTCTGACAGCCATCCCAAAACCGGCCGCGCCGACCGACGGAGTGCTCCAGTTGCTCGTCGCAAACCTGGACTACAACGATTATGTCGGACGGCTCGCGATTGGAAGGATCTTCTCCGGCTCAGTGGCAGTTGGCGATCAGATATCGATATGCAAGCTCGACGGCCGCGTGGAGAGAACAAAGGTGACGAAGCTTTACGCCTTTGAGGGAATGAAGCAGCCGCCGATCGACCGCGCCGCGGCGGGTGAGATAGTGGCGCTCGCAGGAATCGAAGACATCTATATTGGCGAGACTGTTTCCTCAGCCGAGGACCCGCAGCCACTTCCGCGAATCAACATCGACGAACCCACAATCTCGATGCTATTCAGTGTAAATACTTCGCCGTTTGCCGGGCGCGAAGGAAAGTTTGTCACCTCCCGCAAACTCCGAGAGCGTCTCGATAAGGAGGCTCTTGCAAACGTCGCGATTCGAGTCGAGTCTACCGACACCATGGATACCTTTAAGGTGTCAGGCCGTGGCGAACTCCAACTTGCGATCCTGATCGAGATGATGCGGCGCGAGGGATACGAGGTCCAGGTGTCCAAGCCGGAGGTAATAACTCGCCGAGAAGGGGACAAGACACTGGAGCCGATCGAGCTCGCGGTGATCGACTGCCCCGAGACTTTTATCGGCATCGTCACCGAGGCGCTCGGCAGAAGAAAGGGCCGGATGACCAAGATGGTCAACCACGGAACCGGTCGCGTGCGCATGGAATTTGAGATCCCGTCGCGTGGTCTGATCGGATTCCGCAGCGAATTCCTCACGGACACAAAAGGCACCGGCTTGTTGAACACGATCTTCTTACGATGGGATGAATGGCAGGGGATGATCTCGCAGCGCATCAGCGGCGCGCTGGTTGCGGACCGGCCGGGCCCGGCGACCACTTATGCGCTTTTCAACCTGCAGGAGCGTGGCGAGCTCTTCGTCAGGCCAGGGACGGGAGTGTACGAAGGAATGGTGGTTGGCGAGAACGCCCGCGACGTCGACCTGGATGTCAACGTCATAAAGGAAAAGAAGCTCACCAACATGCGTGCGTCATCGGCGGATGACGCGATGCGACTTGTGCCATTCCGGGAGCTCTCTCTTGAGCAGGCGCTCGAGTTCATACGCGAAGATGAACTGGTCGAAGTCACTCCCACTTCGATCCGCATGCGCAAGAAAACTCTCGCTTCCAACCAGAGACCGAAGGGAAAGGCAACTGAGTAGAACAGGGCAAGAAAAGAATTCAACGCCGACAAAGAAATGACAGGATCACAGGTTGGGATCCGGCGTCTCTGCTTTCTGGCCTTCCTGTTTACCTTTCCACCTCTTCAACCTCCCACCTCAGGCATCACGAATCACTTCGCGTAGTATCACTTTCGAGTGCGCACCGCTGCGTCGGGCCGGTTCACGCACACTCTCCCCCGGCGGAATGTCCCATCGTGTCCCGTGTTTGTCGGACATTACCCACCGCTGTACACCGTGCGAATGCCATCAGCACCCTGTGTGCAGACGCCCTAACGACGCCACACTT
>CAZOOE010000549.1:1853-4590 GCA_964581275.1 uncultured Clostridia bacterium
TTCGAGTTTTGCTGGTAATACCCCAAAGCTGTAAACCTGGGGAATGGCAGCCTGTACCTGTTTTTAGACGCCTGAAAGATCACCGACTTTTTCGGCTTTGAACATCCGTCCACCGGTCAGCTCGCCGATCCGCTCGAGCTGATCACGCGCAACCGCGTAGGCCTCCGATGAGCTGTTACCGCGCTCGAACACTTCCTCGTACTCTGTGTCCAAGTAAATCGGAAAGACGATCACGTCCGACTCCTCGAGCCGTCGCGCCAACTGATTGAAGGACACGCGACTTTGCATGGGATTGTAACGGTCAAGCGAGCTGTCCACGCCATCGGTCATCACCACTATCGCGTTGCGTTGTCCGCGAGTCCCGCGCAGCGTGTCCACCAGCGAAAACCAGAGAGCTTCATAAAATGCCGTCCCACCTTGCGAACGATCCACGGCCTTGATCCGGCGCTTCAGTTCTTCACGATCATTGGTCAAATGAGACACAACTCGGATCTCGTCGGTGAAGGTTACGACCGCGACTCGGTCCTGCGGGCCGAGCACGTCGACGAACCGCAGTGCGGCAGACTTCACAATGTCCAGCTTGTCTTTGATCGAGCCTGAAAGATCAAGAGCCAGAACCAGATTGAACGGGGCAGTCGTCGGTTGGAAGAACTCGATCTTCTGCGGCTCGCTGTTCTCTGCAACTTCGAAATCCTCCTTCTTCAGATTTGCCAGAGCGACCCCGGCGCGGTTTGTCACCGACACGTTGAGGCTGACGAGCGCAGCCTTTAGCACAATAGCGTCTTCATCCGGACTCTTTGCAATTGTCCCGGCTTCACCAGTCGCCGGCGCACTCGATGAGTCCGCGGTAACGGTCCTGCGCAAGACCGGCGGCGCCGCGCCCCGCGAATTGGTCGACGCCATCTCGTCATCGGCTCCGGTAACCGAATCGGCACGTTGTGTGTTCGCGCCTCGCTGCAGGTAATCGTCTGATCGAGAAGTTTGTTCCACCCTGGAAGGGCCTTCCGTAGAAGTGCCTCCCCCCGCGGAGCCTTGCGTTGGTTCATCGCGCTGATCGAAAACGGAGTTCGACTCGCGCGACGGGCCCGGCGGGACGTTGGCAGGAATGATTCTGACCCGCAAGCCAGAGTTTCCTCCGCTTGTGTTTCTAGCCTGGCGATCCCGTTCCAGTGGTCCAACGCGCGCCTTGGTGGAGCTGTCATCGGAGCGATCGCTACCGCCGAGCGTGACGGGCCCGCTTGCTGGATAGGTGGGGACCGAACGAGATGGGCTCGAGACGGAGCCCTTGGTCGAGGACTTGCCGCCCTTTTGCGCTTCCTCCTCATCGGTCGGTTGATCAAACACTGATCCTGCCGCATCCTTCGAACTTCGAGGGGGCTCACTTGCAGGGATTATGCGAACCTTCAAGCCGGAATCTCCCCCACTGGTGTTGCGTTCGCGCCGAGGACGAGTGAATGGACCACTGGTCGTTGTCCTGCTTGAGTCATCGCTTCGGTCGCTCCCGGCGAAGACAACAGAACCATTGCTCTGAACAGCCTGTCTCGTCGACCCAGGATCGTTCACATCCACATCGTCCTGCCGAATTGGATCGCGTCTCGTCTGTTGAGAGGTAACATCGGCCCGCGGCGCAACGCGTGTTTGACTGTCGACGTCCGACGCGGTCGGTGTCGCACCTCGCGCAGGTTGCGTGTTCGCTGCAAGGGTCTCGGTCTTCGAGGCCCTGGCACTTGCAGAGAGATTGGGCCCCGGAGTGAGAGTCACATTTCCCTTCTGGCTGTTCAGGATTACTTGTGCGGCGCCGGTTCCGATTTGTCCTTCAAGGCTGCGCGTGCCACTCTCTCCTTTCGGGGTAAGCGGACTGTTTGAGAGCACGATTCCCATCCGGGAACGCATCGCGACGCGCGCATCATCATTGGACGGCAGGCGATAGGAAATGCTTCCACTTGTAGTATCCACCAACGCGCTTGCTAGGGCGCCGCCAATATCGACCGGCCAGACGCCGCCGGTCACCTGGAGTCTCGCGCCGTTCGGCACGTAGAGGGTCAGATCAACGCGGCCGGACCCCTGCCTACATTGGACGATCACCGAGTTCTGCGCGCGCATCAAAACAAGTTCGCCCGGCTCGATGGAACTACCGCTCGCGTCCTTCTTCTCGGCCACGATGCGCACGGTTTGATAGTCCCATGATTCAACGCGAGTTGACCCGCGCGGATTCTCAACCACGACTTCGCCGTTGAGCTTCAAGGAAAAGGTCTCGACCCGAACCGCGCTACCTTGTGCGTGAAGCGTTACACCAGCAGCGACCAACACGACTGCCGACACTACGAGTGAAAGAGCACTGCATACACCGTGCCGATGGGTGGGGGCTGAAGTTTTCATATCTACCTCCGATAGACTGACTCGAGAACCAGTAAGTAGTCACAGTCACAACATCCAAAAGGGCGATGACCGCGACGCTGAATGGACGGATGAATCGATTCTCGTACAAGCACCTGGGTGAGTCAAACAAACAACATGTCACCCATTTAGGTATGTCTGGTGAACCGAGCGATAGAGTGAGAGGTGGTATGAGAAACTGCCAGATCCCCGGGAGCGCAGGCATCCCTGCCTGCCTCCACCTGCAAAAAAGCGAGCGGGCAAGGATGCCTGCGCATCAGGGATGAAGCCCTGCGCTCCCGGGCTAGATGGTAGGCTTGGCAGCTCCGTTCGGCCGAGCGTTGTAACCGCGGCGATGCCC
>CAZOOE010000550.1:0-4584 GCA_964581275.1 uncultured Clostridia bacterium
CCATACGGCTCATGAAATCGGCCGGGCTCCGAGCCGCCGGGAATGGGGTGGGAGAGTTTGATTCCCGATTTCAGCGTGGCGGAAAGCTCTCGGAGTTATCGCAAGGCGCGGACACGAATGGGCGTTCGCCCCTGGTCCGCGTCTTCCTGGCAGGCTATGACGAGATAAACAACCAGATAAGCGAAGGCCAAGGCCGAGTCAGGAGCGTCGACGCGCTGAGCCGGATTCTGCAATCCGCGACCATCGCAGAAGTCTCGCGGATGGAACAGCGGCTGACGTGGCTGGCCACAACCGCCAATGCTTCGCCGTTTATCGGCCTTTTTGGGACGGTCGTGGGCATTATCATCGCATTCCGAGGGTTGAGTACCGCATCCGCCTCCTCTATTCAATCGGTCGCGCCCGGCATTGCAGAAGCGCTGATTGCCACAGCCGCGGGGATCGCTGCAGCCGTACCCGCCGCGATCTTCTATAATCACTTCTTAAACAGGATCAAAGCATTGACCGGAGTAATCGACAGGTTTTCATTGGAACTGATCAACCTTGTGGAGCGCCATTACGTCAAAGCAAACGTTTAGGAATCAATGAATCAATGAGCAAATAAATGGCTTTCACCGATCAGCGCGGGCGAACTCAAAGTTCCCTTTCCGAAATCAACGTCACGCCTTTGGTAGACGTGATGCTGGTGCTGCTCGTCATTTTTATGGTTACCGCGCCGATTCTGCAGACCGGGATCGAGGTCAATCTACCCAAAACCCAGGAAACTCGCGCGGAGCAGCCAAGGCCCAAGGCGGTCGTGGTAAGCATCGACAAGGACGGGAACGTCTACCTCAGCACTCAAGCGGAGGCAAAACAGATCAACGTCAACGATCTGCCAAAGTTGCTCCCGGAAAAGCTCGGGCAATCGGGTGAGCGCAAGGTCTATGTGCGAGGAGACGGTGAGACTCCTTATCGAATAATCGCGTACGTGCTCGATATCGCCAAGCAGGCCGGGGCTGACGTGAGCCTGGTGACTGAGCCGACGGTGAAGAAGAAGTGACTCGGTGAGTGTTCGTAGTACGAACGGTAGTAGGAGCTCAGGATGGCAGAGCTGGTCACATTCAGCGATGAGTGGGTCGAAGCCGACAAGTCGTCGCGGCGTGGCGTGGCGCTGTCAATAGCCTTGCACGTGATCCTCTTTGCGGCGATGTTTGTTGCGTTCAATCGTGCGGTGTCTTCTGAAATAGTGGCCGCAGGTCCTGGCGAAGGCGGAGAAGGCGGGGGCGGTTCGATTGAGGTCGGGGTTGCCGACAAATCCGCCATACTTGGATTTGCCAGGCCCCAGCCCGTCTCTCAACTCGGCGATACCGATGACGCGATCAACAATATGCTAGTTGAGACTGCCCGCCGACCCGATCCGAATTCCGAGGCGCTGCTTCCACCAACCGAGAAGGACATCCCCGACCCAAAAACGCTCAAGACCGATCGGCCGGTCGTCAATCAGCAGGAAAGGGTCTTCACCGGCAAAGATGAAAGAGGGCGCTCGACGAATCAGACCGCGCAGGTCGGCCGCAGCTTTGGCAGCCCAACGCCCACCGCTTTGACTGGGGGTGTTGGAATTGGCTCTGGGGGCGGGTTTGGAGGTGGGACTGGGTTGCCGGGAGGCTCCGAGTACGGTCGCCGGATTCAGGCGATCCTAGGTCGGAACTACTCACCGCCGGCGATCGATTCAGGCGGCACTCAGTATGTCGTGATCCTGGTCAAGATTGCCAGAGACGGCCGGATTCTGTCGGTCTCGGGTGGCCGAGTGGCTCCAGCTTATATCAAGCAGCGCTCTGCAAACGCGCAGGTGAACTACGCGGCCGAGCGGGCGGTGATTGCCGCAGACCCATTGCCGCCGTTTCCGTCAGGATTCCTGACTAGCGCGCAAGAGGCGACGGCAGAAGTTTGGTTCCGCTATCCGAAATGAAGTAGCATAGACTTCAGTCTCTGTCCGGCAGCTTTGCAATAAGGACATTCGTGGACACAGACTAAAGTCCATGCTGCCTCCGTGGCCTCGGTTTCAGATATGAAGACTAGAGCATCCGTTCCGTTCGCCTTGATTCTGGCATCGGTACTGCCAGTGATTTCTGAGGTGGCAGCGCGTCAACAGACCCAGCCACCGCAAGAGGACCTGCGAAAGCAAATCGGGACGATCATCGTAACGCCGGGAAACGGTCCCAATCTGGCCGTCGCCGATTTCATCTCCAGATCAGCCGGTCTTGAAGCGGCGACGAGCACTTTCAATCAAGTCTTGTGGGCGGACCTCGATTTCGCCGCGGTATCGGGGATGGTCGGCAAGAGCCTCTACCCAAAGACGCTTGTTCCCGATCCTGCATCGCTGAGGTTCGACGATTGGAGCGCCGACCCGGTCAAGGCTGACTACGTTGCTTTCGGCAATCTTCAAAACACCGGCGGAGTAATCTCCGCCGACACCTATCTCTACGATGTGAAGACAAAGCAGCAGCTGATCGCGTCGAGGCACACCGGTGATCCGCGGCGAATCGCGCACGAGTTTGCAGACGAGGCTGTAAAACTGCTGACTGGTCGGGACGGCATTGCAACATCGAAGATCGCTTATGTTTCGGGTGACTCGATCAAGGTGATGGACTACGACGGTTTCAATCAGCGCAATTTTGCCAGCGACGGACCGATTGTTCGCTTCCCGCAATTCTCTCCCGATGGGCGCTACCTCGCATACGTAAGCTACAAGACCGGGGTCCCCAATATCGTCGTTCGTTCGGCCGAGGGCGGTCTCCTTGGCGGAACCAGTTTCAACGCGACTACTACTTCGCCGACGATTTCTCCGAGCGGACAACTTGCGTTCAGCTCTGCGCTAGGCGGAGACGGTTCGATGGAGATCTATGTCTCGAACCTTGACGGCTCGGGTGCACGCAGGCTGACTCGGACATCAAAAGGGATCAATATCTCGCCGCGATGGAATCCGCAGACCGGGCGCGAGATCGCGTTCATATCTGATCGGGCGGGCACGCCGCAGGTGTACGTGATGGACTCGAGCGGCGCGAATCAACGGCCTCTGATCGCGCGAGGCGGGCAGGCCGATTCGCCCTCCTGGTCACCTGATGGCCGATACGTTGCGTTCAGCTACGGGGGTGCTGGCAGCTTTCAGGTTTTTGTGGCCGATGTAGCATCCGGCCAGCTAATTCAGCTAACATCACAGGGGCGAAACGAGAGTCCGACGTGGTCACCTGAGAGCAGGCATATTTCGTTTCAGTCAAACCGCTCGGGCAGATGGGAAGTTTGGCAAGCACATATCGACGGCACCGGCCAACGCGCACTAACACGCGGTGGCGGCCGTTCGCCTACGTGGGCAAAGTGATTTCACTCAGCGCCGACGATCGAGCCGCCGTGACCCTGCGGTTTCATACTCGATCGTGATCGGACGCAAAGGAGCTTGTGATGGAGAGAAAGTCTTCGCGAATAGCTGCGATCATCTTTACTGCTTCAATTCTGAGCGGCGTAGTGGGATGCGCAAAGCCAAAGGTTCAACTCCAGGTGTCGCGGGATCGGCTTCAACAAGGCGAAGACGTTCGCGTGACCTGGAGCTCTAAAGACGCGAAGCAGGTTTCGCTCAACGGAAAGCCGGTGGATAAGACCGGGGCGCAGGTGTTCACCCCCGACAACACCACGACCTTCACTGCGATCGCGACGCGCGGTAAGAAAGAGGCCCGCGACAGCAAGGTCGTTGCGGTCACCCCCCGCCCGGCTCGTCCGACCATTCGCATCTCGGCTGACCAAGAGGCCATTACGCGCGGACAGAGCACCACGCTTCGATGGACTTCGAACAATGCGGACCGAGTTACGATCAGCGAGCTGGGAACAGTCCCCAGTTCCGGCTCGCGGGTTGTCAGCCCGTCGCAGTCCACTACCTATGACGCAGCAGCCACAGGCGCCGGAGGAACGGAGAATGCTTCTGCGCGCGTCACCGTCACCGAGGAAGCACCCCCTGGGGACAGGCCGAGAACCAGCACCGGGGGGCCGAACCCGACAATCGCCGCGATATTCAACCAGATGGTGAGGACGGTTTACTTTGAGCTCGACAAGGCAGATCTCACGCCCGAATCGCGGGACTCGTTGCGACGTGGCGCGGAGTGGCTGACCCAGGGGCCGAATCGCTCGATTGCGTTTCGTATCGAGGGGAACTGCGACCCGCGTGGGACCGAAGAGTACAACATCGGATTGGGTGAGAGGCGCGCGCAAGCCGCAAAAGAGTTCCTGGCCTCGTTGGGCGTGGACGGTTCAAGGATTCAGACCGTCAGCTACGGCAAGGAGCGCTCGGCCGGAACCAGCGAAGGCTCGCCAAATCAAGCGCCTTCGTGGGCGCACGACCGCCGCGATGATTTCATTTACGTGAGCGGGGGCACCCCGCGCAATCCGTAGAGCGGCAAAAGGCGTGCGGGATTACTATTCGACCAACCATCGGGTTGCCGATCGCGATTTCCGGGAAGATTATGCATCCCTTTCAAAGAATCCGAAACGCGGGTGTTTCCCTGTTCGGCGTGCCAGCAAATGATTACTATGGAAAGTTGAAGCTTCCGATCCTAGGGG
>CAZOOE010000551.1:0-4580 GCA_964581275.1 uncultured Clostridia bacterium
TTTCATCGCAGGTCGCTGGGCGCCGGCCACGGCAGGGGACGCAGTAGAACCGCGTTGACAACCGTGAAGATAGCAGTTGTCGCACCGATTCCCAGCGCTAGCGTCATCACCGCGATCAGCGTAAAGCCGGGCTTCTTTGACAGCATTCGGAAGCCGTAACGAACATCCTGCCAGAAACTAGTCATAGGCTTCTCCCTAAGATCTGGAACTGCCAAACATCGCGCTGATATCCCGGAAGCTCACGGTTGCTTCGCCGAAGTTGAACGTTCCGTGATCGCGCATTTCCTCAGCGGCGCGGAGAAAGGCGCCAAGGGCGACTCGCGAGAGCACGCTCCCGACGCTGACTCGTTTCACCCCGATCTCCGAAAGTTCGGCCAGGCTCAGCCGGACCCCTGCGAGTCCCATCAACACATTCACCGGGCGATCCAGCGAGCTGACTACCGCGGCGATGTCGTCCTTGCTCGCGAGGCCCGGTGCATACAGGACATCCGCGCCTGCGTCTTGATAGGCTTGCAGCCGCTTGATTGTGTCGTTCAGATCGGTTCGTCCGAACAGGAGGTTCTCGGCGCGCGCCGTCAACGTGAAAGGGAAGGGAGGCGAAGGCGCCGCCTCGGCGGCAGCACGGCCCCTCTCAGCCGTACGGTCAAGCTCGTAGATCGGATCGTCTCGACGGGTGGTGGAGTCTTCGATTGAACCGCCAACGAGCCCGGCCGCCGCGCCGAGCCTTATCGTTTCGGCGGCGGTTTCCGGATCATCGCCAAAGCCGTTCTCGAGGTCGGCGCTCACCGGCAGATCCGTGGCTGCGGCGATCTCTCGGACGTGCGCGATCATCCTGTCACGGCCGACGGTATTATCTCGCTGCCCAATCGAGAACGCGTAACCGGCGCTGGTGGTCGCCAACGCCTCGAACCCGAGATGCGCAAGCAGTCGCGCCGTGCCGATATCCCAGGGATTAGGAATGATGAATGCGCCGTCCCTTCGGTGCAGCGCGCGAAACGCGACGCCTTTTTCTGTTTGAGTTCGCATCACGCCTCCAGTTCCGGAACGAATGGGTTCAAGAAGCCCAGTGGTTCAACTTGACACTAAACGGAGAAAATGGCAACGACTCGGGACTCACTCAGCGGGATCGGGTGAGTCTCGATCTCGCATTCTGACACGAGTTGGTGTTGAAGGGTCGCAACTAGATCAGCCGCGCAATAGAGCATCAACCGTTGATTGGAACTCATTCGTTTGATGACCGACGGAAAGACGCTCTGTGCATGATCGAGCGCTCGGCTCGTAAGAAACTCGCGGCCCGCCCAATCAAATTCTTCCAACCGCGCAGTGACTACTTCAAGATTGGCTAGCCGCAGCACATCTTTTGCTTCTAGGAGGAAGAGCGCTTTCTTGTGATTCGCCTCGAGCGCAGTGACGCGAACTTCAGGCTTGATCACCGCCAGCGGAATCGCCGGAAAACCAGCGCCGCTGCCGATGTCCAGAACGGTTCGGTCGCTTGTGAATCGTGCGCCGAATAGCGACTCGGCGTAGTGAATCGTAGCCGCTTCTCGGGGGGCAATGACCCTGGTGAGGTTGATGTGCTTGTTCCACCGACACAGCATACCGTAATGCTCGACCAACTGACTGGTCTGTTCCTCGCTAAGCGCAGCGACACCGAAGCTGGAAACGGCGGCCTCCAACGCGGACCTGAACTCGTTGTCTCGATCGCTGCTCATCGATTCCCTCGACGTTGGTGGTTTGGCAGTTCTCTCATTAGAATACCATTGTGATCTTAAGACAATCCGACAAGAAGGGAAGGGCTATTGGCTATCAAGGCGATCTCATTCGATTTCTGGCATACGTTGTTTACTGAACAGCCGGGGGCGTTCCTGCAATATCAACATCGAAGGCGCAGCTTGCTGGCTGAGATGTTTCCTCAACACGGCCCTGGTTTCGACACCGATCTGATGCGCGCTTGCTCGATCGAAGCGGAGACTCATCAACGAATCTGGCAGGAGGAGCATAGAACGCTCCCGGCCACCGAACGGGTCAGCGCGATTCTGAATCATCTCGAGGTCGCGGTGTCTGAGCCGACGCTTTCGACGATTGTTGCGCGCTTTGAAGAGGGAATCCTCGAGCACCCCCCGGTGCTAATTGCCGGCGCTCGCCAGGCGCTCGGCATATTGGCCCAACGCTATGGGCTGGGCATTATCTCGGATGTTGGTTTTTCGCCGGGGCGTGTTCTGAAGCAGGTGCTCGCGGAAAACGAACTGCTCGACGTATTTGACTCTCTGGTCTTCTCGGATGAGGCGGGCCGCGCGAAGCCTCACATTGAAGTATTCCAGCGCACTGCCAGCTCGCTTTCAGCGGAACCCTGTGAGATGGTCCACGTGGGCGACCTCGAGCGAACTGACATCGTGGGTGCCAAGCAAGCGGGCTATAGGGCGATTCGGTTTACCGGGATCACGCAGATGGAAGACGGTGAGGCGACGATGGCCGACTTTGTAACCGATGACTTAACCGACATTCCGGAACTCGTTGAGATGCTTGGTTGAAGGAGACTTAACAAGGGAGAATCCGCATGCCGAGAACACGGCACACCGAGCGACACTTCACCGCGAGCGAGGCCGTGCGTGACATCGTCATAGGAATGTCCGACGGACTGACCGTTCCGTTCGCGCTCGCGGCGGGTCTTTCGGGCGCAGTCGATTCCACCGCGATCATCGTGACCGCGGGGCTTGCCGAAATAGCCGCGGGTTCGATAGCAATGGGTCTTGGCGGATACCTCGCGGCTAAGAGTGACGCCGAACATTACGCCAGCGAACAGCGGCGGGAGCAAAAAGAGGTCGCCGAGATTCCAGAGGAGGAAATGGATGAAGTTGCCCAGGTATTTCGCGGCTATGGCCTGACAAAAGAGCAAGTCGCCCCGGTCGTGCACGCGCTGAGTGAACGGCCGCAGGCCTGGGTCGATTTCATGATGCGATTTGAACTCGGGCTAGAGGAGCCAAAACCTGAACGCGCGAGGATCAGCGCCCTAACAATTGGGGGCGCATATATGGCTGGCGGGCTCATTCCCCTCGCGCCGTACATCATCCTTTCAACGGCGCACGTTGCGTTGTTGTTCTCGGTGGCGGTGACGCTGGTAGCCTTGATTGTCTTTGGTTACATCAAGGGTCGATTCACTACCGCAAAGCCGATCAGGAGCGCTTTGGAAACGGCGCTTGTCGGAAGCCTCGCGGCGGGCGCGGCCTTTTTGATCGCGAAGCTGATCTCTTAGATCGTGACCTAGCCTGTTGTCGAGCACGGAGGCTGTTGCGGCGCCAACGCGCGCGGGATCAAGCGCTCCAGAATCCTTTGGTCGCGCTCGTCGCAACGATTAAGGCAAGTATCCGTCGTCCATCCACTGTTTGAACCGGTCGACGTTATCTTTCGACCAGGGTCCTCCCGCTGGTCCCGGCGGCATCCTTCCCTTTGACACCGAATCGTAGATGTCATCCGCGTTGTCTTTAACGTCGTCGTAGGACCAGAGGTCGAACATAAAAAGCATGTGCTCGCGGTCCGTCTCTCGGATCAGAGGCTTGATGTCCTTGTCAAAACTCACTTGCGGCATATCTTCTCCTTTGTTCGAACAGTAACCCGAGAATTCTTCGGCACGAATATCCGCCTCGCCGATACCGGCCTCGGCGAGCGTCTTTCGGATTGAGGTTACCAGGCCTGCCGGGCCGGCAATGTAAAAAATCGGAGACTTCAGATCAGGTATAAATCGTGCCAGAAACGCGGCGTTAATGTAACCGGTCTCGCCTGTCCACTCAGGCTTTAAGCCTGCGGCGGACGTCATCGTCGGGATGAACCGGTAATTCTGATTGGCCGCTTCCAGTTCCGCAAGCTCATCGAGGAACGGGGCGTCTTCTGGCCGGCGATTGGAATAAAACAGAAGAAGCGAGTGAGGCAAACCGGCTCGCGCCGCTTCGAACGCGATGCTGCGGAACGGCGTGATGCCGATGCCGCCGCTCAGAAAGACCGCAGCCCGAGCGGGATCATCGTGCAGAGTCATCCTGCCGTACGCACCCTTGATCTCGAGTGCAGACCCCAGCGGCATCGTCCTGATCACGCGCTTAAACGCCGTCTCACGCAATCGGGTCGCAATCATAAGGTCTTCTTCGCTCGGAGCGCTCGCCAGGGAGAAAGACCTGCTGTCACCTTCCGCATCGGTTTCCGGCGGATCGATCAAAGTGAATCGCAAGAACTGGCCCGCCCTGAACTGAAAGCCCTCCGGTTTCTCGAAATAAAAGGCTGCAGTGCCCCGGGCCACTTCTTTCCGGCGTTTCAGTCTGACATTGTGGGTCGCCATTCGGTTCGTGCCGCCTTTCACCTTGAGAGTACTTATGCGTTGATCCAGCTTTAATACGCAATACCGGTGCCGGCCGGATTGCTGCAATTTCATCCGTTTGTGACGTCTGAACACCGGTACGAACTAAACGCCTGATAGAAATTCCGGTGGACGTTTTCGAATGGCGACCTTAGCCGGCAGCGATGGACATTCATGCGCGCAGCTACTATCCTGACATCGATTTAGATTCGCGCTGATCCACGACAGGAGCCTT
>CAZOOE010000552.1:0-4579 GCA_964581275.1 uncultured Clostridia bacterium
TTCTTTCCCGGCGGAACAGTCGACGCGTTCGACGTGTGGGTAGAGCTTGAAGCCGTCGATGAGAAGGGTCGCCAAATCTTTCATAGCGGCGAGGTTGAACAGAACGGTCGCGGTCCGGTTGAACCCGGGGCGCACTTTTATCGCAGCCTTCAACTCGACGAGCACGGCAATCCGATCAACAAACGCAACGCATGGATGACGCGGTCGGTAGCCTACGTGCGATTGATCCCACCGGGCGCGGCTGACACGATTCACTACAGGTTGAACATTCCGGAAGATTGCGGGGATCGAATTTATCTCAGAGCAAAGGTCAACTATCGCAAGTTCGCATGGTGGAACACGCAATGGGCCTTCGCCGGAGTACGCAATGCGGGCCAGAAGGAGTTCTCGCTCGCGCCCGGTCACGACGACGGTCAGTGGGTCTTCACTGGCGACACTTCGAAAGTGTCTGGAAGCATAAAAGCAATTCCGGAAATCCCGATCACCGTGATGTCCTATCAAGAGACGTCGCTGAGAGTCATCTCGCGTTCTGCGGCTCTGCCCGAAACAAAACCATTCCTCGACAAATCGGTGCGTGAGCGTTGGAACGATTACGGCATCGGCCTGTTGTTGCAAGGTGACTTAAAGGGAGCCGAAGCGACGTTCTTGAAAGTGACCGAGATGGACCCGGGTTACGCCGACGGCTGGGTAAACGTTGGGAGAGGTCGAATCCAGGAAGGTAACATGGAAGCCGCCGAGGAAGTCTTGCGCAAAGCTCTGGAAGTCGATTCACATCTCGCGAAGACACATTTCCTCCTCGGTACCGCGCTCAAGAGTCTGGGGCGCTACGATGAGGCGCTCGAACATCTCCGCACGGCGGCGAGTCAATACCCGCGTGACCGCGTGGTGGTGAATCAGATCGGTCGGATACTTTTTCAAAAGACCCAGTTCTCGGAAGCAGTGGGCGAGTTTCAAAAGGTGCTCAAGATCGATCCGGAAGATCTGCAGGCCCACTACAACTTGACCTTGTGCTATCAGGGTCTGGGCAATTCGGAGATGGCTGCGCGCGAGCAGGCTCTGTATAAGCGCTTCAAAGCTGACGAGTCCGCCCAGTTCATCACCGGACCTTACCGGCAGCTTCACCCGGAAGATAACAACGAACGCCAGCAGATTCACGAACACGTTTCGGCATTGCGGACTAAACCTGCAAGGCAGCTGTACGCTAACTTCCCATTAGCCGATCAGCGGTCCAAAGCTGCTCGATCGGGCGTGAGCGCCCGCGTGAAGTAGTCCACGAACCCGGGCTCCAGGAGAATTGCAGATGGCGATTCAGATCTGCTGCGCACAACATCTATCGCACACATTGGACTTCGGAACGTGTAATGTAATAGACCGAGCCTCTCGAGAAAAGGGTTTTCAGGAGTTGTGATGCAAAGAGTTTTGATGCGCTATTTCTTAATCGCGCTTCTGGTTTTGGCTTTGGCCGGTTGCGGGACTGCGCCATCCACCGAGCAGTCTGCGACAACGGAAAAACAGAAGGAGTCATCCGCCGATCAAGCCGCGACCGGCACGCAGGCGCCCGCCGCCACTGAAGCGCCGCGTTACTCGGGGCCGATAACCTTCACCGATGTAACCGCTGAAGCCGGGATTCGCTTCAAACACAACAGCGGAGCCTTCGGCAAAAAGTATTTACCTGAGACGCTCGGTGCGGGTTGCGCTTTCTTAGACTACGACGGCGACGGCTGGCAAGACATCTTGCTCATCAACTCGATGAACTGGCCAAGCCACCCGGGCGCCAGATCCTACCCCTCTCTCTATCACAATAATCAGAACGGCACATTCACCGATGTAACCAAAGAATCCGGGCTCGCCGTCGAAATGTATGGGCTTGGCTGTGCGGTGGCCGATTTCGACAATGACGGATTCGAAGACATCTATGTCACCTGCCTCGGTCCAAATCATCTCTTTCATAATTTGAGCAACGGCAAATTCCAGGATGTGACTGCAAAGGCCCGAGTTGGAGACCCCGGCTTTTCGACGAGCGCAATCTGGTTCGACTATGACAAGGATGGTAAGCTCGACTTATTCGTTTGCAATTACGTTGAGTGGTCGATCGACAAAGACCTGTTCTGCTCACTTGACGGCAAAAACAAATCTTACTGCACGCCAGAGTCTTACAAAGGTCAAAGTTCAGTGCTGTATCACAACCGCGGAGACGGCACGTTCGAGAACGTCACCGAGCGGGCGGGACTCAATGATCCAACCAGCAAATCGCTCGGCGTAGCGATGATCGACTATGACAACGACGGCTGGCCGGATTTGTTCGTAGCCAACGACACTCAGCCGAACAAGCTCTATCACAATAACGGCAACGGGACTTTTACCGACAACGCGATGACCGCGGGCGTGGCTTTTAGCGAAGCCGGCGTCGCGCGCGCCGGAATGGGGGCCGACGCTGCGGACTACGATGGCTCGGGCAGGCAGAGCCTGGTGATCGGCAACTTCGCGAACGAGATGATGGCGCTATATCACAACGAGGGCACCGGCTTGTTTATCGACGAAGCTCCGACCTCGTCGATCGGCCGGGCATCGCTGCTCACCCTTACTTTCGGGTGTTTCTTTTTTGATTATGATTTGGACGGGCTACCGGACATCTTTGCCGCCAACGGGCACGTTTCGGATGACATCAACACGGTTCAGCAGAAGGTCAAGTATGCCGAGCCGCCGCACCTGTTTCGAAACCTGGGAAAGAAGAAGTTTGAAGAAGTAGCAACGAAACTTGGGAAAGCGCTCCAGCAAGCTATGGTCGGCAGGGGCGCGGCATACGGTGATTTTGACAATGACGGCGATTTGGACCTGCTGATCGCTTCGAACAACGGCAGGGCTCGGTTGCTTCGCAACGACGGCGGCAACCAGAACAACTTGCTGCGAATCAAGACTGTCGGGGTCACATCGAATCGCGACGGCATTTGCGCAAAAGTGACTCTGAAGGTTTCGAATCAAACAAAACTCTGGGGCGTGGTGAAGAGTGGGTCGAGCTATTGCTCACAGAGCGAACTGCCACTGACCTTCGGAGTGGGCAAAGCGGATAAGGTCGCAAGCATCGAAGTCGTCTGGCCGAGCGGCCGCGTCGATGTGACATCGGAAGTGAACGCGAATCAGTCTCTCACCATCCAAGAAGGTGTAGGAATAATCGCAACTCAGCCGATCGTTTTTGCCCGGCCATAAGAGTCAGCACACCTTGAAATTGCCTCTTCATCTGATATTATTCCGTCCGCAAATGCTCAAGTAAGGCACCCTGTATGCGGAAAGTATTAAAACTTGCTGTTATAGTTTCGCTAACTTACTCCATTCTACTCGTTGGATTCTTCACAGCTATGTCCCAAAGGCCGGCAGTTTTCAGTATGGTCATGTCTAAGACTCCTAATCTTGTTTTCCTGGTTTTCCCTTTTAAGCCAATGTGGCTATACGCGCGAAGAGGCGAACTGAAAATAAATGACGAAGCTCCAGATTTTTCTCTAGAGACGTATGACAAGAAAACGAGGGTGCAACTCTCTGCCTCGAGAGGCACAAAGCCAGTCGTGCTGGTCTTTGGCAGCTACACCTGACCACCTTTCCGGCGCGAGGTTCCCGCGCTTAACCGTCTCTATCAGAAGTATAAGGAGCAAGTAGAGTTCTATCTGGTTTACATTCAAGAAGCTCATTCAAGCGACGCCTGGCAAATGGAAATTAATCAAAAAGAAAATGTAGTCTTCGCTAATCCGCAACACTATGATGAACGTGTTGGCCTCGCTGGAACTTGCTCAACTAATTTAGGAATCGAATTTCCTGCGTTGGTTGACACCATAGAAAACACCACCGAGATGGCTTACACCGCATGGCCTGATAGGATTTACGTTATTGCCAACGATGGACGGATTGCCTTCAAAAGTGATGCCGGTCCATTTGGGTTCAAGACGGATCGACTATCTGCAGTTTTAGAGCTGATCGTTCCACAAGAGACAAACAACAAGAACGCGACCCTCCTGTCAAACTAGAAGCCCGCCTGCCTTACACCATTTCTCACAGCTTCCTTATTGTTTAATCACTTTTCTTGCGAAGCGATCTGTTAGATTGCGCTTAGACTTGAATCGAGTGACGCGGATTGCTACTGATGATCGTTCAGGACTGCTTACCTGAAAGCAAATATGATCCTGCCCGCTTTGACCGAAGCCGCTGAAGCGAAACGAGGCACAAAATATATGAAAATCAAAGTATTATTCGCAACTTTACTGACCCTGGCGTTGTTCACCGCAGGCTACACACAGACGCTGGACAAAGCCAAACTCGACCAGTTTTTTGACCGGCTCGCCGAAAAGAAAAAGGCGATGGGGAGCCTCGTCATCGCCAAAGACGGCAAGGTTCTTTACACCCGCGCTATCGGCTACAGCCAGATCAACGACACCGACAAGAAACCTTTGACGGCGGCGAACAGATTCCGGATCGGTTCGATCACGAAGATGTTCACCGCCGCGATGATCTTACAGCTTGTCGAGGAAGGAAAATTGAAGCTGACCGACACGCTCGACAAATTCTTGCCGCAGGTGCCGAACGCCAAGAA
>CAZOOE010000553.1:0-4578 GCA_964581275.1 uncultured Clostridia bacterium
GCAGGCGGCATTCCTGCATGAGGTTGCTGAAATCTTCCGATCTGCAATCAGAGTTTTATTTGGCGAAAAACTATTGCCAGTTCAATAATAAAGAAAGGGCATCATATTACATAATATACTCATTATGAGACAGTAAGAAAGGAATTTATTTGGAATATATTACGCACTTTTGAATTTCTTGCTGCACTTGGTACACTTGATATCACCGTTGCCTTTATCTTCCCACAAATGGTCGCAATTTGCTCTGAGACTTATCCTTGATGTGATATAACCAATGGCCAGCACGATAAGAACAATACCTAAAAGTGTAAAAACGGTCGCGTACATAGTTAGATGTTAAATAAGGGCTGTGTCAATAAATAATTATTGCCTAAGCAAAAACCACAAAAACCGTATTATGTTTTGTCGACTTTCGGCGTTCTCTTCGCGAAATACGGCTCGCAGTCGCCTGACGTCCCGCGGTAGACCGATAAGCCAACGCAACAGTGCCCGTAACCGGCCGGGCCGCGGAATTCGTTGGAACGAAGCTCGTCGAGTTCGCAATCCGGCTTCGGTCGCGAGCGGCACGGCGTCGCCCGAGCCCTCCGGCACGCAGATCACCGTCTCGACCTGATAACGTTTCAGCCGTTTGCCGACCTGGATGACGCGATGTGACGGTCCAGCGAGCCTATCGTCGAACAGAACGTTGACCACCTTCGCCGAAGCGGGTTGGCCAACGCGTCGATCGCAATCGCCAGCTACCGGGAGCTGGAGGTCCCTTCGCATTGTCGGGTTCAGCGCACCGCCTGCCAAAGAGGTGACATCCGTCGGGCGTACTCTCGGAGAAAGGCGGCAAAGATTCCAAGGCTGAGGCTCACCGACGCAGCGATGGCCAGGTTGATGCTGAGACGAGGCCGAATGTGACGTTCGGCCGGCACCGCGCGGTCGAGCTTTTGCACGACCGGCGTATCCCTGGCTTCACCCAATCGCGCCTGCTCGACCTGCTGCGTGAGGAGCGCGACCAACGTTTCCTGAACTTTGACGTCGCGCGTCAGGCGCGCCAACTCCAGACCGACCTCGGGTACCTTGGCGAATGGGACGGCGAAGTCGGCGCGGTCCCGTCCCCGGCCGCCTGGCGACGGGATGTTCCCGCCGTACTGCATCTCGTTCAGATACCGCCTCATCTCATCGACTCTTTTTCGAAGTGCCACGACCTCTGGATTGTTTTCCGTTGCAAAGCCGCGCATCACCTGCAGTTGGACTTCGGCCGCGATGATCTCGCCCTTCAACCGCGCCGCCGCTTCGATCGCACCTCGCGTCTGCTCCTGAAGAACAATGGCACGATTGCGCTCCTGAAACCGACGCATGGCCTCTTCGGCGTCATCAAGGCTCGCTTTCGCCTGCGCCAATTGATCCGTCAGAAATCCCCGTTGTCGCCCGGCTTCACTTGAGCCGTATCGCAAGACGAGCTTATCGAGCTGCTCAACGTAGTAGTTGGCGATGCGCGCCGCCAATTCGGGATCAGTGTCCTCGACGCGAACCGAGATGAGCCCTTCCTTCGACACCGCGACGGTCGTCCGCCTCTCGAGCTTCTTGATCGCATCCTCGACGTACGTCGCCTTGTAGCGCTCCCGCAGTTTGAACTCGGCGACGACCGCCTCGGCAACCGTGCGACTCTTCAACACACTGACCAGCAGATCGCGGTTCGGGCTCAGTGACGGCAGCGATAGGCCTGATACCTGCTGGAGCAGTCCCGAGGACGCCAGGTTCCCCAGGCCGCCGAGCAGGGCACCCCCCGCAGCTTCCTTCGGTGCGATGAGCGTCGCCGTCGATTCGTAAACCTTCGGCATCAGCCTCGTGAACCCAAAGGTCACGATCAGGGCGCCTCCGATCAGCAGAGCGATCCAACGACGACTGCGCCACATCACGGCGACATAACTGATGAGGCCCTCGGGTTGAGCGCTCGACTCAGTCGTCATCAACCTCTCACACCTCCGGACTCGACCCGCACCGTCCGGCTCGTCAACGCCCCCGTGCTGTTTGGCAACACGCCGCGGACTTCGTTTGACAGACTTCCAACGATTGCGAACAACGCGCCCCACTCGAGGGTCCATAGAAGCACGTCGACCGACATCGATTTCACAAGGCTTAGCGCAAAGAAAACTTTGACCGTCCACAGCAGGATCCTCTGCTCTGTGGAAAGTCGCGAGCGTCCGATCCGCCTGAGCTCTTGCCAGAAGCTCACGAGCAAAATTATGAGAAGCAGAACTCCCACGAATCCTTTCCGAAACAGCACCGCCACAATGAAGTTGTGGATGTTATGGATCCTAAGGTTTCGGAACTCGTAGATCTGCTGCACCTCGAGGCTGGGGGCCAGGTGCTCGAACTCGGCCCCCGCTCCGAAACCAAACATCCACTCGATCACTCCGCCCCCGGCGAACTCGGCGAGCACTGAATACGTCTCGGTCAGCTTTCGAGCCCCGGACAGGCCGCCGATCGACACTTCGCCGCCGATGCCGGAGAATTCATCCTCTTGCGAGGAAAACAGCTCCGTGAAGCGTGATCCGATCAGCTCATTGAACGACTCGGTGTTGCCGATGAGCACACCGCTTAATACGACGAACATCGCGATGACGATGGCGAGTACCGGCCCGCGCTTTGTTCGCCTCGCCGTCCACAGTCCTGCTGCGACGATCGAAACGGCTTGAAGCCACGTCATCCTGGAGAACGACAGTAATGAACTCACGAGCATCGTCGACGTGCCGGCGGTGGCGCCGAGTCTCGCGCCGCCCCTTGCTCCGAGCACCATCAATGCGACAAAAAAAGCAAGCGGCAGCGCGGTGTATCCTCCGTATCGCTCGTACGGCTGGTTGAGGACAAAGCCGCGCAGGTGATACACGATATCGAACAGCGGCGGCAGTAAGGCGAATCCGACCACGAGCCGGAGCAAAGCCTCAGGCGCGACGAACCTCGAAGCGTAGCGGAACACGATCCACGCCGCGGGAACGACGAGATCCTTTGCAAGGTCGCTCACGACATATGGCGCGAAGTTGGAACGAGCGATGCCGACGCCAAACGAGAGAAGCGTGACCAACACGAAGAAGACGATGAGCCATGACTCGAACGGTCGCAGTGCGGCTCGAAGATCGAGCCGCACACAATACCCGACGGCGACCAAGACGGCGAGCGTAAACAGCGGAAGCGCGACCACCGCACCCGCCACCCGTTGGTAGATCGTCGAAGCGACACCGTAGTTTGGGAAGAAGTAGAGCGGATTCAGCACGATCGCAACGTTCGCCAGGAGGATGTAGCTCAGGGCCATCATGATTCCCGACCGAGCGGCTCGCTCGCTGCCCTCTAGAAACAAGCCGACTACAATCAGCGAGGAGAAAACCATGATCGGAACCACCGCCAACGCGGCGGACATCAAGCTCCCAAGTGTCTGATCGCCGAGATAAATCGTCGCGCACGTCCACCCGCCACACGCGGTGCTCGCAACGACCCGCAGGCCGAACGATCGCAGCATGCGACTCGAGCGTGGAATTTCCGAGCCTATTGTAGGAGACTCCGACAAATTGACCTTCGTCGTAAGCTCCGTAGCCTTGACGCCCGTTGGCGCCAGCGGTCCACGAAATCGAACACACCGTCCGCCTCGGCACAGAATTCCGCGTGGGACCACTCTCCGCTGACTCCGGTCCGGCGAAGTTCGAGCAGCGAAAGGTCTCCCTGTCTATTCAGGCCGCGGATTGCGGTGCTGCCGATCTCATAGTATTTCCCGACGAGAGTGCGTTGCCCGGGAACGTAGTCGCGGAGTCGTCCGAACGGGTACGCGAACACGCGTACGTTTTCTCCGAGTTCGAGCTCCAGAACACGTCTCGACTCAGCGAGTTCGGCTTCCAGTTCCTCGTCGTTCAACTCGCTCATTCGCCGATGAGTCACTGTGTGGCTGCCGACCTCAAATCCTCTCCGCCGTAGTTCACGAATATCCGCCCACGACATGAGCGACCGGTCGGTCCCGTCGTCGCGATCCCAAGCGAACCGGCCGCCGCCGCCGATGTATCCGGTGGTGACGAAGAAACACGCGCTGAGCCCAAATTTCTCCAGAATCGGCGCCGCCACGGCAATGTTGTCACGGTACCCATCGTCGAATGTCACGATCGCGAGTGGCTTTTGCCAGCCCCCGTGACCGCTCTCCTTGGCCAGGCGCAACAGTTGACCGAACGTGATGACATGGAAATGGCTCGCCACGTATTCGAGCTGGCGTCTGAACGCCGCCACGTGGACGACCATCGGCGAGCCTGTGCTCTCCTGGACGCTGTGATACGTGAAGATTCTCAGTCCGATTGGCGTCCGTCTCGCTGAGACGGCGGCGGCGACCGCCCGCCTGACAACGCGTTTGGCGCTTCTAATGGACGTGCTCGCCTCGACGAGCCTTCCGTGCTCGGACGACCAACACTCGGCCGGCACGATTCTTCGGAACGCCGTCAAGGGCATCGGGCCGGGCCTGCGGGTCGAAGAGTTCGGCGACCCGCTCGCAGCGCTGTGCTGGTCCGAGGATTCCTCGCCCGACCTGCTGCTGCTCGACTACCGCATGCCCGA
>CAZOOE010000554.1:0-4569 GCA_964581275.1 uncultured Clostridia bacterium
CGACAAACCAGTTCGGTTAACTCAGGTGGACTACCTGGTTCGACGGGGGTCATTTTTGCTCGGGGACTGTAGTGACGGTGTCGTGTGCCGGGAGAGTGGCGGAGCTCTTCAGCGGAAGTCCCGTACTCAACAGAACCGATTACCCCACTCAGCATATCGCGCGTTATCCAACCGGGACGCAAAATCAAGGGCGGATCATTGGTTAGATCGACAACCGTCGACTCGATCCCGATGTTTGTAGTTCCGCCGTCCAGAATAAGATCGATTCGTCCATCAAGGTCGTTGAGTACATGGAGTGCGGTTGTCGGGCTAGGTCTTCCCGAAACGTTAGCGCTCGGCGCGGCGACGGGAGTTCCTGATGATTTAATAAGATCGATGGCGATTTTGTTGCTGGGCATTCGAACGGCGACGGTCGACAGACCAGCGGATACTGCTGATGGGACTTCTGGCTTTCGCCTGAGCACCAAAGTCAACGGCCCGGGCCAAAAACTCGCCGCCAGTTGCACGGCTTTACTCGATATCCGTTCGACGACCGCCGCCAGCTTTTCAGAGCCATCGATGTGAACGATGCACGGATTGTCTGCCGGTCTGCCCTTGGCTTCAAAGATCTTGCGCACCGCATTCTCATTCATAGCGTCCGCACCCAACCCGTAAACTGTCTCTGTTGGAAACGCGACCAGCCCGCCTCCGCGGATAATCGATGCTGCAAGTTCAATCGCTTCGTATTCGGGATGTTCCGGGTCTAGGTGGATGACCTGCGTCATTAAAGTGTCGAACAATAGGCGTGGAGTTCAGGTTAGCTCATCCGTCATCGAGAAACCGGAACAGTCAACGCCCGCGCTCCCTTGCATCTTGGCTCAGTAATCGAAGCTGGCTTCGCTCTTTATTCGGGTTGCGAAATCTTCGAGAGGCACCGCACCTTCGTCACCCTTCTCACGCGAGCGAACCGCCACTGCGCGCGACTCGGCTTCCTTTGCGCCGGTGACGAGCATGTATGGCACCTTCTCGAGCTGCGCATCACGAATCTTTGCTCCAATTTTGTCATCGCGAATGTCCAGTTCCACGCGGATGTTTTCACTCATGAGTCGATCGTAGACCTCCCGGGCGTAGTCGGCGGTTTTCTCCGAGATCGACAGCACTTTGGCCTGAACCGGGGCGAGCCACACCGGAAAGGCTCCCGCGTAATGCTCGATCAGAATGCCGACGAATCGTTCCAGCGAGCCATAGATTGCGCGATGAATCACCACCGGTATCGATTCTGCGTTATGCTCGTTGACATAGGTCAGCCCGAAGTTTCGAGGAAGCTGAAAGTCCAACTGAATCGTGCCCAGTTGGTGCTCGCGTTTCAAAGAGTCTTGAACCATCTGATCGATCTTAGGGCCGTAGAAGTTGGCCTCACCTTTCTCGACGGTGTATTCGAGCTGATTCTCCTCCAGCGCTTCGGCGAGCAATTTCTCAGCCCGGTCCCACACCGCCGGATCGCCCATGTGCTTCGACATATCATCGCCGCGCACGCTCAGCGTAAAGCGATAACCCATACCGAACGCTTTGTAGACTCGGGCGACAAGAGCCAGCAGCCGGTTCACTTCTTCACCGATCTGTTCTTCGGTGATGAACAGGTGAGCGTCATCCTGCTGAAACTGACGGACGCGGGTCAGTCCCGCCAACACGCCTGCCCGCTCGTTGCGATGAAGCACGCTCTGCTCCGACAGCCGCAGCGGAAGCTCGCGATAACTCCGCCGCTTGGATCCGAAGATCAGCATGTGGCCGGGGCAGTTCATCGGCTTCAACGCGTAGTCCTGCTCATCTTCGTGGACGATGAACATGTTCTCTTTGTAGTGTGCCCAGTGCCCCGACGTTTTGAACAGGTTCTCGCTGAACAGCAGCGGCGCCTTTACCTCGACATAGCCGTTGTGCGCGAGCATTCGCCTGATCGTCTCCTGAAGGGTGTGATAGATCACCGTGCCCTTTGGTAACCAGAACGGCGCGCCAGGCGCCCACTCGTGGGTCATGAAGAGTTCAAGCTCGCGGCCGACTTTTCTGTGATCTCGCCGCTTTGCCTCTTCGATGTTGTGCAGGTACTCCTCGAGCTCATCTTTGGTCGGCCAGACCGTGCCGTAGATGCGCTGAAGCATCGGGTTCTTCTCGCTGCCCCTCCAATAAGCGCCGGCAATCGAAGTCAGCTTGAAGTGCTTGCACTCGCTGGTTCGCCTGACGTGCGGACCTGCGCACAGATCGGTGAAGTCGCCTATCGCGTAGGTCGATACCGTGTCGCCGGGAATGCCGTTGATCAGCTCGATCTTGAAACTCTGAGCGCGCGATCCGAAGAACTCGAGCGCCTTCGGTTTGTCCCAGTTCTCACGAGCAAACTGAAGTCCGGACTTTACGATCTCGCGCATGCGTTTTTCGATCTCTTCGAGGTCGTCAGGCGTCAACGAACGCGGCAGCATCATGTCGTAGTAAAAGCCGTTCTTGATCGGCGGACCAATGCCGAACTTGACGTCCGGGAAAATCTGCTGGACCGCCGCCGCCATTATGTGTGAAGTCGAATGTCGCAGGCAGTGTAGCTTGTAGTCGCGTTCGGACGGGAAGTCCTGTACCCCGAGCGCAAAATCCTGGTCGCTTTGAAACTCCTCACCCATCCTCTAGTTCTCCTCGAAAGTTACTCGTACCGCGTTGGCGTCCGATTAATTGATGGATGCCCCCGATCCGAAGAGGTTATGGTACATCAGAAAGTGCGAAAAAGGCGAATTCACCGGTCGATTGAACCGTTTCGAGGGGTATGTTAGATCCTACCTAATCGGCGTCCCGATATCGATATCATGACTTGACAACAATGTTCGAGCGGTCCAAAATGGTTTTCGAAAATATCTGAATATTTTCGATAAATATTCGCAAGGCATGTAGGAGCGTGCTCTCTGGGCCCCTCACTGCCGCCTAAATTATCGTTATAGGGGGGGGCTACGCGTGGGGGCCCTGCGATATCCGTTTTGAAGCTCGCATTTTCAAAAGCAGAAATAGAGTCCGAGCTGGCCCATCGTTTTGGCTCCGATTTCAAGCTGCGTGAAAAGCCGGCCGCCGAGGTGATGTCTACCGGTATCCCCGGAGTCGATTGCATTACAGGCGGTCTCCCTCGTGGTGCGATCACTGAAATCCTAGGCCCCGCATCGTCCGGACGCACCAGCCTGCTTCACTCCGCGCTGGCTGCAGCAACAACTCGCCAGGAGGTATGCGCTCTGGTGGATGCCGGTGACTCGTTTGACGCTACATCGGCTGCGCATGCAGATGTAGACTTCGATCAGCTGCTCTGGATACGCTGCAGCTCAAATATAGATCATGCGATCAAAGCGACTGATCTGTTGCTGCAAAGCGGCGGTTTTGGGCTTGTAGCCCTGGACCTCGGAGATGCTCCGTCCGTGCAGTCTCGACGCGTTCAGTTGAGTTGGTGGTTTCGTTTCAAACGGGCGATAGAAAACACGCCGACCGCTTTGATTGTGATCAGCCGCGATCCTAACGCACGGTCTTGTGCGTCGCTGGTGCTGGGTTTGAACAGGGAGAGCGCCGAGTGGTCACGACCATCCATATCACTCGACCCGGAAAAACACCTACTTCCAACTTGCGCAAATCTTCTGGATGGCTTTCGGCTTCACCTGGAGCGATGCAAGCCGGTTTGTTTGGATGAACGAGAGGCTCGCTTTGAGGCGAGAGCCAGCTGGCGCGGTTGATTCGTCTACTAGGCTTCGCATATAAAATGAGGTCAATATGATCAGGAGTCTTACGCTGGCTATTGTTTTTGTTCTCTTAGCCGCGCCCTTGTCGGCTCGGCAATCTCAGACTCAGCCTTCAAAAGATGTTGTCAACTGGGACGCGTTTCGCTTTCTCCTGGGAGAATGGGTCGGAGAGGGCGCCGGCGCGCCCGGCGAAGCCAGCGGGGGTTTCTCGTTCAGATTTGACCTCGAAGACAAGATTCTGGTGCGAAGAAACCATGCCGACTACCCAGCGACAAAAGACAAACCCGCATACTCACACACGGACTTGATGGTGATCTACCAGGAGCCCGAGGCAACGCGAGCAATCTACTTCGACAACGAAGGCCACGTTATCCACTACGCGGTCGGCTTGTCCAAAGACCAAACGACCCTGACCTTTCTCAGCGAACCTTCACCATCCGCGCCAAGGTTTCGATTCACTTATAACAAAGTTAAGAACGACAGCATGACCTTTCGGTTTGATATAGCACCACCGGGGAAGCCGGAAGCGTTTTCCAAGTATCTGGAAGGTTCCTTGCATCGGAAGTCGGCAGCCAGATAAAGGAGCGGGGGAACTATTGCTTCGTTCGGTTCAAATTGCTTCCCGCTGCAAATCCACTTGCTATGAATTCCTGGTTCGGAGCTTTTCGACGGCTGCTTCGTTGATGTGCTTGTGAAGGATGGCCACCAATTGGGAGGCTTCAACAACCGAGAGAGACAGAGCCACTGTGTCGGCTCCGGCGTCGATAGTTAGATTGATAACACCGCTGCGATGATCGATTTCAAAAGAACTGCCCTTGGCCTGAAAGGTATCCATGTA
>CAZOOE010000555.1:0-4566 GCA_964581275.1 uncultured Clostridia bacterium
ACGTCAGAGAATCTTCTAGGTTCCAGGACCTGGCGGATAACTTGCGATAAGACCTTCTGCTCGAACATCTCTACTCCCTACCATCCCT
This sequence comes from uncultured Clostridia bacterium, assembly GCA_964581275.1. Lineage (GTDB taxonomy): Bacteria > Acidobacteriota > Blastocatellia > UBA7656 > UBA7656 > Onstottus_A. The sequence goes on from CAZOOE010000555.1 coordinate 89, forward strand.
TGATGAAGTCGCGACTTGTCGATTCATGATGTGACCCATTTCGGGCAGAGTTATATCTTAATTTGCGAGACATCACCCACAGAGTTACATTTTTCGTTTGCGCGATTCGAAAGCGTGGAGAACGAGACGCCTATCGTGGTAGTCTATGCCCAATGTTTGCAAAAGGAAATGGCGTCGTCGTATTCGTGGGGCTCGCGCTTGCAGCGCTCACTGGGTGCAAAGGCGGCGAGAAGCCTACAGCACCGCCCGCCACAACCGCCTCTCCCGCTACGGCGCCCTCCACCGAACGTGTCGTTGGGCCGCTGAGCCCGGCCGACGCGCAGGCGCTATCGACCATGAACGATCGGTTGGGCGATTACATCGACTTGCATAGGAAGCTTGAGCACTCCCTTCCAAAGCTTCCAAAGGACGCGACGCCACAAGAGATCGATCGGAACCAGCGGGCGTTTGAAGCGCTGGTACGCAAGGCCAGGGCAACTGCGAAGCCCGGCGATATTTTCACGCCAGAGGCCCGGCCCGTCATCAAGCGTCTGCTCACCACCGTCTTCGGTGGGCCCGAGGGCCGGCAGTTGAAGGCCTCGATCATGGATGAAAATTCGGTAGGCATAACCGTATCCGTCAACGGGCGCTATCCGGACAGCGTCCCTCTTTCCAGCGTCCCGCCCCAAGTATTGCAGACTCTGCCTAAGCTTTCCGAGGACATGGAGTACCGCTTTATCGGCAACCGGCTGATCTTGCTGGATACCCACGCGCACGTCATCGCAGACTTCATCGAAGACGCTCTGCCGAAATAAAGAGAAGAGGTCCTCATGGGTTGGCTGGAATTGCCTCACGCGGGATTTCTGCTGCTCAGCGTTCTGCTGACAACCGGTTGTCAGGAGATCTTGACCACTGGTCGTACTGCCACCGCTGCGGGGCAATCCGCCGAACCGGCGGTTGCACTACCGAATAAGAAAGAATCGCTCAAACTCGGCGTTCTCGGCGACTTCGGCACGGGCGCCTCCCCTCAATATGAGCTCGCCGAGCAGATGGCGAAACTGCACGGACGGTTCAACTACGAAGTCGTGGTGCTGGTCGGCGACAACCTATACGGGTCAGAGCGCCCGCAGGATTTCCAGAAGAAGTTTGAGATCCCATATAAGCCTTTGCTTGACGCTGGAGTGAAGTTCTACGCCGTACTGGGCAACCATGATGCGCGAGAGCAACGGTACTACAAGCTGTTCAACATGAACGGAAAACTTTACTACACGTTCGATCCGAAACCGAACGTGCGGTTCTTTTGCTTGGAGAGCACCTATCCGGTGCCGGAACAGATTCAATGGGTGGAACAAGAACTGGAGGCATCGAACAACGATTGGAAGATCGCGGTGTTCCACCACCCGCTATATTCGTCAGGCGATCGCCACGGTTCCGATTTTCGTCTTCGAGAGGTTCTCGAGCCTCTCTTTGTCAAATACAACGTAAGTGTGGTCTTGAACGGCCACGACCATTTCTACGAGCGCGTGAAGCCCCAGAAAGATATCCAGTATTTTGTGGTGGGTTCGGGAGGCCAACTGCGAGCCGGCAACATCGACCGCCGGTCGGGCATTACAGCAAAGGGATTTGACAGCGATCGGGCGTTCCTGGCAGCGGAAATCATCGGCGACCAGATGTACTTCAACGCCATTTCACGCACCGGTCAAACCGTGGACTCCGGCGTTCTGACGCGTCGGAAGATTGCGCATTGACATTTCCAAAAGGGGGCAGAGACGCTACCAAATGGGCGAAGCTCAAATGACTTGCGCGGGCTTGAATAATATCGTCCAAGTGTTATCTCGATTCCGGTCTCATGTATCATCACAACGTGGCGCGGCCAGCTTGTTGCCGCCCTTTGACTAATAACCTTTCAACAACGAGTGAAGGGCATGTTCGGGTCAACGCGCGGAGCGCGGGGAAGCCGTCGCCGCTCAGCTATTGACCCTCTTTTCCGATCGGCAGCTATTGCAAAACACCGACGGATTCAAGTTCTACCAGAGAGTCATCGGACGAGTATTTGGGTCAGCGTGTCTCTACAGTCAAGTGATCAAGACGCGCCGGAACGATCGGGTAGTCAGAGTGGGGCGAAGAGCCGTGATCGGAGTTGGGCGATTGCAGCAAGCCCTGTGGCATTCGGAGGACTCAGTGAAACTGAGTATAAGGGCGTTGCGCGGATTAGTCCTGCCTAACGCCGTGGTCGTATCGTCCGGTAACCGGAAACTGCGAAAGGGCCCCTTCAACGAAGGACCTCACTCCCGGCAACGCTGGCTCAGTGGCCGAGCATAGATCCTTCCTAGTCGGCTAGCGTCTACCAATCATAGGTCCGGCAACCTGACAACGACTGCCCAAGACCTTCTCACCTTGACCTCCGTGAGATCAGTGCTCGCCGCCACCAAACAATGGGATGAATGGTCCGGATTTGAGTCAGATAGAGACGATGTTTGAAGGTCAAAGTCGCTCGAGATTTCGAAAAAACGAGTTGAGGTGACCCTAGTGCTTCCGGTCCTCTAGCACCAACGACCTCGACCGCTTGCCTCGATTCCCATCCCCAGCTATAATGATCCTGAGTGTTACCGCCGGATGCCCAAGACATAGACATCGTTGAGTTGGCCATGGAGCAGCTGCGTGACTATGATGCTCACAGGCCCGGCTCCATTTTCGAGCGAGACGGACTGCACCTCACAATTAACGAGGCATACGCTCTCCAGTTTGAGGTCGCGCGGCTGCGACAAGCGAGAGGGGAGCGCGTTGTGGGTTACAAGGTTGGCTGTGCCAGTCCCACGATGCAGGCTCAACTGGGGATTAGCGAGCCAGTGTTCGGCCATATCTTTGAGACGGAACTACACACGTCGGGCGCGACACTTATGGCTGAGTCGTACGATTGCTTGGCCCTGGAAGGCGAGTTTGCAGTACGAACCGATGGCGACGCGGAGTCTACTACTTCAGGTTTTCCGGTGCTCGAGCTACATAATTACGTGGTCCGTAGACCTCCGCTCAGCGCTCAGGAATTGATCGCCAACAACGCAATCCACGCAGGAGTCATCCTGCGCGTCGATGAATACAAGATCTCGCGCACCCCAGAGGAACTACTGGACGAGCCGATTTCCGTGGCCCTAAACGGCGAAATCGTGGGGAAGACAACCGGCCGAGCATTGCCTGAGGGACTGCTGGGCAGCGTTGGAAAGCTGAAGCGTCACCTGAATCGCTTCGGTCGGCAACTGCTTCCCCATCAGATTGTTCTTACGGGATCTCCGCTGCCACTTTGTCGGGTTCAGCCCGGAGATTGCTTCGAGGTCCGCACGGAGAATTTCCAAACGATCAACGCGTTTATTGCGAAAGGACACTGATGAGGTGGATCATAGCTTCAGTAGCGCTAGCCCTCATCACCGTAAGCGCTGTCACTATTCTCAAATCGCAGTCCAATTAGCGAGCTAACGCTCATCACCGTCGAACTAACTCGGCCCGTCGGCACAATAGACCCGATAATCTACGGCCATTTTGCGGAGAGACCTTGACGAGTATGGATGGCGTTTCCAGCGAACTCCTCTTCAATCGGAAGATCGGGATGCCGAAGAGCGGACTCGGCTTCAAAGTATCGTTCGAGGGATTATTCAACGGCGTCCCCAATGCGACATTTCTCGACGCTTCTGCTCGGCAAACTACGGACAGAACGCGTCGTCGAACTTTTGGGCTGAATTGGGACCTAGTTCACGATCGGGAGGCAAGAATCGAGCTTGCTGGAACGAGGCTGCGATCTCAGGCGAGAGTTGCCACTCTAACGGCTTTCAATGAGCCGAACCGTGGTGCCATCGCAAGTAGGACCGTTAGACACCTCTGGGAATACCTTTACCTATCAATTTCCAGCCTATTTTGTCAGCCGATTTCAATTTGACGTGCAATGAAGTGGAGGGTGGGTGCATGCAGGATCAGATCGTTTATCGTTCCGAAGTCCGCATTGAGCGGATCAAGGGCCCGCTGCGGCGCGCCTATTTACCAACTGAACCAATACCGGTGTTATTTGGAGTGCATAGCGCTATTGCCGAGCACTATCAAGTTCCGCCGGAGGCCCTGGAGCCACACGCAACGACCCTCGACTACATCGTAGCGAGCACTGCAGGTTGACTAACCGGCACCTTCGGAGGCGCGCTGGAGGCGCGCAAGATTCCTGCTGGCGAAGGCCGGCTTTCAGCTGAAGCAGTCGGAGAAATTGAGACCGAAGATAAGGTACTAGTCATACGGCGCATTCACGTAAAACTGAAGTTGCGTGCGAATTTGGGTGCACGAGAGACAGCCCAGCGGGTGAGCGAAATCTTCGCAGACCGCTGTCCCGTCTACCGGACCCTGAGAAATGCGATGTCGATCACCACGGAACTGGAGTTCGAGACTGAGGGGCAGTTGTAGCGCCGGTATTCGATTGGCTTCGATATGTCTCCATCCTATGGATGCGAAAACGTCAAAGACAG
>CAZOOE010000556.1:0-4556 GCA_964581275.1 uncultured Clostridia bacterium
CGGAATCGACCTTCGGGTTGAACTACTGCAAGCATTGCGGAGGGACTCTGTCTGATACGACGCAATCGGCCGAGCCGCCAGCCAGAAACATCCTTGCGGCCTTGATCCTCGCTGCAGCGACGGTTGGAATCGTCCTTGGCGGACTGGCGATCGTGCTTACCCAAACGCTGAACCTAATTGGCCCTCAACCCCCGGGATTTTCGCCGCCGGTTCACGATGCAATAGCGGTTGCGGGAATGATCGTGCTTTTCGGTTCGGCGGCAATCGTGGTGTCGACCTTGATGCTGATAAAGTTGTTCTCGCGGGTGATGGGTTTCGGATCGGGCTCTGCCGCGCCGTCCAGACCGCTGCAATCCTACCGCCCAGAGGAAAGACCTCCGCAGATCGCTGGGGCGCCGGTTGCGATGCAAAGCGTGACGGAGCACACGACTCGAAACTTCGAGCCGCGCGTCTATCAACGGGATACCCGGGATTAGCGGTTCAATGAGGTCGCACGGCCACTGCTTCAATGGAGGTAGCCAAATTGTATTGTCCGGTTTGCGGTGCTGAATCGACTCAAGGGCTGAACTATTGCAAGCGCTGTGGCTCGGGGCTGAGCGCATCGACAACCCCGACCGAGCCAAAGGCTTCGCCCGGCAAGGCGATGGGGGCGATGCTCTTTCTGGTATCACTGGTGAGCATCGCGGGATTCATCGCGCTGTTCGCCACCGTTTACAATCTTGGTGAGCGTCCCGGCTTCGACCCTCGCACATTGATCGCAATAATGGCTTTCGGCGGCGCCACCGTATTGGGAGTCATCGGACTGATGGTATGGCTGCTGTTGCATTTCACGGGCTACCGGCCGGCTCCCCATCACGACAAGTCGGAAAGGCCGCTTGCTCGTGACTACACGCCCCAGCAGTTGCCGCCTTCGTCGATCAACATGCCGAGCGTGACCGAGAACACCACTCGAAATTTCGATCCGACCGTGTACCGGGAGAGGGGAAGTCGCGAATAGCCTCGATTGTTTCAAGCTCGCAGCGTAGTCAGGAACAGATTAGACCTCACGTCGTATCGCCTTCTCACGTTTAGGCGCGATTCAATTTCAGACACAGAGGCGGAGGGCATTTGATGAATGTCGTGGAACTCAAGCACGTCACCAAGCGTTTCGATCAGTTTATCGCGGTTAGGGATCTTTCGTTTGAGGTGAGGCAAGGAACTATCTTCGGTCTGCTCGGGCCGAACGGCGCAGGCAAGACTACCTCGATCCGGATGATCGTCAACATATTCGCTCCCGATGAAGGCGACGTTCTGGTGATGAGCAAGCACGTTTCCCCCGATCTGCAGCCTCATATCGGATATCTTCCAGAGGAACGGGGTCTGTACAAAAAGATGAAGATCAGCGACCAGCTCGTCTTCTTCGCGAACCTCAAGGGGCTGAGCTCAACCGAGGCCTCAAAGCGCGTCGACCAGTGGCTCGGGCGACTCGAACTCTCAGAATGGAAGAACAAAAAGCCTGGCGATCTTTCCAAGGGCATGCAGCAAAAGGTTCAGTTCATCGCCAGTGTCATTCACGACCCCGATTTGATGATTCTCGACGAGCCGTTCTCGGGTCTCGACCCCGTCAGCGTGAACTTGCTCAAGAATGTCATACTCGACCTAAAGAGGCGCGGGAAGACAATCATCTTCTCGACTCACCAGATGGAACAGGTCGAACAGATCTGCGATGACATCTGCTTGATCAATCACGGGACCCAGGTGCTGATCGGAGGGTTGAAAGAAGTGAAGCGTCGCTATGGCAAGAACACCGTGATCCTCGACTACGAAGGGTCCGATTCTTTTCTGGGCGACGATCTGGTTAAGCATCACAATCGTTTCCCGAACTACAGCGAGATCCTGCTCAACGACGGCGCCGATTCGCAGGAAGTTCTCAGGCGGGCGGTCGCGGCCGGCGCGCGGGTGAATCGCTTTGAATTGGTCGAGCCTTCACTCAACGAGATCTTCATCGAGAGCGTCACCGGATCAAAAAGCATTGGGCAGTCTGCCGAAGCCAGAGGCTAATACTATGAAAAAAGTATGGGTGATCATCAGACGCGAGTACCTCGTACGCGTTCGAACGCGTGCGTTTGTGATCGGCACAATCATAAGCCCTGTCCTGTTGCTAGGTTTGATCATCCTGCCTAGCTTTCTCGCAGAGCGAGGCGGCGGCGGTCAGCGTCAAATCACCGTCCTGGACCAGACCGGTGATTCGAGTATGTATGAGGCGATCAGAAGGAGATTGGAGTTAAGGCCTTCCGGCCCCGACTTGGACGGGGACAACGGGTTCGGCGGATCCACCCGCTTCGTACTCACGCGTCAGATCGTGCAACCTGAGGAAAACCCGCTCGAATTGATAAAGCGTGACGACAGCAACGAAGGCGGAAATGGTTCAAACAAGGCTTACCTAATTCTTGGCCAGGCGGTGCTCGACGACGGCATCCCTGAATATCACGCCAGGAACCTGAGTGACTTTTCCATGCGCGCACTCGAAGAAGCGGTTAGTGCGGCAATCTCAGAGCGGAGGCTCATGCGAGCCGGCTTTGATGCCGCCAAGATCGGCCAATATATGAAGCCAGTCGATCTGAAGACGTTCAAGATCGGCGCGGGAGGTGAGTCCAAACAAGGAGGAGCGCGTCAGGACTTCATGATCGCTTTCGCGCTGCTGTTCTTCCTCTATATGTCGGTTTTGTTTTACGGGATATTCGTTATGCGGGGAGTGATCGAGGAAAAGCAATCCCGAATAGTAGAAGTGCTGATTTCGTCCGTAAAGCCGACGCAGATGATGCTCGGCAAGCTTATAGGTATCGGTCTTGTCGGTCTTACTCAGATCGGGATCTGGGCGCTGTCAACGGCCTTCCTCTCATTGTTTGGCGCAACAATGTTCGCGGCACAGGGAGCGAAAATGCCGGCCATCCCCATGAGCCTGCTGGTTTATTTCGTCCTGTTTTTTGTGCTGGGGTTTTTCCTTTATGCGACGCTGTACGCGATGGTCGGTGCAACGGTGTCGAGCGAGGAAGAGGCCCAGCAGGCTCAGTTCCCGGTGACCCTGCTCATAGTCGTTCCGATGATGATATTCGGGTTGGTGATGTCAAATCCGAATAGCACATCCTCGATAATCCTTTCGATGGTCCCGTTCTTTGCGCCGACTCTGATGATGTTGCGTATTGCGGTCATCAACCCCCCAGTTTGGCAAGTGATCCTGTCGATGGTGATAATGGTCGGAGCAATCCTGGGCAGCGTGTGGGTGGCCGCAAGAATCTATCGGGTCGGCGTGCTTATGTACGGCAAGCGGCCGAGCATCGCCGAGCTGGGCCGTTGGTTGCGCTATAGCTGATGTCTCTCGTTCTCGGCTTCCGCCCAGGTCCGCGCCTCCGCCGCCGAGTTGAGGCGGTCTGTGTTTTCCTGTCTGCTGTTTATCTTCAAAACGACCGTGATCGCGAGCGCGGCGCACACCATGCCGACCACGTGGTAGACCAGCGTAAGTCTGCTGGTGACCGATACCAGATTGGCCCCTCCAGCTCCGAAAACGACGAACACCCCTAACGATTGCAAGAACCCCGAAATCAGCCAGGAGCCCCACCACAGCCCGATGAACGGCGGCGTCGTTTCGTATTTCCAACTTGCCTCGCCCGAGCGGCCCGATCGAGGTGCGCTCGCCTTCCAGATCTCTGTTACCACCTGGAATGGACGGACGAGATTGAGGACCGGAACAAAGAAGCCGCCAATTGCCCACCCCGACGAGTACTTGAGGTCTGTAGCTCCCAGCGCCCTCAAATTTTCATATGCGCGGTATATCCAGGCCAGGAAGCAGACCGCGGTCAAGAGCGCAACCGCAGTCAGCGCAAGGCCGACAAGCAACGTCAGCACATCGCTGGCGGTCACCGCTGCAGTCGGGATCCTCAGGCCACCCGACGGAGTTGTCGAAGGTTGAATCCGCGAGATATCCACAACCGCGCCAACCAGACTGATAAGAATATAAAGCGACAAACACCCGGCAGTCAGAAAGGCCCAGTTTTGGGCGGACCTAAACGTCGCTCGCATACCGAGGCTTCGCATAGCCTCACCGGTAATCTGATCGAAAAGCGAGGGGTCCACCAGAGCGCGGATATCGTCCTGATACAAAGCCCGGTCCTGTTCAGGAACGATTTGGTTGACGGATTCAGCAGGAGGGTCGGTGTCAACAACCTGGTGTTGAATCGACGCCAGTGCCGCGCCACATTTCGAACAGACATTAACTGTCGCTGAATTCAAAGTGCCGCACCAACTGCATCTATTCCCACTTGCCGACGCTGGCGCTTCCATAGCGAGTATTCCTTCAATTGAAAAATGAACCCAGGTGAGTGAGCGCGTAGATATCACGCCGCGCGGCGGCTTTGCAAGTCGGATTTGCTAACCCGGAGTTGGTGGGGCGTGATTAAGATCGGAACTTGAGGCAGGATTTAATCCGTCCTTCTCATTGATCTCAATTCATCGAGGTGTTGGTGGGTGTGATTAAAAGTGGGACTTGAAATCACGCCGCAGCTTGACGAACTCTGTGC
>CAZOOE010000557.1:0-4549 GCA_964581275.1 uncultured Clostridia bacterium
GGCTCTGCTGACGCCCAGTTGATGAGTGCTTCCGCAAGTCCTGGCAGGACTTGGTTTAGTCGGATTATTGAGCGCCGGCTGTCTGTTTTGGCTGGAGCGTCTGCAGCCGTTGTTTTTCGTAGTGGCCATTGCGACGCTTGGGTACCAGCTATGGGCGGTCTTTAGACGTCCGCCGTCAATGCGGACATGGGGAATGAAGACGATTCTCGGTGTCAGCCTGGCACTGAACGGATTGCTCATTGCCGGTTGGATTGTCATAGCGATCCGATATCAGTAAAGTAAGGAATAGCGATGAACGTCCATAAGCAACTCGTTGCACTTTGCGCTTTCATAGTGATTCAAATCCTGCCGGCCGCCGCGCAGGTCGAGAGAGTAGCAGTCCGGACAACCGGCATTTCATGCGGCACCTGTGCCGCGGTTTCGGAATTTTATCTGAGACGCCTGCCCAGCATCGACAAGGTCAATATCAGTCTGAAGAACGAAGCCGTAATGGTGTCTTATAAGCCGGGTTCATCCTTCCAGCCCAAAGACCTCCGAGATGTGTTTTCGAAAACCGACGTCGCCGTCACCCAAATGCAGATCAGCGCTCGAGGCCGCGTTCAGGAGCAAGCCGGTAAACGATTCTTCCTTGCGGGCAAAGACAAGTTTCTTTTGGTGAGCGCGGCAAACAGTCCGCAAGTCCCCGTAAACACGCCCGTAGAGGTCGAAGCGGTCGTCAACGACCGTGCCGATCCGATGGAGCTGCGCGTGATGACGGTCAAGCCGATCACGCCATAACTTTCGACTCTCCTGGCCGAGGACCGTCTATGACCGCCCGCGATCCCTCAATACCGACATCACTCATACAGCGCTAGGTGCGGCGGGATCCACCAAATATGCCGCCCAGGACACCGCGAATGATCTGGCGGCCGAGCTGACTGCCGACGGATCGAGCGGCCTGTTTAGCCATTGTTTCAACCATGCCTTGGCGGCGTTTGGTTCCCCAAAGCAACTCACCTAACGCCCCACTCGTTTGAGGCTGCTGCTTTGCAGCAGGTTGTTCCTTTTGACCTGCCGGCAGGCCTTCCGGCGCAGTTCGCCGACTCAGGATCTCATAAGCCGACTCACGGTTCACCCGCGAGTCATACCTAGTACCTATCGGGCTGCGCGCGCGCACCGCCGCGCGCTCCTCCGGTGTGATCGCTCCCATTCGACAGCGGGGTGGACAGATTTGGGTACGTTCCACCGGCATCGGCACGCCCTTGTCCTGAAGAGTGGACACCAGCGCCTCACCGACTCCGAGCTGAGAAATGACCTTGACGACGTCAACCTTCGGATTCGGAACGAATGTTTCAGCGGCCGTGCGAACCGCCTTCTGGTCACGCGGAGTGTATGCCCGCAGCGCATGCTGAACTCGGTTACCGAGCTGCCCGAGGATCTCGTTCGGCACATCATCCGGAAACTGCGAGCAAAAATATACGCCGACGCCTTTGGACCGGATGAGCCGCACGACCTGCTCCACACGTTGGCGCAGCGCGGCTGGAGCGCCATCGAATAGTAAATGGGCCTCGTCGAAGAAGAACACGAGCTTCGGCTTTTCGAGATCACCTACCTCAGGCAGATTCTCGAATAGTTCTGATAGCAGCCACAGCAGGAAGGTCGAATACAACCTTGGCTTGAGAATCAGTTGATCTGCGGCAAGGATGTTTACCACGCCGCGGCCACTCAGATCGGTGCGCATCAAATCGTTGAGCTCCAGTGCAGGCTCGCCAAACAGAGATTCGCCGCCTTGCTGTTCGAGCGACAGCAGGGAGCGTTGGATCGCTGCTACCGATTGCGCGCTGATCAGACCATAATGCGTCGAGATCTCCTTGCGATTATCTGCGACGAACGAGAGCATGGCGCGAAAATCGTCCAGGTCCAGCAAGAGCAAACCCCGGTCGTCGGCCAGCTTGAAAGCGATGTCCAATACTCCCGCCTGAGTATCATTCAGTTCGAGGATGCGGCTCAGCAGATGTGGGCCGAACTCACTGACTGTCCCGCGCACCGGGTGGCCTGACTTGCCGTACAAATCCCAGAACACCACCGGACTCGGTTCTTGGGTAAAACCTTCAATCCCAATTTGGGCGACCCGCTCCTGGATCATCTTGCTGGGGGTACCCGGCATTGCCAGCCCCGCGACATCACCTTTGACGTCAGCCATGAAGACCGGCACACCCAGTCGTGAGAGGCCTTCCGCAAGGACAAGCAGAGAGACAGTCTTGCCGGTACCAGTAGCGCCGGCGACCGAGCCATGACGATTACCGTACCGGGTGATCAAGTAGACAGGCTGCTCGCCTTTGCCGATAAGGATCTGATCCATGAAGCACCTCAGTTTGAATATACAACTGTACAGCGGTCATAGACCGGTCCCACAGTTTTTGCGTATTCTGAAGGCAATGGACCTGACAAGCACGTTGTTCGGAGTTTCTTTCGCCTCGGGTCTGAATGTTTACGCGACGGTGCTCGCGATGGGAGTGCTCCATCGCTTTGGAGTCCTTCACCTGCCGCAGAGGCTGGATGTAATTGCAACCGTGCCAGTCATGGCCGGGGCAGCTCTCCTCTATGCAGTGGAATTCATCGCGGACAAGGTTCCTTACCTCGACACGGTCTGGGATGGCGTGCACACATTCATTCGCCCGGCGGCGGGAGCGTTTCTCGCATTCAGCATGGTCGGTCACGTCGATCCGAAATGGCAGGTCCTTGGTGCGTTACTCGGAGGAAGTATCGCCCTCACCTCACACGCTGCAAAAGCATCAACTCGCGCCGCCGCTAATGTCAGTCCGGAACCCTTCAGCAATTGGATTTTGAGCTTGACTGAGGACGGGATCGCTTTTGTGCTCGTCTGGTTGGTCAGCTCGCATCCGATGGTCGGCCTGGTGTTGGCCCTGCTGCTAACCGTCGCCGCGATCGTGATCATCTGGAAGCTGTCCCGTCTGATTCGAAGGGTCTTCCGCCGTGCCGCTTAGTGAACCAAGTCCATTCTCCCCCTCGGTGAGGGGGAGACGCGAGCGTGGCGAGCGAGGGGATCGCTCAGCCGACTTTTGGTGCAAATCCCGTCTCAGCAAGCCACCGCGCGTTTGGGTCAAGTTCGAAAGTGACACATTTCTGGTGCCCAAACTCATGCGCCCATCGACAAACACCCACCGCTTTGGCCAAACCCGCATACTGACAGTTCGTGGGAGCAACAAAAGCTAGTTGCTGCGTGCGAATACCTCAACGCGAAGGCGGTTAATAAAACCTGGCGCCGGGTTTGCAAATTTCAGCTGCAATACCGTGCCAGGTACCTCATAAACACGAGTTGCAACCTCAATCCCGGTGTTCGGCTCGACCTTGATGACGTCAATAAGAATATTGTTCGAAAAAACCTTGACGTCCACCTCGCTGCAGGGAACGCAGGAGCCATTATCAACATTCAAGCGAATCGTCTTAGCTCCACTGACATCACTAGTAATTACTGGGTTGAGCGAGGTGATTTCGCTCGTAACAGGAACGTTGATTTCGTTTACTAGAATAGCGGTTGTGATGTTGGCGAAATTCCCGACGTTTACAGTACCAGTGACGGGCAACGGCGACGGGCCGACGATGTTCACCTGTAGTCCTGGGCCCCCGCCTGGAGGGCCTTGGGCGGCCGCTTGGCGCGAGTTCGTGATCAGATAACCAATGATGGCGAGGATTCCAACCACCGTAATGGGAACCAGCTTCCTTCCATACGTTTTCATTTGAAATCTCCTTTTGCTTTTCGGGGAGCGTTGGTGTCCGCCCGTTTGGTCTACGTTCAACGAAAAAGCGGAACCACCAGAGATGATCTAACACGACCATCTGCGGCGACCCGGCCGTCTTTGCATCCTGCGATTGCTTGGATCGTACAAAAGACCCACAGCTTTCCGACCCTGCTCACACAACGTTTGGGTTTTTAATTGTCTCGTTGGATTTCAGCATTTGATTTTCTACTTCGTATAAAAGTTGGGTCAAGAGAAAACGGATTGCACATGAAAATGTCTGCTCTTGGGCGGCACCGGTAAAAGGCTCCATGTGGAGTTACGGCATTGGAGCGTTGCTCAGTGCTCGTTTTACAAGCCGATGCCCGAAATTCCTGAGCGGTGTTGGCGACGCTTTTTGAATCTCCCCTGAAGAGGCGGCCGCCAAGAGCGCCTGTCCTGGTGGCCAATTAACAATGAGCACCGAAATTCGTGAACTGAACGACTATGAGCCCCGGGCTTGTCCAGCAAGCCACCGCGCGTTTGGGTCAAGTTCGAAAGTGACACATTTCTGGTGCCCAAACTCATGCGCCCATCGACAAACACCCACCGCTTTGGCCAAACCCGCATACTGAATGGATAGCGTTTGAATTTCGTATCTTCTGGCATCCGAGCGCGGCTATGATTTGCAAACGAGGGAAATAAATTCTATGTCCATGCGTTCGACTTGTCGTTACGCAGTCTCGTTAATTTTGGCCCTCGTGCCGGCGTCGCTCTTCGCCCAGTGGGTGGACTATCCGACTCCCGGAGTGCCGCGCACCGCAGACGAC
>CAZOOE010000558.1:0-4530 GCA_964581275.1 uncultured Clostridia bacterium
ATACCGTTGGCTCGCACACTTAAAGGATAGACTGGGTGACGGGCACCGGGCTTGTTGATCGGCCTTTCGCATCTTCGCCAGGCCAATTCTTCTAGCGTCCAATCGTGGGTTATGATCACCGTTGATAAAGCGCTCGGCATCGTGCTCGAACACGTCGAACCGCTCGGCGCTGAGATTGTCCGCCTTGAACATGCCCACCGGCGCGTTCTCGCCGAAGAGGTCCGTTCAGACATCGACCTTCCACCCTTTGATCGTTCTCGAATGGATGGCTATGCGGTGCGCGCGTCGGATGTCAGAACCGCGCCGGTAACTCTTCGAGTGATCGGGGAAATCGCGGCCGGGGCAGAGTTCAAATACCCGGTCAAGGCCGGCCAGGCGGTGAAGATATTCACCGGCGCGCCGGTGCCCGAGGGCGCCGACGCGATACAAAAGATCGAAGTCACTCAAGTCAACGGGAACATCGTGGAGATTTTGGAGCCAGTCTCGCCCGGGCAATTCATAACTTCTCGCGCAAGCGAAGTTGGGGCCGGCGCAATGGTCGCCGAGGCCGGCCGCGAGATCGGCGCTGCTGAGATGGCGGTTCTGGCATCGTTCGGATACGTGAGCGTGACAGTCGGACGGCGTCCCCGAGTTGCGGTTATGTCGACGGGCAGCGAGTTGGTTGATGTGTCAATCAAGCCTTCCGGCGCGCAAATAAGAAACTCCAACAGCTACACACTGGCTGCTTACGCAGAGCGCTCCGGTGCAGTGGTCGATATGTTAAGCTCCGTTGAAGACACGCCCGAAGCTACCCGGGCTGCGCTGATCAACGCCGCAGACAATCATGACATCGTCATCACCTCGGGCGGTGTCTCGATGGGTGACTACGATCTGGTCAAGGCTGGGCTGAAGGAGATAGGGGCGGAGATTTATTTCGACAAAGTCATGATCAGGCCAGGCAAGCCAATCGTTTTTGCTCGTCTTGGTAAGACCTGCTTCTTTGGACTTCCAGGCAATCCGGTTTCGACCTCTGTAACTTTTAATGTTTTTGTTCGACCCGCCGTCCGGAAGATGCAGCGGGAGACCTCACCGGCGCCTCGCACGGTCTTGGCTCAACTTTCCAGAAGCGTGAGAGACTCATCGAGTCGACGAAGCTATTTGCCGGCCCGGCTGTTCATCGAAGAAGGCCGAGCGATGGTTGAGTCATTGAAATGGGGCGGATCGTCCGATCTGGTAGCGTTCATGCGGGCGAATGCTCTGGTCGTGGTGCGGGAAGATATACACGAGATCGCAGAGGGCGAACTCGCTGAAGTGATGATACTATGACTCTCACCCACTCAGATGAAGAGGGCCGAGCCAGGATGGTGGATGTTGGGGACAAACCCGTTACTACGCGCACTGCCGTAGCGAGCGGTTTCGTGCGAATGGCTGCGGCTACGACCGAGGCTATTCGAAGCCGCCGGACTCCCAAAGGTGATCCCCTTGAAGTTGCGAGGTTGGCGGGCATCATGGCTGCCAAACGCACATCGGAGCTGATTCCGCTGTGTCATTCGCTTCCGCTCAGTCACGCCGACGTGCAGCTTGATCTACACACTGACGGCATAGCAATAATCGCAACCGCCAGCACCGAAAGCAAAACCGGGGTAGAGATGGAAGCGCTCGCCGCGGCGGCCGTCGCGGCGCTGACGATCTATGACATGTGCAAAGCGATAGACAGAGCGATGGTGATAACCGACATCAGGTTGGAATCGAAGACCGGTGGGCGGTCGGGCGACTATAAGAGAACTGACAAATAATGCCTGGCTACCCGCAAGGGTCGTGTTTCACATCTCTTCGTGGAGTAAGAACCAGGAACGCAATGAGAGCGTATAGCTGATTATGCAAAGCCAGTCCGAAGTCAGAGGTTCATTCAAGCTGCTGGTATTCGCCTCGCTATTGACCCTCGCGCTTTGGTTTATTCCCTTCGCCGGGGTCATCACTTACCCAATACGGCTTTTCGTCACCTTCATTCATGAAATTGGGCATGCGTTGGCCGCGCTGGCAACCTTCGGCGGAGTGAACCGAGTCGAGTTAAGCTGGAACGGAAGCGGGCTGACTTTCACCCGAGGCGGCTTGGGGCTCCTGATTTCAAGCGCCGGTTATCTAACCACAACCCTGTACGGCGCGGGCCTGCTTCTATTCTTGAGGCGAGAACGAAACGCTCGATTTGCGGCAATCGGAACGGGCGTCCTGTTGGTATTGATAACCGCACTTTTCGGGGGAAACATAGTGGCCTGGGTGGCTGGACTCGTTTTTGGCGCTGGATGCCTGCTGCTAGGTTTGAAGGGCCAGCCGAAAGTCATCCACTTCTTGATGAGCTTTCTCGCGGTTCAATGTCTGTTGAACGCTTTTTACGATCTTCGAACTGTGCTGTATCTGTCAGCGTTCGATCCCGCCTTTCCAACCGATGCCCGAAACATGTCGCAGGCAGCCGGAGGGTTCTTGCCTCCGGTGTTTTGGGCGGCCGGATGGGTCCTTCTGTCAGCGGTCCTTATAGTCTGCACGTTGGTAGTTTACTACCGTAGCTTGCGAGAACGGGCGGAACTGAGTGCGCCCGAGCTACCTTCGTTAATAGCCGGTCACTCGGCGAACGCCGCGCACCCCCATATCTGAGCTTACCTCGCCAGCCTAAGCCCATCCCGAAACGGCGAGCCCACGCGAAGCTGCTCTCCGGGTGTGATATCAGTGAGACACGTCTGAAGTTACGAGCCGACCCTTGGACAAAGTTCGCCTTTAATTGCAAATGTGCCCGCCAGCGGATACCTGCCGCGTTTTACAAGCTCGCGACCCGCTTGCTAGAATCTCACGCGTTGTTCTTCCATGGCATTTGTTTGGCGTGAAAGCGATTGCGTTGACGGTATTGCTCACGGCCAGGACGAGTGCGGCAATCTAACTACCTATGACATGGCGCGGAGCAGACAGAAGGGCTGGGCCCGAGCGAAGAGTCGTCGAGCGCCGCCGTACCATGCGATACAACGTGCGCACACTTCTGATCATCGACGGAATAACCTGGATTGATCCGGAAGGCGGCGAGCGCAGGCACGCAGTCAGGCGTCGTTCGGACCGGGAAGCGCTCGCGCTCGCGTTCGTTCGACGGGCAAATCCATGAACGCGGGCGATGAAGACGCGCGGCGAGAATACGAGTGTGGCTGAGTAGGGTTCTTGCAACCGGCGGCGATCGGGTTGATGTTTGCTAAACCGGCTATTAGACTGTGAACACTGCTATGAGCGGAATGAAATTTCGTCGAACCTGTTCGGTTTGCAACGCTACTTTTTTTTCTCCGGATCGCAAAGCTGCCTACTGCCTTAAATGCCTCAAGAAGCGTGTGGTGAAGCACGTACCTTCTGAAGCCAAGGCGGTCGCCAAAACCTCGCGTGTTGCGCCCCGTCCCTTTGCGGCACCAAGACCGCAGGTAGCGGAATCGCCCCGACAGCGGCCGGCGCGTGTTGCTAAGATTGCCACGCTCACACCAGAACTGCGCACCCGGGTGATCGAGATCTACGAGCAGGAATTTGCGAATGGAGCGGTGCAGACTCGCGAAGTGCACGCTCAGATCGCGAATAGGTTATGGCTTAAGAGACAGCTGGTAGCCGACGTGATTCGCGAAGTCACCCAGTCAAAGATCGCTCTCACCGATGAGTTGAAAAGCCGGGCTATCGAAATGTATCAACGGTTTGTCGAGAGCGGCCACCGACCAGAGGGTGGCCGGCGCCGCGCTATCAGCTCGGCTCTGGGTTTGCCCTATAAGCAGGTCATGAAGATCATCCGGGAGTGGTCGATGACCGAGTATGAAACCTCACCGACGCCGAATCCGAGCCGCCTCCAACTTTTCGAAATCGAGAAGATGTATTGGGACGAATTGAACAGGCGACGTTACCGGCTGACGGAGCTGCCGTCCAGGATCGCCGAGGAGCTCGGATACGTCAGCAGGTGGCAGGTACTCAGATGGCTGGATGTTCTTCACGATGATGAGCGAGCGTTTGCCAACGTCCCGGACCCGTCACGCGAGGCACAGCAACAAATACTCGATGCGTACGTCGAGTATTTGCGCTCGTCGGCACCGCCCGAGCACGGCCTGCATTACAGCATCGCCGGCCAGATTCCGAAGGTCAGCCCACGCCAGGTCCACAAGATACTTCAGAATCATAGACACAAGATGCGCGCCGAGTATCCGCTTATTTAGTTGCCCGCTATCAGTGGTCGGTTGTCAGTTTGTCCGCTAATGTCGAGTCGGGCACGGTTGATATCTAGCCATCGGCGGCATTGCAACTGCAACCGGCGCAGCGGGCACAAGCGCGATTGCAGTCTCCGGAATGTTTTTTTGTAAATCTACGACTGGTTCTTTTGCCGGCGCTGGTGGTTCGTGGGTGCTGGAAGTCGCCGGGTCAGACACGCTGGTTGCCGCGGGAGATAGCGACGGAGTCGCTCTCGGATGGTTCTCCATAATCTCCCGTTGCACGCCGAGGACGTAATCTCCTCCGTCGCGCCGGCAATATTTTGCTACGCCTGAA
>CAZOOE010000559.1:0-4495 GCA_964581275.1 uncultured Clostridia bacterium
ACTGGATCGCGGCTATTCGTCGATGCTTGGGTGGTCGCTCCACCACCGTTGGGCGGTGTGCGCGATTGCGGTGCTGACGTTTGTCTCGACCTTTGTGCTCGGCCCTCACGTGGGGTTCAACTTCTTCCCGGTCGACGACCAGAGCGAATTCGAGGTTACAGTCCGCGCTCCAGAGGGGACCTCGCTTCGCAAGACTCTGGACATAGCCGAACGAGTTTCTACCGGGATTCGCAAGCTCGAGTATGTCGATTACACGCTGATGACCGTCGGCGACGACCAGCAGCGGACGCAGAATCAGGCGAAGATTTATGTCAAGCTCACCGACCTGGAAAAGCGCCCAATCTCTCAGTTTGCGATTATGAGTCAGGCGAGAGAGAGGGTCTTGCCAGAATTCAAGTCTGAAAGCCTCCGAACTATCGTCACCCCAGTGGCGACGATCAGCGGAGGCGGGCGCGCCAATGCCGATGTCGCCTTTATGTTGGTCGGCCCCAACCTGGACCAGCTCAATGACTATTCCCAGCGGCTCCTCGAAAAGCTAAGACAGATGCCGGGCGTGGTCGACGCCGACAGTTCGTTGATCGTGGGGAAGCCGGAGCTGCGAGCGGCAATCGACCGAAAGAGAGCGGCAGACCTGGGCGTCAGCATTTCCGACATCGCGCAATCATTGCGGCTGCTGGTCGGCGGCGATCAAGTTTCGACCTACAACGAGAATGGCGAGCAGTACGAGGTGCACGTCCGTGCCAACGAAGACTTCCGCACGGACGCGGGCAGCATCAGCCGGCTGAACGTTCCCTCGACGCGGTTGGGTAGCATTGGCCTGGACAGCGTCGCAAAGTTGGACGAGGGGACCGGCCCGACGCAGATAGAACGCGTCTCTCGCCAGCGTCAGGTGATGCTGACCGCCAATCTAAAACCCGGCTTCTCGCAGAGCGACGCGCTCAGAAGGTTGGGAGAAGAAGCGCGGGCTATGAGCATGCTGCCCGGGTACGCCGCCGGCGTCTCTGGTTCCAGCAAGGAGATCGGTCGAACGATCCGGGGGTTCCTGGTCGCGTTCGCGCTCTCCTTTATCTTCATGTACATAGTGCTGGCGGCGCAGTTCGAATCGTTTATCCACCCGGTTACGGTGCTGCTCGCTTTGCCGCTGAGCTTACCCTTCGCTCTCGTTTCGCTGATAGTCACCGGACAGGCGATGAATATGTTTACGCTCCTGGGCCTGCTGGTGCTCTTCGGAATGGTAAAGAAGAACTCGATCCTTCAGATCGATCACACCAACGGGCTGCGAAAGAAGGGGATGGAACGGCACGACGCTTTGATCCAGGCCAGCCGCGACCGGCTACGTCCGATCCTGATGACCACAATCGCATTCGTCGCGGGCATGGCGCCGCTGGCGTTGAGCAACGGTCCCGGTTCCGGAATAAACCGCTCCACTTCGGTTGTGGTGATTGGCGGGCAGTCGCTTTGTCTGTTGTTAACCCTTGTTGTGACCCCCGTCGCATATTCGCTCTTTGACGATGCGGGGGCTTCGAAGATCTGGGGACGGGCGGGTCGCGCGATGCGAACGCCTTTCGCGTGGGCGCGGCGCAAGGCGATCGAAGCTACGTCGACGTTTCTCGGACTATTCAAGTAATCAAGAGGCCAAGCCATGACAGTTCCGCAGAGTTTATTATTTCTCGGGTTGCGCGCGGTTGCATTGCCGCTTGTGTTGTCGGCGGTGCTGGCGGCTGCCGCTGCCGCGCAGATAGTCCGGTTAGCCGGTGCTCCAGACCAGGAGTCAAAACAACGTGACACATCGGCGGTGCAAACGACGGCGGCGCCGCGAGTTGGTGTCGATGAGAGCCGGCCGCTAGCGCTCACGCTGTTCGACGCAGTGAAGATGGCGCTCGAACAGAATCGAGAGATCGAAGTCGAACGCATCAATGTGCGCCAGGCCGAGTACGATCTATTCGCGGCACGCGGCTCAACGGATGTCTTACTCGGTGCCTCCAGCTTCTACGAGCACAAGACAGTGCCGGTAGGCTCGGTGCTCTCCGGAGGGCCGAACGGTAGCCTCACGACAAAATCGTTGAACTACGACTTCAGCGCACAGCAACTATTGTCGACCGGCGCGCAGTGGCTCGCCGGATTCACCAACTCGCGTGCGGATAGTAACAGCCTGTTTGCTTCGCTGAACCCGCAATACGCCACGGCGCTGAACGTACAGATTCGTCAGCCGATTCTTCGCAACTTCTCAATTGACGACGCGCGGCGGCGCATTCGAATTGCCAGCCGGGCACTCGATCTTTCGGACAGCCAGTTCCGGCAAAAGGCGATCGATATCATCGCCCGCGTTCAGCGTTCGTATTGGGACCTAGTGTTTGCGTTGAGGGACGTGCAAATACAGCGCGAATCCGTTGAGCTTGCTAAGACTCAGCTCAGACAAAACACGCGGATGGTCAACGAGGGTTCCCTTGCGCCGATCGAGCTTGTTTCGGTCGAAACCGAGTTGGAAAAGCGAAGCGAGAACGTGCTCACTGCAGTCGAAGCCGTAACCCGCGCGGAGAACGCGCTCAAGCAGCTGGTGCTCGGCGATAGAGAGTCGAGCGTGTGGAATCAACCAATCATTCCTACCGAGGCCCCGGATCTGGGTGCGGTCAGCTACGCCCTCACCGATGCAATCGCCTCGGCGTTGGCAAACAGGCCCGAGCTTGCTCAGAACAACTTGAAGCAGGAAGTCAACAAGGTCGAGGTCAAGTTTTTCGACAACCAGGCCAACCCGCAAGTTGATCTGATCGCCTCGTACACTGCCACCGGGTTGAGCGGGACGCCGGCGGCCCTGACCAGTAACCCGTTCAGCGCGACCACTACGCTGCTTCTCGATCGGGTGAATGTACTGTCGGGTCTGGCGGGTATTCCGCCGGTGGTAGTTCCGCCCGGCTCGCAGTTGCCCGGCTTCCTGTTGGGCGGCTACGGCCAAAGCCTGAGTAATCTGTTCTCAAATGATTTCCGCACGTTTCGTTTCGGCCGTTCATTCAGCTTTCCACTGAAGAATCGGGTAGCCGAGGGTCAACTGGGTCGCGCGGTCGCCGAAGGTCGCAAAATCAGCGCTCAGCGCAAGACCCTTGAACAGACGATTGAGGTTGAAGTTCGGAACGCGGTCCAGGCTGTCGAGACCGCCCGGTTGCGGGTTGAGACCGCCCGGGCTTCTCGGGAAGCCGCCCAAAAGCAGAGCGAAAGCGAGCAGAGGCGGTTTCAGGCAGGACTCTCCACAACTTATTTTGTGCTCGAGCGGCAGAACAACCTGTCCTCCGCACAGGGTCGTGAGCTTAAGGCAATGACGGATTACAGCAAAGCGGTGTCCGAGCTTCAGCGAGTGATGGGAACGACGCTGACTTCGGCTAACGTGGATGTGCGCAAGTAGAAACGAGGATTCCGAACAGCAGTGAGGGAAATAGCTCCGGCGCTAGCTCGAGAAGCGGCTGCCTCGGCGCACTCTCAAGACCTCGCGGTAGTCGTCGCCTTCCATCGGGACCAATCTGCACATCTCGTGCAAACGGGAACGAAGCCTCACGCCTACGCGATCGCTCAAGCTTTCGTCGTACGCGGAACCAATGGGAATGTCCAGGTAGTTGGAAGTGAAGATCGTGACTTTCTTGTCGTTGTAGCGTTTGTTGATTATGTGGGTTATCGTCTCTTGCACCCACGCAGTTGGCTTGCTCGCGCCAAGCTCATCGAGAACCAACACCTCAGCATCAAAAACCGGCGCGAGGATATTTAGCTCAGAAGTGCTTGTCTTGGGGTTATAACTGTCTTGAATCTCTTTCAACAGATCGCGAAAGTCGTAGAACAGTCCCCCTATTCCTTTGCGAATCAGCTCCTTCAGCGCGGCGACCGCCAGATGAGTCTTCCCTACCCCGCATCGCCCCAGGTACAAAAGCCCGACGTCCACGAGCGGGTACTCCTCGACAAACCTTCTGGTGTTCATCTGCGCGCGGCCCACCGAAATGCAGACGGGTTCGAAGTTGTCGAAGCCGCAGTGCTCGAATCGTCTTGGTATGCGTGCGGCGGATCGCAGCGTTTCGGTCCGGGCGTCGGTTTTGCAACGACAGGGCTTGGCGCCGTTGCCCTCAACAAGCTCCCATCCCGTACCCCCACAATCAGGGCATGGGGCAAGCCTTATGTCTGCCGACTCAGTGGCCATTGCTGTGTTTCCTGCTTTGCTCGCGATCAATCTGAGCGAGGGGTCTCCGTTCCAAACGTGCGGCATCATAATACGTCTACATCGAAAATGCAATGACTAACCCGCGTCAACAGACAATTCTTTCGCAAAAACTTTTGTAGAACGACTGTCCTGAACACAACTCAACCGACATCGGTTGAGATCGCTGCACTTAGCTCGAAAGCCGCCTAAGCGCGCGCTTCAACACTGCCTTGATTGTGCCCTCCCCTTCTTCCACAAACGCCAATGAAACTGCTATTTTCTCTCTTGCCTTTGTGTACCCCCAGGCCTTTCTGCAGT
>CAZOOE010000560.1:0-4474 GCA_964581275.1 uncultured Clostridia bacterium
TTTTTGTACCCCTGCGGGTCTAATTTTGTACCCCAAGGGGTACATTTTTCGACCCCTCCATTCTTCCAGATGCCAGTCAATAAGCGTCTTGCGAGTCAGCGCCCGAACGGAACGTACACGACGGTTCCTAGTGGTTTCTCATTGTTCAAGTATTTCCATTGGCTACCAAAGGAACGCAGGTTGTCGAAGCATCCCGTGAAGGCGAGTCGAATATGAGCCAACCACTGACGCGGGGTTCAACGCAGAAACCCTCTTTCCTAACTGTTGAAGAACTGGCGGAAATGCTGCGTGTCGAAGTGCGCACAGTCTATAGCTGGGTATCGAAGGGGAGTGTGCCGTTTAGGAAAGCTGGCCGTCGAACGGTTTTCTTGCTCGACGAGATTATGGAATGGACAGAAGAGCAGAGTTCTAGGCGCTAGCTAGACGTTGTGAGGTGCTTGGCCTAACATAGCGGCGTCCCGGTGGCTGCACACTCGGGAAGGGAAAGATGGAAATGTCAGTATTCAAGCGTGGAGGCCGATGGCACTTCACAAAGACAATCAACGGAGCGCGCTATCGCGGCGCGCTCAAGACCGCGCGCACCAAAGTGCAAGCCGAGGAAGCGGAGCGCGCAATCCTTCTCACGGTTCACCAGGGCACTTATGCGCTGGTCCAGGACAAGCAGACTCTCGCCGACTTTGTCGAAGAGACCTACCTGCCATGGGCGAAAGCAAACAAGCGTTCCTGGCAAATCGACACATCTCGGCTGAAGCCTATTCGCGAATTCTTTGGAAAGAAGAAGCTGGGTGACATCAGTCCCTTCTTGATAGAGAGCTTCAAGATAAGAAGGATGAAGGCCGAGATCGTTTACAAGAAGTCGAGCAAGCCGAGAACTCCCGCCTCGGTCAATCGAGAACTGTGCTTGCTGTCGAAGATCCTCGCTCTTGCAGTGCGTGATCGAAAGATCGCGGACAATCCTTGCCGTCACGTCAATCTGCTGTCAGGAGAGAGGTCGCGCACACGTTACCTTTCACCAGACGAAGAGAACCGACTCTTGCCTCAACTGGTTGGTGTAAGGGCGCACCTGATGCCAATTGTGATCTTGGACCTCAACACCGGCCTGCGCGAGATGGAGCTTCTGACGCTCAAGCCGGAACACATCGACTTTCATCGCGATGTGATCTATGTGAAAGGAACGAAGAGCGATGAGGATCGAGAGGTCCCGATCAATGGAACGGCAAGAAAACTGTTAACCGAACTGGTAGGCGTGGCTAATCAGAAGGACCACGAATATCTGTTTACCAACCCAAAGACCAAGTGCCACCACGCATGCATCAAAAACGCGTGGAACACTGCCTGTCGAAAAGCGGGAATTACGAACCTGCGTTTCCACGATCTCCGGCACACGTTCGGAACGCGAGCAGTGGACAACGGCGCTCCGATCGCAGCGGTTCAGAAGGTTATGGGTCACAAGTCGATTGAGACAACAATGCAGTATGTTCACGCTACAGACGAAGGAAAGCGGCGAGCGGTTGAAGCGGTAGAAAAGACGCAGAAACCTGTCGCTTGTGAATTTCCGGTCACAAATCGGACACAAAATGAGAAACGGCGCTCGGCGTGATCTTCTTAACTTCTTGATTCTTTGGTGGCCCCTGGAGGATTCGAACCTCCAACCAAAGGATTATGAGTCCTCTGCTCTGCCGTTGAGCTAAGGGGCCATAAAGCCGTTTATTGTATTCCAGTTGCAGCGATTTGAGAGACTTCTGGCTCGGATACGATTTCGGGGACTGTAGGGGCTTTTGTAGGATTCAAAAGGCTACAGTCGCTGACAGCATCCGTTGTCAGCCCATAGGCCTGGAACCGTTCAAAAACACGCTCGACATGCTCCGGCGTTGGATGAACATAGCGCTCCGATATCGTTATGCTGCTGTGCCCAGCGATCCGCTTGATCGTAAACGCATCTGCTCCTGATTCTCCGAGTCTCGTCAACATCGTATGTCGGCAGGAGTGTATCACGAAGTCTGACGGAAAACCGAGCTTGACTCGCAGCTTCTGGTGTTGATGGTCTAGCGTGGTTGCCTCAACCGGAAACACTCTCGTAGTTGTCTGTAGTTTTGATTCAAGCATTCGTCGAGCGCGGTCAGTGAGCGGGACCGTGCGCTTGGCATTCTTTGTCTTTCCTTTGCGGATCTGCAGGTATCCAAACTTTGCTGCACCGGCTGGCTCGAGGTGCACATCTGCCCAACGCAATGCAACGAGCTCACCCACGCGCAGGCCTGTATCGAGTGACAGCAGCACGGCATCCCTAAGGTGGCCGGTTGCGAACTCGAGGTAGCTTTTTTCATCGGCCCGTGACAACACAAAATCGCGCACGCGCTCACCGCCAAGCATTTCAAAGACTGGAACGGATCTGATTATCTTGCGCTTGATCATCGCGAACCGCATCAGTCGACGCAGCGTAGCCAGTTCACGGTTGATCGTCGGAGGAGCGAGTTTCTTTTTTCGAGTACCTCGAGTTCCGCGGCGTCTCTAAAGACGACTTGGCTTTGGTACGCGGCGAGGACCTTGTGATTCCAGACGCATTAGAAGCGAAGCAGAAAGCACTACGTGATGGCTGACCAAGAAATGAGAGGGTCAGATAAATAAGTCACGTCTGCAAAAGGTCACGCGGCTTTAATCGTGACGCTGGCTCGTTGAACATATGCCAAGACTGTTTTCTAGAGAAGTCCTGGACTACCGAAGCTGTGCGGTAACTCTAGGTAAGCGCTTAAGAAGTCTGCTCGCCAAGTTCACCGCCTCGGTTGGATCTTCACGCGGACGGCGGACTCACGTCAACATGTAAAGTCCGACAGTCCGACCCTTAAGAGGTTCCTTGACGGCGCCGAGTTTCTGGTTGATCATCTGAGGTCGCTCAACAAGACGACATCATGTGCTTGTGTGCCGCGGACGCAAGCTAAATACTTGCCGTCGGGCGTAATGGCGAAAGAGAAAATGCTTTCGGTCTTGAAATCGGTGACTTGAGTGGGTCGGTTGCCATCGAGTGGGTGCCGCCAGATATTGGAAACACCGTCACGTGTATCAATGTAGAGAAGTCGGCGCCCGTCCGGCGACCAACGCACACGCTCACCCGCTAAGGCTGTGCGCGGAAGGGAGAAGGTTTGGACAGGTTCGCCGCCGGCCGCTAACGAAAACAGAGCAAGACGCCAGCTCGTGCCCGGAGCATCAGCGTACCAAGTGGCGATGAGTTTGCCGTTGGGCGAAACTGTTGGGGTTAAATTCCACTTGTCGTTGAGTACGTCTGGCGTGCCGCCTTCGACGGACACCAGCTTGAGTGGGAAGCCGCCATTTTTTTGGTTGACGAAAACCACCCTTTTGCCATCTGGCGTGAAGTCCGCCGATGCTTCATTAAACGTTTCGTTAGTCAGTCGTTGTGGGTCGCTGCCGTCGGCGCGCGTGCGGTAGAGAAAGTATTGGCCGCTGCGATTCGAGTGGAAGACGAGGTAGCGACCGTCGGGCGAGGCTACGGGTCTGTAGTTGCTGCCCGCATCTTTCGTCAGTTGCCGACGGTTAGTGCCGTCCGCGTCCGTCTGCCAGATGTCCGCCAACCCGCTCGTGCGCGTGGAATAGAGCAGTTTACCGTCGGGCGTAAAAGCGAGGTCAAAGTAAAGGCTCCGCCAGCCGTGATCTGTCTTGTTGCGCCTGTTTCTGATAACGGCAGCACCCAGATGTTCATCAGCTCGACATTCTGCACCGTCGCCAGCGTGCGTCCGTCTTTAGTCAAACTTACGCCGTAATGATCTTGCAGCCCAGTTTTATGACACCGGATCTGGTAACCCATATGGAGTTGGAAACATTCTCAAGCTTGGTGCATATACCCAGGGAACTAGCTATTTCCAAACCAAATTACTTATCTCAGACTATGCTAGTGCTGGGAGTGGTCAATCTGCTCTTGGTACTTTTGATGTGAGGGCCAACCAAAAAAATTGGGGAAAACTGACGATAAGGACGACCGCTACATTGGCGTGGCTGTTAGCGGGCTCGGTGAGTTTCCTGCACCCGATTGAAAGCGTGACACCTCGATAATTTGAACGCCCGAAAAAAATTTTTACACATGATAGCGGGCGAGGCGACAAGCCTCGGGGAACAAATTTCTTCGCTTTGTGATATTTATCAACGCTTGGCGCAGACCAATTAGCTAGTGCGACGGCTCCTTCAGTTCACTTTGAGTCGTGCGAAAGCGTTCTTCGGGTTCTGTAGGCTGTCAGCACCGTACCTGCCGAAGGCCGTGCAGAGGAAACCGTGATTTCGTTCACCCGGAGATCATCCGGCCATTGATCGGCGATCAACCTGATTCAGCGAAACTGCAATGAAGCGTTGGTTTGACTGGCCTGACGACAGTGGGCGGGATCGCGCAGTCGGGGTGATGCTGTCGGTGACGTTTATAAGCGTCACGGTGGCATGGGTTGGTGCCTTGGCCTTACTAGTGGGAAAATTC
>CAZOOE010000561.1:0-4454 GCA_964581275.1 uncultured Clostridia bacterium
TTTTTTACATCGGTGTGATGATTGTAGATCTCCAGCCCGTCGAGTCGATCCGTCGGCCAGTCGGGGCGCTCTTCGACGTGACAGAGGAAAATGTTTCCGCCGCCGCTGCGCACCATTTCAATGTATTGTTCGCGCGAACCGGCTTCGATTCCCTTGATCGACTTCATTGGGAACGAGAGGAAGCCGCGATCTTCTGCGCCGGGGATAAACAGCACGCCATCGTGGAGCCCTCGCCAACTGTCGTTGATGAAGTCGCGTTCGGGTCTGACGTGATCGGTGAGCAACACGATCTGAACGCCGGCTCGCTTTGCGCCCGCGAGCAGCTCGGGCCGCGTTCCACCGGTGTGAGTCGCGTCCTCGGCGTGAGCGTGCAGCACAGCGCGATAGTCGTTGAAGCCGGTTGCCAGGGGGAGCGATCGGCGCTCGCTCAGAATGCGCTGCCTGTCGGCGCGCACCGCTCGGAGGTGTTCGATCTTCACTCGCTCGATACTTGTGTATTTCCGCCCTGGCCCCAGGCCCGGCGCGGTCTGCCCAGAGACCAACCCCGAGAGTAGGAAGGCTATCGCTAAGGTTGTGGCGTTGTGGCTTATCATTTCACTAAGGTGCACGTCAATTTAGGGCCGCGACTTAGAGCCGCTACCGCGGGGGAACGGTCAGGATTTGTAGCGCACTGCGCTGGCTGCAGCGTTTTGCGAGTTTCGTGCCTCGCGCAGTGGTCACTCGCCCGCGGGTCGGCTAATGCGTTGGGCGTAGAAGAAGTACGCCGCGCCTATCGCGTTGATGCCGATGATCACGCCGCTAACTTTTGCGGTAAAGGAAGCGGCATCTTTTACTTCGATTATTGGAAAGATTGATAGCACGGTGAACAACAGGGTCATCAGGAATCCGGAGGCAGCTGCCAGCCGCAAACTCCAGCGAGGTTTCTCGCCCCGCGCCGCGAGCGGAATGGCGAACATCACCAGATAGGTTAGCGCCCAGCAAATAATGCCCGCGTTCAGAAACAGCTGGAAGGCCTCCTGGGAGCCGGTCCCCAGATTGCCCAGAATGGTGACGCCCAAGGTCACGATCCCGATAAGACCGATCGAACCAACGGGCGTCTTGTAGCGCGGATGCAGACGGCTTAGCCAGCCGGGCAGCAGATGATCCCAACCGGCGACCATGGGCAGCCGAGTCACGGCGTTGTAAGTTACGGCAGAAAATCCGATGATTTGCACGATCAGCAGGATCGCCGCGAAGGGCGCGACCACCGTGCCTGGCGCGCCTGACGTCAACGCTTGTGTTGTTGGGGCGATCAAGTCGACGCTGTCCGGCCGGGTAAAAACCAGGACAAACGCGGTACCCAGGACATAGATAGCCGTGATCATTGGCGCGGCCAGCCAAATCGAGCGGCGAATCACCCCCGCCACGTGAGGATCGCGGCATTCGCCGGAAAAAATGGCGGCTCCGTCAAACCCACCAAAGGCTCCGAAAGCCATTTTGCCGAGAAGATTCAGGTTCAGCAGCGTTGCCGCAGGCGGCGAAAGCACAACCGGCGCGACGACAGCCCCACCGCGCGCCCAACGGGGCAAGGCCAAAGCGCCCATGGCTGCGATGATGATCAGGCTCGCAAAGGCGCCGGCATTGTGGATCCATTTGCCTACTACCAGACCTCTCGCGCTCACCAGTACCAACCCACCGATCAGCAGGAAGCCGACGGTGAAGGTGGCTAAGTTACTTTCTCTGATCCAGGTTCCACTCGGTCCCATGGCATAGGCAAGATTCGCAACGACTCCTGAGACGTGGGCAGATAAAAGCAGGACCATGGTAGCCCACAGATTGCAAGCCACCAGAAACCCGATCAAACCGCCAAAGCGAAGTTTGGCCCACTGATAGATGCCTCCTTCAAGGGGCATTTCACGGTTCAGATGTAGAACCACCATCGCGGAGGGCACGAAGAACAGCAACACCGCGGGCAGCCAGAACAGCAGGTGAGGAGGCCCCACTTTGGCCGCGGTCCCTACGTAGGTCAGTCCTATGATGTAGACGATCTGAGTGAGCACGAGGTCGCCTAGCCGGAGCTCTTTCTTGAGCTCGGCGCTGTGCAGCTCGACTTCGTGCTCAGCGGCGAGGAATCGCTGTTCTTCAGCCGGGGTTTCCATTGTGAAAGTGTCGGCCAGTATACACCGGATCTACTGATTTCAGAAAAGGAAGAAATCATTTTCATGCTTACTTGTCTCTACTGCTTTGCGACGATGGAACTTTGTGTTGAAATCGTGAGCGGTGACTACCCAAAAGGCTCCACGGATCGGCATACATGCTTCTGTCGCCGGCGGCCTGCCGAACTCGATCAGATCGGCGGTCGAGAAGGGGTGTGATTGCGTTCAGATCTTCGCGCGCAATCCGCGCGGATGGCTTGCGCGATCGCTCGGGCGTGACGAAATTCGCGAGTTCAGGGCAGCTCGGGACAAGGCTGAGCTGTGGCCACTTGCAATCCATTCGGTCTATTTGATCAACCTCGCCGCGCGGGATCCTATACTGCTTGCGCGTTCGCGTGAGGCATTTCGAAATGAAATCAAACGCAGCATCGAACTCGGCGCGGACTACCTGGTCGTTCATCCGGGTAGTGCGCGGGGCACGGATTCAGACGCTGGAATTTCAACAGCAGTCGAATCGGTCCGCTATGCCACTCGAGGTCTGAAGTTGGCAAGCGCGGCGTCTAACGCAAACCAGGCAGGCCGGATCAACGCGCTGACCATTTTGATCGAGAACACCGCCGGCCAAGGTTCGTCGATCGGCTGTAATTTTGAGCAGGTCGCACAGCTTCTAAAGGCGCTCGATGAACAGCCGGTTGACGTGTGCCTAGACACCGCCCACACATTCGCGTCGGGCTATGACATCTCGACCGGTGAGGGGTTGGAGGCGACAATACGAGCGATCAAGCGATCATTTGGATTCAATCGAATAAAACTGATCCATTGCAATGACTCCAAAGCGCAGTTGAACTCGCGAGTCGATCGTCATCAGCACATCGGGCTGGGTCACATCGGCGCCGAGGCGTTTCGTCGGCTGACACATAACTTGAAGTTCAGTCGTGTACCATTTATCTTAGAAACTCCTGTGGATAACGAGCGAGGCTACGAGTGGAATATCAATACGCTGCGAGAGCTGGCGAAAAGTGACGCGAAATGGAACCTCAAGTCAGGTTAAGGAACTTGCCTCAAGAACGGGTATCAGAACTGTTACCTGAGAACCAGGCTACCGCTGGTTTGTGCAATGATTTCACACCGACGATGTCGTAAATGAGAGGATGAAAGAAAAATACTTTCCACAAGAGATCGAACAAAAGTGGCAGAAGCGCTGGGCCGATGAGAAGACCTTTGAGGTCAAAGAAGAGCCCGGGCGCGAAAAGTTCTATTGTCTTGAAATGCTTGCGTACACCTCGGGCCGCGCTCACATCGGGCACGTCTCCAATTTCGCCATCGGCGATGCGCTCGCCTGGTACAAGCGCATGCGCGGGTTCAACGTGTTGCACCCGTTCGGATGGGACGCCTTCGGGCAGCCCGCCGAGACCGCAGCCATCAGAGACGGCACTGATCCCGAGAAGTTCACCCGTGACGCCATCGCATACATGAAGTGGCAGTTCCAGCGAATGGGGCTCAGCTACGACTGGTCGCGTGAGATTGCCACTTGCGATCCCGAGTATTACAAGTGGAACCAGTGGTTCTTTGTTCGAATGTGGGAGCGCGGGATGCTCTATCGCAAGCTTGCGCCGGTCAATTGGTGTCCGAAGGAAAACATCTCGCTTTCGAACGAACAGGCGTCGGGCGGCAAGTGCTGGCGCTGCGGAACAGACGTAACCCAAAAGGAGTTGCCGCAGTGGTTCGCCCGCATCACCGACTATGCCGAACAGTTGCTCGAAGGTCTCGACCAACTGGAGGGCGGTTGGCCCGAGCGAGTGATCTCGATGCAGCGCAACTGGATCGGCCGAAGCCGTGGCGCGCGGGTCGATTTCAAAGTAGAAGGATTGAATGAGTCGATCACTGTCTTCACGACTCGAATCGACACGATCTTCGGCGCGAACGCGATCATACTCGCTCCCGAGCATCCACTGGTCTCAAAGATTCTCGAAGACAAACCGCAACGTGATGAGGTGCTGAGCTTTGCCGAGAAACTGAAGCAGGAACAACGCGGTGCCCGAGTCGACGAACTGGAGAAACACGGGATCTTCACCGGCGGCTATGCGATCAATCCGTTCAACCAGGAGCGGCTGCCGATATGGATCGCGAACTTCGTCCTTATCGAGTACGGCACCGGCGCGATAATGGCTGTTCCGTCGGGCGATCAACGCGACTTCGAGTCTTCGCGCAAGTACAGTTTGCGGTTCCGACAAATCAAGCTGACGCAGGGCGACCCCGAGACCCAGGGGGAGGATACGCACGCCGCTTGCGTAGGACGGAGGACAACCGTGAAACCAC
>CAZOOE010000562.1:0-4450 GCA_964581275.1 uncultured Clostridia bacterium
ATAGTCCATCACAAGAATATCCGGATAGGTCGATGATGAAGTCTGCTCGAAGCACCCACCCGGCATCTGCAAAATCGAATCGAGTCCCTCGACGACTTGCGAGAGCGCTCCCGGATAGAGCTTCACGAAGATCTTCGACGCATCGGCGATCGCGCCAGCCGGAATAGTCACGTCTTTCGTTACTGCTCCTTCGAGACGCTCGTTGATGACCACTGCCTTCTCCTCGCGGTTCGGGAGCACGTTTACCGAGCGCGCAACCGCGTCGCCCGGCTGATTCGCGGGCGCATCCATCAGCCGCGCAGTAACCTGGAATTGCTGCTGACCTATCTTCGAGGCTTTGACACGGAAGGAAGCCGCGGTCACTTCGCCGGCTCGGACCTCGACTTGTTTGCTGGCATTGTCGTTCTCGAGCGCAAACCACGGGTCTTGTCGCAGCTCGAGCGAGACCCGTTGAGCCTTCGGCAAATAGTTGTAGACCGCGACCGGCACCGAGACAACATCGCCTTCGGTAAGCGAAACCGGCAGATCGAGATCGACAAAGAAATCCTGAAACACCCGAATAGGAGCCGTCGCTGAGCCCAACGCGCCGTGAGTTGTCGACGCCAGCGAGGTGACTCGCCAGGTGGTGATCGAGTCAGCCATCGGTACGTGAATCGAAGCGCGGCCCTGGCCGTCGGTGATCAGCGACGGATTGGTGTACAGCGTTTCGGGGAAGAAGCTGCGGACCCGCGGCTCTCCTCCGCCTGATGCTTTCTGATCTCGAAGGACCTCTGCGGACCCAGCAACCACTTGTACTTCAGCCTTGGGCATCGGCGCCGCTGCGTCGTTTGCCTCCACTCCAGCGACTCGAAAGCGGGCCATATCTTTTCTCTTCCCGACCTGGCCAAATTCCATCGGGGCGGCCATCAGCGCGCCTCCGACTCCAGCGTTGAGACCGTAAACATTTAGGGTGATTTGCCTTACGCCGGGCGGTTCCAAAATCGCTTCGACAACTCCGCGCGCGCCGGCATTAAGCGTAAGCAGCCGACACACGGTGGGTTGATAGGTTTCGCTTTCGAAGACTACTTGATAACTTCCCGCAGCCAGGTTCGGTACCGTGAAGCGACCGCCGGCATCGGTATATACCGACGTGGTCATACCGTTTGCCACTCGTCTCGCCGACACCTTGACGCCGGCAATCGCGTGAGAATCTTTGTCTTTGACCGTGCCTTCGATCGCCACGCGTCCTCCTGCAATAGCGTCGGTGTGCACCGCCGTGCGGCCTTTGAACTGCGCATACCTGTTGGCATTGGCTTGCGGCTTGGGTTGCGCGTACACCTGAAAGCCGATGTCATCGGCAGTCCCCGCGCGACGATCCGGTCCTATCGAACGAAGAGTCAAATACGAGACCGAATTTGTGGTGAATTTTCCGTCGCCAACCAGGAGATTGCCCCACGGATCTTCCAGACTCTTTCGCTGTTCGTTTCCCTGCGCCGCGAACAACTGCAGATCGCGGTTGAAGCCCTCCGGGGAGGCAGCGTTCTGCTCATAGTAGCCGGTCATCGCGCGAGCTAAAACTTGAGCCTTCTCGTTGATCCTCCCGGCATACACCGCGAGATACTGGGCGCGCTTTCCGTCTATTGCTTCGCGCCCAAACTCTGCCCGCACATCTTTGTCACGCATCACGCCTGCCGCGGCAAGAAGCACTCGTGCAGCGCGCTCGCGTTGGGCGAGCGGCTTCTCGCCTTCGAAGTCGTCGAGCAGAACCTTCTCGAAGGAGAATTGGTGTACTTCGTAGCGAGGAGCTAGCAGTTCCTTTTCAAGATACATGAACACTTTTTCAAAACCCGGTTGCTTGTCTGAGAGCGCGAACACCGCTTCATCAACGATCTCCACACCGAGAGCCGCCGACACCGGGTGGCCTAAACGGTCAGTAACGCGAAAATGAACACAGGCATCCTCGCCTGGCCTGTAGCTCTCCTGTTCGGCCGATACTTCAACTTTCAGGTCATCGGCCGGGTCAACGTAAACGAGCTTTCGATCTGAGATCGGGTCGGCATCCGATGTGATTTGATAGGCTCGGACTTCCAGGGTTCCGAACATCGACGGCGTAAGATCAATCGTCAATCCTCCACGCCCGTTTGAAGTATCAATCGCGCGGGTCACCAGCGTCTGTCCGTCTTTCACCACATCGATGTAAACGGCGCCGCGCTGCTTCGTCGAGATCGTTTCCAGGCGAAGCGAGTCTCCAATTTTGTAGACTGCTTGATTGGTGCGGAGCATGAGACTTTGAGAACCGGCGTCGCTCTCGAGCTTCAGGTCTGATTGGGCGGTTCGGCCTCGCGCGTCGGCGGCTTTGAGGCTCAACACGACTTGATCGGCCCCCGCCCGAATTGATACCGTCGCCACTCCGCTGGCGTCCGTCTTGATGCGCTCGGGCGTGATGTTGCCTGTGATCGTAGTCTCGGCGGGAGTCCCATCGGGGTAAGAGGTCAGAATGTAGACCCGGTTCTCAAGTCCTGGAAGTAGGCGCCCGCTTTCCGGGACAGCCATAATCAGTATCGGCGTCTTGGACACCAGGACGTTGCGCGATTTGGTCTCGGTGTGCTGAGCGGTGTCTTTGACCTCGACCGCGATTGAGACCGGAG
The DNA here is from genome assembly GCA_964581275.1 of uncultured Clostridia bacterium. GTDB lineage: Bacteria > Acidobacteriota > Blastocatellia > UBA7656 > UBA7656 > Onstottus_A. The sequence continues at coordinate 2,628 of CAZOOE010000562.1, forward strand.
CGCTACCCTGCTGCGTCGAGCGGCCCGCAAAGAAGTCGGGCAGCTTGGATGAGAACGGAAAGTGACCTTCCGCGTCGGTTTTTCCCCTGATCCGACCCAGCTCGACTGACTGGACATCGAAGGTCGTAAGAGTGACGGCCACTTCGGCATTCGTAAGCGGCTTTCCAAATAAATAACGCGCGGTGATGTTTCCTTTGACAGTCTCGCCCGGCGAATAGTAGTTCGACTGCTGCTTCGCGGCGTCGCCCGACAATCCAACTTCGACTTTGAACTTGGGAAGAATGTAGCGATCAACAGTGACGGTCTTCTCTTGGGTTGACGCCGAGTCTACTTCACCTAAGATTGCGCGGATATGATAAGGCCCGAAGTTGACTTCATCGGCAAGCTCGAAATCCGCCGATGCGATTCCAAAGCGATCGGTGCGAACGTGCTTCTTGAAAACCTTGTTGCCCTTGCCGTCTTCGACTTCCAGAGTGATCGGCTGATCTGCAGCCGCCGCGTGACTCGGGCCATCAAGAGCGAGCGCCCTCAGATGAATCGTCTGGCCTGGCTGATAGAGCGGCTTATCGGTCGTCAGCAGTATCCGGTCGCGCCGTTCCAGTTGGATCGGTTGATTTGCGGTGACGGTGCCTAGTGTCGTGTCCGCGGTTACGCGCAACTGGCGCGAGCCGTAGCTATCAGGAGGCAGAGTGAAGGCTACCTGCGCGGTCCCATATGAATCGGTTCTACCGGCGAACAGCGTGGTCGCGCCGTCACCGCTTACAAGTTCAAGCTTCACACGGCTGTCGCGCAGCGGGTTGCCGGCCTTCGAATCGGCGGTGATGACTCGCACAGAGGCAGTTGACCCAGTGGCATAAGCGCGCTGCGCAAAAATGCGGACCACCGGTACGCGCAGTATCTCGGACAGAGAAACGACGCGCGACGAATCACCTGCGGTGACTTTAAGCCGATCCCACGCGAGGTCTTCAAGGACTACCCTTTGATCCAGTGGAAGCGCGACTTTAGATGAGCGATTGTCGGAGGATGCATATCTGACCGCCTTGGCGATCAGCTTGTCGTTGGGATCAACAATCTCGAGGGTCAATACCTTGTTGCGAGCTACGCCTTCGTCGTGGGGCACATTCACTTCGAGCGAGCCGTTGCGATATACAGCGGCAAGCTCGTTGTCGTCGGCGAACACTCCATCCTGAGGGATGAGTGTTGTTAACAGTATCGCGGTAGCAACGCAAAGCACTACCAGTGTAATTCTGGACCAACTGGTCTCTTTCACTAATCTCATGGGGCACACCTCCATACACGATTATTGTTGTCGCGCGTTGGACCCTCTGCCAGCGCACGTATTCTTTTGTAGCGCTCTTGGATGGGACGACTTCCTACGGGCTGCTCGGCAATTACTGCTACCGCAGTATTAGAACGGCAGGTCAAAAATCTCTTGCGGCGGATTTTATTGGACGCTAGCGCTCCGTTGTTAGTGTTCTTTGCGTAACAAAGAGCGCCGAAGAGAGGGACGTCACACTTTACGATCTACTTCTCCTGTCCGTCGGCCGTTTGATCGGACTTCTTCTGCATCGTCTTGATGTCATTGAAATTCAAGACCGCGTTGAACAGCATGTTGAACTCGCCAAAGTTCTGCCATCGATAGCACGGGTTTGTTGAGAACAACAGCACGCGGCCGCGGCCCACCGGCACGTCGACAATCGCCGGCCGGTTGCGAATCTCGCCAACGCCCTTCATCAAGCCGCTCAGCACCGACCGTTCAGTGCCGGAAAACCGCATGAGCACCTGTCCGCCTCGATCACGCTCCGGCACCTGGAGCAGCGGGC
>CAZOOE010000563.1:0-359 GCA_964581275.1 uncultured Clostridia bacterium
TTTGTACCATTTGCTTTCTCCTTTCAATTTTTGAATCTTCAAGACAATAGTTCAGCCGATAATCACGACAACCCTCCATTTGCGTAGATCGATGATGTTTCAGTTCACTATGATTCCGGTCAAGGTTGATCGTTGAAGTCTCTCTAAGCCCACGGAGCCGTCGTAATCGTGGATGTAAAGCGTGTACCGGACAGCCCGAGCGCCTCGGCAAAGTGATTGATGATCTCGGCAGTGTGATCGAACGTATACGCGAATTTTTTTTCGGTCCGGCCAGTCATTGTGTCCTAAGCCTGAGACACTGGGCGTCAAAACGTGATAACGACCGGAACGCTGGAAGAAATGTGGCTCGAAACCCCTCC
>CAZOOE010000563.1:369-4439 GCA_964581275.1 uncultured Clostridia bacterium
GAAAGTCTTCTTCTGACCCCAAACACGAACGAGGAAGTGTCGGCGCGCCTTTCGGGCCTGCCTGTCCGTAAAAGGTGGAGTGCTCATCGATCTGTATCGTGCGATAAAAGTCGAGCGTCTCATGGGGGTTCTTTCCTTGGGTTCGAGCCAGCAGTTGAGCTGATCGAGCATCACGAAAGGCGCCAACGCCACGCAGGAGACCTGCAAGCATCGCTCCAATGTGCCCCTTCAAAAGGCACATCGTTTCAGCTCCGCTTTAGTACTCCTGCGCCGTCGGCCGAATGACGACCTCGTCGATTTCTACTTCCGCCGGTTGCTCGATGGCGTAAGCGATTGCACGCGCGATGGAATCGGGCGGAATCGCTATTTTGTAGAACTCGCGCAAGTTCTTTCTGATCGCTTCCTCGGAGCTGCTTTCCGTAAGCTCCGTCGCCACAGCACCAGGCGAGATCATGGTGCAGCGAATGTTGTCGGCTTTAACTTCCATGCGCAGGCCCTCCGTCAGCGCCCGCACGGCAAATTTCGTCGCGCTGTAAACGACGCCGCCAGGAGCAAAGACTTTGAAGCCCGCGACAGAAGCAATGTTGATGATGTGACCCTGCTTTTGTTTCTGCATGACCGGCAGCACGGCGGCCACTCCGTACAAGAGGCCCTTGATATTCACATCGATCATCCGGTCCCATTCATCGACCTTGAGCGCCGCCATAGGTGCGATAGGCATGATCCCGGAATTGTTGACGATCACGTCGACCCGACCGTGCTTCTCCGTAGCGCCCTTGACCAAAGCCTCGACCTCGACGCGCTTCGTCACGTCGGTGTTGAACCCGAGAGCACTGCCGCCCTTCGCGGTAATCTCCTTGACGACCGCGTCGATCCGATCCTTCCGCCTCGCTCCAAGCACGACCTTTGCGCCGTTCGCCGCGAGAAGACGCGCCGTGCTTTCACCAAGGCCGCTGCTGGCTCCGGTGATGACTACGACCTTGTCTGCAATACTTGACGTTCTCATTTTCAATTTCTCCTTACATTAAGAATTCGAACGTTTCTGGCGGCGGTTTGGGCTCCACTCAGCGACCGGCCCCGCTATCTCTGAAATTTCCTCAACCAATGAGTTCAAGAAAGCCGGAACTTGCGGGGATCGCACCTTAAACTTGCGCTTATCTATGTCGAGGGTTGCGATCTTTGAATCCAGGGTTTGGTATGGTGAACCTTCAGCCATCGATATAGCTCTGCATGATCCGTCGCAACGAGCGGCGCACCCAACCTTGGGATGGCGTTAATTCCAAAGGGCAATCGCCGTGCCAACCGGAAAGAGGCGGGTGGTCACTTCGCAAATAGTTGAGCTGGAATGCTCACCGGCGAAGTAGGAATATCAGTTGAATCCATCGTGCAAAGGCCGCGTTGCTAGCGGGCTGGCAGTTGTTAGCTAATTAGCAGAAGAGGTCTTTTGGGCTGTCAACGCGAACGCAGGCTTGGAAGGAGCGCTCTTCAGTTAACGTAATACTCTCCTACAGGGCCACATCTGAGCGGAGAGTCGCCCGTTGGCTGACGGCACTACCGGTGCGGTTAAAACAAGGCCGACAACTCGGAGTTCGACAGCGATGAGAATTTATGGGGGCTGGCGGCGATTTTTCTCAACGACATTCTTTACAATTCTCTGAAGCTCTTTACGGTCCAAGGGTATTGGCAAGAAGTCGTAGGCGCCGCGCTGGATCGATTCAATCCATAGCTCCTCATTTGCCAGTCTCGACAGAATGACCACTTCGGTAAGAGGACGGTCGTTTTTTATCGTGGCGAGTAGGTCAAAGCATGCTTCGACTGGATGGTTGAACCCAATAATGCATGCCTCGAACGGGCGATCGTCAAGCTGGTGGGATTCCCTTGTGTCCAGCGAGTCACAAAACACGATTTCATAAGCATCGGCTTGGAGAGCTTCCAATAGAGTATATCGGTCCTCCGGATCGGCGTTGACAACCAGAAGCCTGGCCGACGACTTCACACCACGTTTTGTGGCCGTGTAATAACTCATTGGTCCTTTGATTCGGATGCTCCTTTTCCTGGTCAATGACCCGTTGTGCCCGTCGGGGGTGAATTTTTGGCTCGAATCAGCAGTCTGCACGAACCTGCTCAAGGACTATTCTCGAAGGCACTGCCGTTCGGGCTCGATATAGCTCTTTGCGTAGGTTGCTTTGCACCGTAATTGGTAGGCACTCCTTGTGCGAAGCCAGTTTTGAACAAAGCAAACGCCATTCCAACTATTCCAACTGCCCAGTCAATTCACAACTCGTTGAGAGCAAAGTTCACGGGCAAAATGGGGGGCGTCAATCGATCCAGGATGCCAACGTCCTCTTCGTAACCGGCTGGCAACTGCCAATCGGCTGGCAGCTACGGCCGCCATCTACAGCTGAGCACACGGAGCACTTGTGAGTCAGTCTTCTCCTTGTGCCCAAGCGGTGGCGTCCAGGACCGCAAAGGCAGCCCAGGGTGGCAGCGCAATGCTTACCGACAGCAGGATAGCCAATGTTCTAAGGGCGAACCGGTGCGTCGCCCTGCTCGATCGACATTCATCGCAGGACCTCCTCTAAAGACAGCCTGGTCTTGTCTGCAGCGCTTGGGCTCGCCCTTTCGAGTGAGGCGAGCGCCGGGATGTTCTTGAGCGAATCATTGCCGAGAAACGGCCGGCATTGGAAGAGCCAAAGCTTGCCGGTCTTAAACCCAAACTCGATGTCCCACGGCCGCGGCTTCCCAGCTGGATCGTAAACTGGCTGGAAGGTCGCTGAGATCTTCTGGGCGGCGAGGACGATCTGTTTCAGCTCGTCCGGTTCCAGAACTGTGTCCTTACCGGTCGATGAGACGACGGCACTGCCGCCGCCGGCTAGCAACTGGTTCTTCCAGGGCGACTTGAAGAGAGTCACCAGCTCGATGCCGTGTGTTGACCAGAGCAAGGTCTCGGCCGATGTTCCGTCTACTGCGCCGCCTACCCCCTCAGAGGTAGCTACGGTCATTTTCCCCTGGTCACCGGTGTTGACGTCCGCAGTGATCAAAACGCCGGACTTATCATTGGGCACGGCCTCCAGGATAACTACCGATGACAGCACCCAAATCGGATCATCGATGAGCGTCTGGCGCCAAGAGAAGGAGCGGAACTCGAACGGCGAGGCCCAAACTTCCTTCAGTCCCTCGTAAATCTCATCGAGCGACTTGCGGTTGAACACGGTAAGGTTGAGCCCCGCGCCGTTGAAGTTGTCGAGATCTTCCACGTTGGTGTCGCTACGGACGAAGCAACCGACGCTTTGCGACTTGTCATTGCTCAGGAGGAGCCCTCCCCTATCGAGACCATCACGGATGGCCTGCTTGAGCTTTGGACTGAGGGGTCCCTGACGAATGGAGCGGCGAATGACGTCGAGGCGGGGAGTGATCCACACCGACAGGTCCTTCTCGCTTTTCTTGGCCGGGATCATGACGGCGAAGAACTCCCGGTAGGTGCGTTCGGCGAAATCCGGGAGGCGCTCGCCCGGGGTCCCAATGCCGAGTCCCCGCAATTGGTCAGGCACGGCGACTTTGGCGTTCTGGTAGTGGTCATAGTAGGCACCGAACGGTACCACGATTCCGCGCGCAACATGTTCCGGGAACAGGTGCTTCAACTCCCCCAGGTAGGCAGCTTTGGGACCGCAGAAGCGGCCCGAATCCCGCCGTCGAACCTCGTTCAGGTCAATTGGCATATTCTTACTCAAGTCGGTCTTGGTGCGATCGATGTGGAGCCGGGGCCCCTGGTTCCCCAGGCTGCCGTCAGCAGCTCGCGTCTGGTTACGGGTATACTCTTCGTAGACTGCTTTGTCCTGAGCCGTCATAGAGGAGACTTCCTTAATGATGACCCGGCCCCGAGGCGTGACAATGAAGAACACCTCGTGGCGGTCGTGTGGGACAATTTTCTGATAGGCGCTGGGGCCGAGGACTAAGTTGGGAATCCCGAGGCCCCGCGCCAGGGCTTGCACGTGCAACAGGACATTACCCCCACCCTGGGTGAGGATAACGGCGGCCGGGGTGAAGTAGGGGGGGTGTACGGGAAGTGG
>CAZOOE010000564.1:0-4432 GCA_964581275.1 uncultured Clostridia bacterium
TTGAAGAAGAGTTGTAGTTTGAGAAGCCACCGTGGAAACTCGGCGTGGGCGCAAAATAGATCGCGTGCCTAACACCAATGTTGAGCGTCAGCTTCTGCGTCACCGTCCACTTATCCTGAAAATAAGTAAACAACGTCTTCTGACGTACGGTAGGAAAGGTGCCCGGCAGGTCGCGTCCATACTCGTTCGGCAGATCCAGCAAGAAACTGGCGAACGCGTTGGCGAATCCTGACGCTCCGCCGCCATTCAGCGCCGTCGGTCCGGCCCTGAAGAAAAAGCGGCCGCGAGGGCTGTAGGTCTGAGTCTGGAGCAGGTCGTCCTTGTTGAGGCGAGCGTCTGCGCCCCACTTCAGCGTGTGGTCTTTGAAGATTCGCGTCCAATTGCTGACGAGGTCGACGTCAGTCTCGGCGCGAATCCAAGGGAGGCTGGGCGAAAACCCTACGACGGGATTGCTGTACCCCGCTATATCAATGTAGGCTAAGCCACTTGTAAATGCATCCAGATTCACCCCTGGAATACCGATCTCCTCGGACGTCTTTTTTCCAGTGTCCTGGTTTTGGGCATCGTTGCGATAGCGAGTAAAGCCCAAACGAAACTCGGTGAGAAAGGTGGGACTGAAAAGATGGGTGTAGTTGAAGGCACCGCTCTGCGTCCGATTGATCCCCGTCCCAGCGAAGCCATCATTTCTAGGCCCACCATAGATAGCATAGAGACCGGGATCGAAAACCTTCGGTCGCTGAAAACTATAACGGACAAAGAAACCATCGTTGTCACTGATCTTGTTGTCAACTTTGACGTCAAACGATTCGGTGCTCTTGACCAGTACCGTGGCCAGCTCATAATTGTTGGTAAAGCCCGCGCGCGTCGGTCCTGGGATGAAACCGAGAATCTTCTTGGCAATCGGGCTGATTCTATCGGGGCAGATGACATTTAGGACGCCATTGCATTGAATCTGTTGGCGGCCCTTACCATCGGAGGTGCCGGTCGCTGGATCGTAAACAAGCGTAGGAGATGCCCTGAAATCACCACTGCGAAAATCCAGCGTTGGGATGGAGACGACGTTGGAATTGCCGCGGTGATCTCGGATCCCCTGATAGTCCCCAAAGAAGAAGGTCTTGTTCTTCCTGATCGGGCCTCCAATGGTAAATCCAAATTGGTTGTACACACTCGGAGCTTTCTTAGTTGCGAAATAGGAGCGCGCGGCCAGCGCACTGACACGGTTAAACTCGTAGACGCTGCCGTGTAATTGATTGGTGCCTGAGCGCAAGGTGACGTTTGTAACCGCACCCCCAGCGCGGCCCAGCTCGGCTTCGTAGTTGCTCGTGGTGACGCCAACCGACGATAGAGCCTCGATAGGAGGAATAAGCACAGTGAGCAGGCCGGTGCGATGGTTATTGTCTATCCCCTCAATCTGGACATTATTGGCGAGCCGCGACTGACCATTGACTCTCGTACCAAGACTGTCCTGAGAGTTGAAGAACTCCGAGTGGAATCGTTCAGCCCTGCTCGTACCGGGAACCAGATTCAGCAGGCCTTGAAAATTACGGTTGAAAGTGAGGGGCATGTCCTGAAGCTGTTTGATTTCGATTTGTCGACCCACATCGGCGCGATCCGTCTGAAGCAGGGGGACGCCCGATGACACCTCCACCGATTCTGCGACGCCACCCGGCTCGAGTTGTGCGTCCACGCGTGTATCATTGTTAACCAGAACGTCGACCTTGTCCCGGATCGCTTTTTTGAAGCCCGCGTGCTCAATTTCAAGCCGGTAAACTCCGCGATCGAGGTTCCCAAGCACATAGTTGCCGCTGTCGTTTGTCACGGTCGGCGGGTGATGTTTGTGTTCACTTCATTGATGGTGACTTTCGCTCCCGGAACCACACCCCCACCGGTGTCAGTGATCGTTCCCAGCAGCGTTCCTGTCACGGCCTGGGCGAAAAGACTCCGCGGACTAGCGGCGAACAAAAACGCGGCTGCGGACATGCAGAGCAGCGACCTGATGATTTGCCTCTTCATGGTCATTCTCCTTTTTTGTAGTGAGCGAGACTATACTCGAGCCCAAGAAAACGAAAACAACCGGGCGCAAGATGTGCCTTGGATTGCTTTGCACGCCCTTTGTTGCTGACCCTACGCTACACGGGGAGCCGCAAAGGTCGGGGCAGCAACCAGCGCCGCAGCCCCTCGCAATCTAGGATGCTCTATTGCTGCAGCAATGTGAATGGGTGTGTGCGCCGCAGCCTCCGTCAAAGTGCGCTCGGCCATCGACGACCGAACTATTGATTCAATCAAGTCCCACGCAGTGGTGATCTCACCATCGATGAATACACAATCGGGGTTGAGGGTGTTAATCACCGTCGCCAGTCCCAGCCCCAAGTATTTGCCGCTGATCTCTACTGCTGATATTGCTTGCGCATCGCCTGATCGTGCACGCACGATCAGATCACCGATGGTAAGAGAACGTCCATTGGCTTCGACCAGTGGTTTAGGCGCTCCTTTCAGGGACTCGCGTCCAAAGTAGCGCGAAAGGGTGGCGATGTTAGAAACGTAGGCCTCCCAACATCCGCGGGCGCCGCACATGCAGATCGGCCCTTCGAGGTTCATCGGCACATGACCGAACTCGCCGGCAGTGTTGTCTCGTCCGCGCAGCAATTCGCCGTTGATCACGATACCGACGCCTACGCCGTCGGATACGCTCACGTGAGCGAAGCTGTTTGACGTCGAAGCGCGGCCATGGCCCAGCCAAGTCTGCGCCAGCGCGCACGCCTTAGCTGCGTTCTCGATTTGTACCGGCAGGCCAGTCGCTTTAGAAAGAGCGTCGCCAAGGTCAACATGCTTCCAGCCGAGAGTAGGCGCGTTCACGATGCGAGCGTTGCGATGATCGACCATACCTGGAACTGACACCCCAATGCCCTCGCATCGCGAAGCCGCGGTGTGTGCCCTCAACATTTTACGCACTCGAGTGGTCAAATTCTTGACCAGCCGAGCAGGATCAGGGTTCGTATCGAACATCTCGAGCGCCAGCTCATGGCCGGAAAAATCGCACAACATCATGTAAGTGCCGCTGAAGCGCACATCGAGTGCCACACAAAGCTTGTCGCGCGCCATGACATGGAGAAAAGTAGGCTTCCGCCCGCGCGCTGCTTCGCCAGTTGCGCCTTCGTAGATGATGCCTTCGGTGATCAACTCGTTTACGAGAACGCTAATGATGCCGCGAGTGACTCTCATTCGGCGAGAGAGGTCGGCGCGCGAGATTGGCTGGTGTTCGCGAATCAGGTTTAGCGCAATTCTACGGTTAATATCCCTCGAAGTGGACTGAGTGGCGACATGGAAATCGTGAGGGTTGATTTTACGCATCGACAACGCCTCGTCCAATTTGTTCGACTTTCGGCCAAAATACTACAAGGCAAGAAGCCTGTCAACCTTCATGCTGCAGGTAGTCAACGCCTACAACCGCCTCAACATCACCACCAGACAGATGGCGGGCGAGTGGGCGAAATCGGAAGAAGCACGGACATGGTGGAGAGCCGCTCGGACACGCGCTGAGCGCACACAGGCAGCGCGGCCAGCGCGACCTCACCCCAGGTGACTGTGCCTACCGTGTGCTATCGCGCCGCCTCGAATAGTTCCACAACATTGCCATTCGGATCCTCTAACAAGATCTGCTTGCCGCCTGGACCCACGACAACTTCGTTACGAAAACGTAGGCCGGCCCGCTTCATTTCCACCACGCGTGACACAAGATCTTCAATCTCGACGACGAAGCGATTCCATCCACCAGGCACGGGACGTTGTCCGTCAGGCATAGGTCGAGCTGCGGAACTCTGTGGTCCGGCGAGCCATAGCGACAGGTTGTTGTTGGAGACGCGAGCGAAGGCCGGAGCCATGCTCTGCTCTAGCTTGAACCCCAACGTCTTCGTGTAGAAGGCTATAGAACGCTCAACGTCGGTGACCAGATATCTTACGGTTGCCACGATGTTCGCCTCCGATTAAGAGATAAGAGGGGCTTAGGTCACGTGCGCAATGCACTCACCCGCAGGGGCGAGTAATACCCAGCTTGCGAATGCGGTTGTTAAGAGTGGTTCGTTTCAAACCGAGACGCGATCTTAATAGCTCCGCTTCTTCTGAACGGCCCAACAGATCAAAGTGTTGGCTCTGCGCAGAGGAGCTACACAAGCTCTGACTGCATCCCCGGCAAGCCGATGTACTACGCCACGGCAATGACACTTGGCGGCTACGCCAACCCATTGCTGGTCGAAAGCCACCTCGGACGGCCCACAAAAATTGAAGGCAACGACCAGCATCCGGCCTCGATGGGCGGCACCGACATTTTTGCGCAAGCCTCGATTCCCGGCCCCTACGATCCCGACCGCCCCCAAACTTTCCTCTCGATAGGCCATTTCCCTTCCCGGGGAGCGTTTCTCCGCGCCCTCCCCCG
>CAZOOE010000565.1:0-4411 GCA_964581275.1 uncultured Clostridia bacterium
GCCGCTGCGGCAGGCGCCGCTCCTCGAAGCGCTGGTCGCCGCGGTCGCGCAGGGCGGCAAGCGTGCGCCCGGGCGCGGCGCGTCCGTGCCGCCGCGGTCCACCACCTTCCCAAAGGCCAACGTCCCCGCGCAACCGTTCGCGGGCGTACGCCTCCTGGTGGTGGACGACAACGTGGTCAACCAGAAGGTGGCGGCGCGCATGCTCGCCAAGCTCGGTGCCGAGGTCGAGGTGGCCGCGAGCGGCGTGGAGGCGGTGGCGCGGGTCGGCGCGAGCGCCTTCGACCTCGTGTTCATGGACTGCGAGATGCCCGAGATGGATGGCTACGCCGCGACCCGCGCGATCCGGCAGGCGGAGCGCGGCGCCGAGCGCGCGACGCCGATCGTCGCGATGACCGCCCACGCGATGAGCGGCGACCGCGAGAAGTGCCTCCAGGCGGGCATGGACGAGTACATCTCGAAGCCCGTGCGCACGCAGGACCTCGAGCGCGTGCTCGCGCAGTTCGTGAGCGCGCCCGTGCCCGCCGCGTCGGGGCCGGCCGCGCCCGCGTCGCCGAACGCGAGCGCCTCCGTGCTGGATCCGGAGATCCTGGCGCACCTGCGCGCCCTGGCGACGCCCGACGACCCGACCTTCCTCGGTGAGCTCCTCGTCGCGTACGAGCAGAGCGCGCGCGAGGCCGTGGCGGCGCTCGCGCGCGCGGTGGCGGAACAGGACCGCGTCCAGCTCGCGCGCTCGGCCCACTACCTCAAGGGCGCGAGCCGCAACGTCGGCGCGCGCTTCGTCGCCGCGGTGTGCTCGCAGCTCGAGGAGTCGACGGAGCTCGACGTCGGGCGGCTGCAGCCGCAGCTCGAGGAGCTCGAGCGCCATCTGGCGCGCGCGATGGCCGAGCTGCGCGGCCTGTCGACCGAACCCGCAAGAGAGGAGCCCACATGCAGATCCTGATCGTCGACGACGAGCCCGCCTCGCGCCTCTTGCTCGCGAAGACGGTGGAGCGCCTGGGCCATGACACCGTGCTCGCCGCCAACGGACGCGAGGCGCTCACCGTGTTCAACGAGCGTATCGACGTCGTCCTCACCGACTGGCTCATGCCCACGGTGGCAGGGCCCGAGCTCTGCGCGAAGCTGCGCGCCAACCGGCGCGGCACCGCCCGCTACGTGTACATCATCCTCGTGACGATCTTGAGCGACAAGCGCAGCCACGTTCAGGGCCTCACGGCCGGACCGGACGCACTCCAGGCCAACGCGGTTCGGGAAGGGCGAAGGGGAGGCCTCGAAAATCAGCCCTACGGAAAGACGGGCGAGAAATATCAGGAGACCATCTACGACAACTTCGCCTATAAGCACTCGGTCATCGGCTCAATGGATGACCTGAACGCGGCAAGCCTGCAGGATGTAAAAGACTTCTTCCGAATCTACTACGCGCCGAACAACGCCGCGCTTGCGCTGGTGGGCGATTTCAAACTCGATGTGGCGCTGTCGAAGATCAAGAATTACTTCGAAGCGATACCATCGCAGCCAGCGCCACCGCCGGTTGACACTACAGAGCCGGACCAAACCGCCGAGCGGCGATTCACCGTTGAAGACCCGCTGGCCCGCCTGCCCCAAGTCCTTATGGGCTACAAGGGAATCGTCGATAACACCGGGGATGCATACGCAATGCAGGTGCTGAATCAAGCGCTGGCGTCGGGACAAAGCTCGCGACTTTATCAGAAGCTGGTAAAGGAGAAGGAGCTTGTCACCGGGGTTTTCGCATTCACCAACGCAATGCGAGGGAACGGCGACTATCAGATAACCGCGAACGTCGCGCCTGGGAAGAAGATCGAGGACGTCGAAGCCGGGATCAATGAGGAGATTTCCAGAATGCAAACCGAGCCGATCGCGGATTGGGAACTCGCGAAGGCGAAGAACTCATCGCGGCGCAGCTCGATCCAGGCGCTACAGGGTTCATTGGGAACCGCAATCCGGCTGACTCAATACACCGTGTTCTTCAACGACCCGAACCTGATAAACAGTCAGTTCGACAAGATCGCGGCAGTCAGGAAAGCTGATGTGCAACGGGTTGCCAACAAGTATTTGAAGGCGACGAACCGCACTGTCGGTATCACAATTCCGCAGGCGAAGGGCGTCGCAGCGGCATCCTCGACGAATTGATTGTCGATTGATAAACGGCGCTAGCCAGAGTTCAGGCTCGAGCCATCTATAAGACCATCGTCGTTCGGAAGCTAGTCGAGCAAGCCGCGGGTTTTATTGGGCACGCACCTCCAGAGGAGAGCAACTATGAAAAGAGCGATCTCGAGATCGAATCATGTTGTGGCCGCGGCAGTTGTGATGACGCTCGCAACGATGCTTGCGGCAGCGCAGGCGCCAAAGCCGTCGTCAAAGGGTCTCGTGATCAAGGGCAAAACGCCGATCAGCAAAGACGTGCTCAGGGTGAACTTACCCAAGGCCTACGAAACGAAGCTGAGCAACGGCATGCAGGTGATTGTGCTGGAGCAACACAAGCTGCCGACCTTCTCGATTCAGATGGTTGTCCTCAGCGGCGGGCTTGCAGACGCGCCGGATCAACACGGAGCCGCACAGTACACCGCTTCGTTGCTGCGCGAGGGCACCAGGACCCGCAACAGCAAACAAATCGCCGAACAGGCGGACTCGCTCGGCGCGACGCTCGTGGCAACCGCCGGGCTTTCATCGCCGACAAGCAACATTACCGCCTCGGGGTTGACCGACAATTTAGATCAGATTATTGAGTTGCTCGCGGATGTGATTCTCAACCCGAGCTTCCCGGCCGATGAGCTCAACAAACTCAAGACACGCTCTCTTGCGCAGCTTCGATTTCAACGCTCAACACCGAGTTTTCTCGCCCAGGAGATGTTCGCCAAAGTGATGTATGGTACGCATCCCGCCGGACGCTTTTCGCTCACCGCGGAGGAGATTCAAAAGCTTACGCCTGAGGTACTGCGGAAGTTTCACGCGGAGCACTACAGATCGAACAACGCCATGTTCGCCATCGTCGGCGATGTCAAACCGGAGGAGATTGTCGCCAAGCTCGAGAAGACTTTTGGCTCTTGGCAGCGCGGTGAAGTTCCGCAGACCGATATCCCCAAAGTCAACGAAACCGGCCCAGCTAAGATCTATTTGGTGAATCGTGCTTCGTCCGTGCAGACAAATCTTATTCTCGGCAATCTCGCGATTGAACGGACAGACCCGGATTACTATGCGATCGCGGTAATGAATCAGGTGGTGGGTGGCGGTGCCAGCGCGCGGCTGTTCCTGAATCTTCGCGAAGATAAGGGGTACACCTACGGAGCGTATAGCGGATTCACTGCCTTGAAATATCGCGGCACCTTCCGAGCGAGCACCGAAGTGCGGACGGAAGTGACCAAAGGTTCGATGGACGAGTTAATGTACGAAATGAAGCGCATCCGTGATGAGCGCGTCGCCCAGGAAGAGTTTGATCGAGCTAAGCGCACAATCATTGGCGGCTTCGCTTTGCAACTCGAATCGCCACCGGCGCTCTTGAACAACATCATCACCCAGAAGCTCTACGGCTTACCCAGGGATTATTGGGACACTTACACCACCAAGATTGCCGCGATAACACCGGACGACGTTCAACGGGTGGCGAAGAAGTATCTCGATCTGAGTCGGCTGCAAATCGTCGCGGTCGGCGATGCCGTTAAGATCGCCGATGTGCTGAAACAATACGGCGCAGTGGAGATCTACGATACAGAAGGAAAGCTTGTGAAATCGAATAGCGAGGGGAAGTAATTATTTTCCATTTGTCGTTTCGCATTTACGATTTGTCGTTTCGGTCATCAGGATAGGGGACTCCAAAATGACGAATGAAAGATCGCCAATGACAATGATCGATGCTTATGACTGAAGAAAGAATCAGAGTACTCCTTGCGAAGCCGGGACTTGATGGACACGACCGTGGAGTAAAAGTCATCGCGCGGGCATTGCGCGATGCGGGCATGGAAGTCATCTATACTGGCTTACGACAGACTCCGGAACAAGTTGTTGCCGCCGCGGTCCAGGAAGACGTCGATGCGATCGGGCTTTCAATTCTATCGGGAGCGCACATGACGTTGTTCCCCCGCGTGGTGGAGCTCGCCCACCAGGAGGGACTCGATGACGTAATCATATTCGGCGGCGGCATCATCCCCGATGAGGACATTCCCCGGTTAAAAGAACGCGGTGTAACTGAAGTTTTCACACCTGGCGCGAGGATGGAGGACATCATCGAGTTCATAAGAAAGAACGCCCGCCGTGCACTTCAGGCGCAACACTGATCGGTAACAGAATCATTCCACGGCTCCATGCTTTTCTGCGGCGAGCCCTCGCTGTTAATTTCTATTGCCCGGTTGAGGCACACCTAACGTAAAATTCGAACGGACAGGAAAAACTTCGGTCC
>CAZOOE010000566.1:0-4400 GCA_964581275.1 uncultured Clostridia bacterium
GGGGGCGCGAGAAACGGTTAGCGAGACTTAAATCAAATAAGGGCGTTTTCATGGACTGGATTGATGAATACTTGAACGGGCTAAAAGAGTACGCCAGGGATTACGTGCTTGAGAACACCGGGTTGAAAGTGCTTGCCCTGTTAATCACCGGCGTGCTTTGGCTCTCGGTCGCGTCGCGGCCTGTCAGCCAGGCGGCTTTGAACGGTGCGATCGAATTCAACCTCCCGGACGCGCCGGCGCTGACGGTCTCGAAGTACGACACGTTGACCGCGCGAGTTTACCTTGAGGGGCCCCGCGAGACGTTGGATGGGCTTCGAGCAGGGCAACTGACCGTTACCGCCGATATGTCCTCGGTTGAACCTGGTGTTCGGGTGATCTCGCTGAAGGTCGATCCGAACCGATTGCCGGCAAACGTCAGGGTGAAAGAGATTGAGCCCCCGACGATTACAGTAAAGGTCGAGCGAGTGGTTGAACGGGAAGTCCCGGTCACTCCCAGATGGGAAGGCGACCCCCCGCCCGGGTATGAGGTTATCGATTGGCAAATCACTCCTCGGACTGTCAAGATCGGAGGCGCAGAAAGTCAGATGCGCGAGATTACCCAAGTCTCGACAGAGTCGGTAAGGCTCACCGACAAGACGGGCACGTTTAGCCAGCAGGTGGCGATCGACATCGGCTCCCCCAACTTGAGCATAAGCGAGGACAGCAGCCGCAAGGTCATGCTCTCCGTTGATGTTGGTGAGGCTCGGAAGGAACGAGTCATCGGAACCGTCCCGATAGCGCTTTTCGGGGCGCCGGGGCGGGTACGGGCCATTCCGAGGTTTGTCAGCGTGACGGTCTACGGAGCGCGCTCGGTGGTTGATCAGATGACGGTGTCCGATGTCAGCGTCGGTGTCGAATACCAGCCAGGCTCTAGTGGCTTCAGCCCCAGGGTTACTCTCTCACCTCAGTTTGCGGAGCGCGTAACCGTCAGGTCGGTCGAGCCCAAGACGGTTCGTGTTCGATAGATTGCTAAGCTCAATACCCAAACATTCGTATCAAGGGTTGTCTAACGCAGGCGGTTTGGCTTCACTGCAACGCTGCAGTGACCAATCTGCGATCGGCTAAAGCTGGAGCATTGCGGATGTCTGAAAGCGCGGGGAAAAGGCTGTTCGGAACCGATGGGATCAGAGGAGTCGCCGGCAGATTCCCGCTCGACGATAGAACGGTGATGACAATCGGACGGTCGCTTGCGACGAACCTTGCTCGTGCGCTTGGCCGTGCTCCGCGGGTTGTCATTGGCCGCGACACCCGGGAGTCAGGTCCGCAAATAGAGTCCGCGCTTGCTCGCGGCGCGGTCGCTGGCGGAGCTTCGGTGCAGTCGGCGGGAGTCATCACGACCCCCGGCGTTGCGTACATCACGCGTGCGATACCCTTCGATGCCGGAATGGTCATATCAGCATCGCATAATCCGTACCAGGACAATGGCATCAAGGTCTTCTCTAGCTCGGGTAAGAAACTCGCCGACGAAATGGAACGCAGAATAGAAGCGGATGTCGCTGCTCCCGCTGCTGCGATCGACGAAAAGGGCGGCGAACCGGCCCGGGAACAAGATCGGGAGGGGAGGGAAAAAGGTTACCAGGAGAGCTACATCAACTACCTTGCGACTGACGTTGGTTACGGGTTAAGGCTGGAGGGTCTGAGGGTCGCGGTGGACTGCGCCAACGGCGCAGCGTCAGGTATCGCGCCGGCGATATTTGATCGACTTGGTGCCGAGGTCGAAGTCCTCTCAGCTCAACCCGACGGACGAAATATCAACCAGGGCTGTGGATCGCTTCACTTGGAAACCCTGCAGCGCGTCGTGGTCGATCGACGGCTCGACCTTGGAATCGGTTTCGATGGCGACGCCGATCGCGCGCTGTTCGTCGATTCAAACGGAGCCCTGGTTGATGGGGATGCCACCTTGCTGGTCCTGGCTGACGATCTCAAGAGACGCGGTAAGCTAGCCGGCGATATGGTTGTCGCCACGGTGATGAGCAACATTGGGCTCGAGCTTGCACTGCGGAAGCGGGGAATTGAACTGGTGCGAGCGCAAGTAGGCGACCGCTATGTGCTCGAGGAGTTGCTCGCACGCGGTGCTAAGCTCGGAGGGGAACAGTCGGGCCACATAATCTTTCCTGATATCTCGCTCGCCGGGGACGGGATAATCACGACGATCGAGCTTCTCCGTGCGGTGAGGGATTCCGGTTTGACGCTGGGGTACCTTGCAGCCCAAATGCCCCGTCACCCACAAGTGCTTGTGAACGTCCGGGTTCGTAACAAACCGCCGCTCGAAACCCTCCCAGAGGTGAAAGCTGAGAGTGAACGACTGGAGCGCGAGCTTCAGGGACACGGGCGGCTGTTGGTTAGATACTCGGGGACCGAGAATTTGGCTCGCGTTATGATCGAAGGCTCGGATGAGATCAGGGTACGAGAACAGGCGAATCGACTGGCGGCGTTAATAGAGGAAGCAATCGGCGAATAGTTCGATTGCGAGGCAGCTTTTTCTTGACCCTGATCGGATTAGTGAACTAACATCGAAACTGATCGCTACCAGGACCAGCGAGGAGGCACAACATGAAAAAGTCAATCTTTTCCGGCGCTCTTATTGGTTTGATGGCGCTCGCCGCAGTGCCGGTGTTCTCGCAAGCAGCACGCGAGGCAACCATTGAATCTGAGACCAAGGCGAAGGTGGTTCTTCAGTCGCGACTTAGCTCAAAGCTCAGCGAGCCGGGCGATCCGATCAGCGCTGTTCTTGACGAACCGCTCCTGGTCAATGGCCAGATGGTTCTTCCTCGTGGAACGGAGTTCCTGGGCCGCGTGACGCAAGTGACTCCGGCCAAGCGCGGGCAGAAAGGCGGAAGTATTGCGATCGCGTTCGAGCGACTCGCGCTATCCTGGGGCGAAGAGGCCGTGTCGGTGGTTGTGACTTCAGTTGACGATTGGGACAAGAACGAGAAGCTGAATGCCGACAGCGAAGGCAAAGTTAAAGGCGGACACCGCGGGGACGCTACCGCCCGGAACGTTGAACGCGGCGGCGCGATTGGCGGCGCGGGGGCGGGTGTAGTCATATTATCGGGCGGCGGCCTGGGTGCCGGCGCCGCCTCGCTCGGCGGAGGTTTGCTGGCAGGCCTGTTTCTGACCAAGGGTGGGGAGGTCGTGGTAAATCCGGGAGCAGTCTTCCGAGTGAAGTTTGTCAAGCCGGTGACGCTACCGGTGGTTCAGCAGCCCGGAACCGGGCCCCGTTCGATTCAACAGGATGATCCGAAGGCGCCGGCCTTTGACAGGAAGCCTCCCAACCGGTAGCGCGAAGCAAGCTCAGTAGTGGGCCGCCGACTAGGGACTTCGTCTGACCCCAGATAGCCTGAGCTTTCATCCTCCGTTGTTATTGAGATCCAAGCTGCGGGGTCAGCACCGCACCCCATAAATCAAACTATGTGGCACCGCACGAAGCGATTGATTAACTCTTACCTCGATGACCTGATCCAGAAAGTCAGCAGTCCTGATCGAGAAGCGAGAGGCGTCACGCAAGCGGAGCTTGCCCGGCTCAACGAGCTTGAGGTTCAAACTCGCGCGTCAGCCAAGGTGCTCGAGAAAGAGTTGGCTGAAATCGGACTCAAGATCCTCGGGCTTGCTGAACGAGAACGCATTGCCCGAGAACAGGGCGATGAGGCCTCGGCAACGGCTGCCGCAAGCCAGCTCATCACGCTGGGTGCGCAGCGCGATTTGGTCAAGCAACAACTCGGCGAAGCAAATGCGGCGTCCGAACGCGCTCGTGCCTTGAGCGAGGAGCGCCGGCGCCTCGGTGACGACCTCGCAACCGAGACTCATCTGACAGCAATGCGTGAGAACCTTTCGTCCATCCAAACCCCATTCGACAACACTGATCCTTCAGCAACAATCGATGAGATGCGCGCGCGCATCACGCGTTCGAGTGCGTCGTTGACTGATAGCCGAGTCGCCGAAGCCGACAGGGAACTTGAAGCTGAGCGGACTCGGGCTAGTGTTGAAGATGTGCTGTTGCGCTACAAGCAAGGCGTGTCCGGCGGCGAATCTAAAAGCCAGCCGCCTGTAACGACCCCTCAAACCCCTCCAAGCACGATGCCCGCAACAAATGCTCCAGATTCAAGTGCTGACGAAGGAGCACCCGGTCAATCAAAGACCCTCGGCCGTACGGATGGCCCCGTTCGCCCGATTGACTAGCTGTACATCAGATCGTAGTCCGGCCTTTTGAGCGGAAGCTCGTATCGGGGTTGACAGGCTGCCATACCTGACGAGCTTCCGCCTGATGAAGGCCAGACTACGAACCGTGAATTCGGATGAGCTGGTTTTAGTTGGTGATTTCGGCGGTTTCACGGCCGGGCGGCCGATTCGAGGAAAGCCTT
>CAZOOE010000567.1:0-4393 GCA_964581275.1 uncultured Clostridia bacterium
TGGGCGCGAAGGTCCAGTTGCTGAGCAGTGCGCCCTTGAATCCGCTGCCGTTCATGCGTATCATCCCCCCGGTTCATAGGTAATTACGCTGCAACTCAGCTACTACTCAAGGAAGGTCCTTTTTTCATCTAGCCGCGCCGGTACTGGTCGAGACACGAAGGTCATCTGAAGATTCAATGCAGCGCCGTTCTACCCTGCAACACCACGGAGGAGACCATGAGAATTCTGCTCTACAATCCGGACAACGGGGTCACCCGCAACTTCATGCCGCATCTCTGGATGTTCTTACTCCAAGCCATCACACCGCCCGGTCACGAGGTGATACTGATTGATGGCAACACCCACGACATGGATGAGGAAGGAATGGCGCGGTTCGTTCGCAGCCGCCGGATTGATCTGGTCGGCATTGGTTCCATGACAAGGATGATTTCCAAGGCATATCGCATGGCCGATGCCATCCGTGCTGTCGGCGTACCTGTGGTGATGGGGGGACCGCACGTGACCGAAATGCCTGATGAGGCGCTCGGTCGAGACGGTGGTCCTCGGCATGCCGATGCGATTGCGCTTGGGGAAGCCGACGAGCTATGGCCTCAGATCGTGGAAGATGCTGCGCGCGGGCAACTCAAAGAAGTATATTCTCCGGTGGATGACTCGGGGAAGGAGCGCAAACCGAGCCTCAAACCCTACCCCGTCATAAAGTGGGAGTCTCTTGATCTTGACCAGTTCAATCTCGTTCCGCGTATTCTGCGTCCGGTGCTCAAGCGGGTGAGTGACGGGCTTGGTACATTTCGGCTGATTCCAATCGAGTCGGGGCGCGGGTGTCCTTATGGCTGTGAGTTCTGCACAGTCACCGGTTTTTTTGGTGATTCAATCCGATTTCGGTCAGACGAAAGTGTGATTGAAGAAATGCTGAGCTTAAAAAGGCGCGCCAGGAGTGATAGTGGACAGATCCTGGTTTTCTTTGTCGACGATAACTTCGCAATCAATACAAGGCGAACGAAGTCGTTGTTGCGAGCGATTATTGCCGCCGGCGCCGAACTGCCGTTCATCGCCCAGATCAGTATGAACCTGCTGCGCGACGAAGAACTGGTTGACCTTCTGGCCGCGGCCGGCGCGAAGTGTCTGTACATAGGGTTGGAGTCGATCGATCCGGCCAACCTTGCGGATGTGAACAAGGGCTTCAACAAACCCGCAGAGTACGGCGCGGTGCTCGATCGGCTGGCCCGCCGGAACATAATCGCAATGTTCGGATTCATCTTTGGCATGGACTACGACACACCGGGCGTGGCTGAAAGGACGCTGGAGCAGATGCGTAGCTGGCCCCCCGGACTGCCGATCTTCAGCATTCTCGTTCCGTTTCCGTCGACCCCCCTCTATGCGCGACTGCAGGCCACGGGTCGCCTCGTTCGGCCAAAACACTGGCTGGAATTCACCCCCTACACAATGTCGCACACGCCGCTAAGAATAAGCATCGCCGAGGTGCACGACGAAGTGTATCGCGCGTGGTCGGCTTCATATAGCCCTGAGGCCAATACTAGAGCGCTTGAATTGATTCAGCACAAGACCACCGGCCACCGGCTTATCCACCTAATCTCGCGCCTCTTCTTTCACGGAATATATTTTCCACAGATGACCAGACGTGCGTGGATAAAACTAATAGCAGATAATCGACGCAATATCTTTAAGCTGACGAAGGAAGTGTTTGGCGCGCGGCGGAAGCTGCAGTCTGAATCGGCGGCCGTGAATTACCAGGTGGATGTGAGGTAGGGCCCAGATCACAGCTACAGTGACGACGTCGGCCACTTGCGCTATTGATCCGGGTTGTCTATCCGCGAGACTCTAGCTCTTGAGCCTCCTTGATCACGCCCATCATCCCCAACTCCTCGGCGGTCGCGATCGCCTGATGGAGAATACCGAATGCCTTTTCGCGGTCGCCGGGACCGCCGCGTGCCAGTAGCATCGCCGCATACTCCTGCTGCGTGTTGGCGACGAAGGGTCTAGCCCTCATTCCTTCATCCATCTGCAGAGCATCTTCGAAGTGGTTGATCGCCTCCTGCCAGCGCGAGGTTGTTGTCGCCAAAACCCCGAGGAAACGCGAGACCGAACCACACGCGACTGCGGCACTGCCAGTCACCAGTTGTCTCCCGGCGTAGGGAAGCAACATCTCATAGAGCGTTGTCGCCCGGCCCGAATCTTCCAGGTAAGAACACACCTTCGCGAGGCTGCAGAGGGTCACAATCCAGCTTCCGTCACGTGGCAGAACCGCGAAGTCATCGACGGCCATTTGATCGAGTTCGGCGCGCGCCTCTTCTTTTCGCCCCAGCCTGCAGTAGAGATTCGCGAGCGGGGCTCTCTGGCTGGGTATCTTCGGGTAGTTTTCGATAAACCGCTTGGTGGCATCCTCGCGATCTTCCCAATTGCCCTGCATCACCCGAAGCACATTCATCTGGACCTCGAAGAACAAAGGCGCGATAGCATCCTGTGCCTTTTGGCCGATAGCCAATGCCTCTCGAGCCAGTCGCTCACACTCTTGAAAGCGACCCTCCATCAATGCACGCGATGCCCTGAAAAACGGAGTGGGCCAAAGATAAAGCGGCTGCCTTAGTTCGTTTGCCAATCGAGAGTAAGCTTCAATTTCATCGTCCACCGCTCGGATGTTTCCGAGAGTCAACAAATCGAGGATGCGTAAATAATAAGCTCGCAGCATTCGCTCTTTGTCGCCGATCCGTTCGGCAATTCGCAGGACCTCGCTCGCGAGAGCGAGCTTCTCATCGACATCGACAGCCGCCGCGAGCGCGATATGCCTGCTGTAGAGCGCGACCATCTGCGCCTTCGGATCGCCAAGACGTCGCGCCATCTCAACCGCCTGCTGGCTGAGTGGCACTCGCAACTCAGGCGCGTAATAGTTGGCCACCGAAAGATGCGCCAGCACCCTTGCCCGTAACGAACTATCGTGATCTCCCAGCACTCCAAGTGCTTCGTTCAAGAGTCTCAACTGAACTTCATCCACCCTCCCGACGGCTGCGCCGAGGCTTGTTCCAATAGCCAGAGCAGCGCGGGCCAGCTGCTCGGGCGCGTGCAGTTTCCTCGCCAGGTCGGCCGCTTTCAGGAAACTCTCCCTAGACTTTGCAGTATTGCCAGCTTTCTTTTGGGCGTCGCCCAACCCGAGCAAGGCCTCACAGAAGCGTTGCTCATCGATAGGCTCCTTGAGTTCCAAAGCCTGAATGACATTCTCGTATTGTTTCACTGCCTCCTCATAGGCCAACTGACTGATCGCGCGTTTGGAGGCTCTGATTGAATAATCGATTGCCTTGTCTAAGTCGCCGCCGGGTGAGGCCTGGACAAAATGGTAAGCCAGCTCGGTCAGATGCGACTCCAAAGAGTTGCTATAGAGCTGCTCAAGCACTTCACCAATCCGCCGGTGTAAGCGCACTCGGCGGGCAATGCTGATTTCGTCGTAGAGCGTTTCTCGAATAAGAGCATGAGCAAAGCTATAGGTGCCGATAGGTTCAGGCACTTCGCTTATCACTCGCGCCGCCATCGCCTCATCCAGTCTCTCCAATAGCTGGTCGGCCGAGATATCACTGAGCGGTTCAAGCGCTTCGACGCCGAACTCGCGGCCAATCACCGAGGCGACGGTGAGAATTCGGTTACATTCTTCGGAGAGTTGATCCAGCCGGCGGCCGATCACTTCGCGCACGCCTTCCGGAATACGCATGCTCGAAGAGGCCCTCGACTCGGGGTGTTCCAACTGACCTTCTACTACCAGAAGCCTGACGATCTCGCTGAGGAAAAAAGGATTGCCCTCGGTCTGCCGATAGACAGTTCTCACAAGGTTCTCGGTGGGCTGGATCCCGGTGGTCATCTCGATGAACCGAGCCACATCCTGTTCGGTGAGCCCCCGTAAAAGAATGCGCGCGCTCAATCCCTGGCGGGATAGCTCGCCAAGAGTTTGTGAAAGGGGGTGCTGGCGCCCTAGTTCGATGTCTCGATAGGTCCCGATGACCAGAATGCGGGCATCTTTCAACTCTCGAGCCAGGAACTGAAGCAGCAGTAACGACGGTTTGTCGGCCCAATGGAGATCGTCCAGGATAAGGACCAGAGGCTGGAGCCGGCTGGCATTCTTAAGAAATGTGGTGATGCTATCGAAGAGCCGAAACCGTGCTTGTTCAGCCCCCAGAGACGGAGGAGCGGGTAGGTCAGGCAGCCGCTCCTTGATGTCTGAAACTACCTGAGCGATGTCCGCCGCGCCCGGACCCATTATTGACAACAATGCATCGCGCTCAAGATCGAGCGCATAGCAACGGACGATTTGCAGCCACGGCCAAAAAGCGGGGGCGCCTTCGCCCTCGTAGCAACTCCCTGCGAGCACTTGAGCGTTGCAGAGGTGTGC
>CAZOOE010000568.1:0-4372 GCA_964581275.1 uncultured Clostridia bacterium
ACTGGGTTTCCCTGGCCGGTCCGCGTGCAAAAAGCCAGCGTAGGGGTCCAGGCCGATGGAGTCAAACCTGGCGAGCGCGTGCGCGTGCTGATCAGGCCGGAGAAGATCAACATATCCCCAGAAGCCGAGTCGAGTGGGTTAAGCGGCAAAATCAACTCGGCCGTTTACCTCGGCGAAAGCACCCAGTGGAAGATCACTATCGAGGATGGACAGGTTCTCACGGTGCTCGAGCAGAACCGGGAGCCATTCCACTCCTATGCGCGAATCGGACAGACTGTGCAAGTCCGATGGGAGCCTGAGAGCGCAGTAATACTGACGGGATGAATTCTCTGGACTCGGTCTCAATTCGACAATACCGTTGGCCGGCCCAGTGCACATTTTGGGCGCTTCTGCTCCTCGCCTCAGGTGCTCCGCGAGTACTCGCCGCGCTGTTCCTTCCGAACGAAGAAGGAGATCCATATTCATATCTTCAATCTATTCAAATCATGCGGGCCAGCCTGGTTGGCGGGACGTTTACGATATCCGAATTGTTTGGCTTTTGGCTACCGATGTACCAGTTCATTTGTGCCCTCATAAGCGCCCTTGTTGGACATCCACTGTACGTGGCAAAGCTGGTGACCGCCGCTGCCGGAACTGGTGTGTGCCTCCTTTTATTCGGCGTGAGCCTCCAGTTGACGGCAAACCGATTGGTCTCTCTCGTGGCGTTCGCTCTCGTCGCCTTTAATCCAATTCACATAATGTACTCCGCATTTTCGATGTCTGATGTCCCGCACGCCTTTGTGGTTATGAGCAGCTTGTATTTCGTCATCAACGATCGTTGGGTGCCAGCTGCGGGCCTTGTGGCGGTCGGCGGCCTTACGCGTCCGGAGTCGTGGTTATTCATTGCGTTGCTGCCGGCGCTTCAATGGCTGCGGCACCGTCGAGTTTCGGCGATAGCATTCTTCATCACGTTGTCTTCTCCTTTGCTTTGGATCTACATCTCATGGGCAGCCACGGGCAATCCGCTCGAGTATTTCAAGGCGCGCAACGACTACATCACCGAATTGCTTTCAGGAGATCCGGGGCTTGCGCATTTCTCAGCATTAATTGTTGTTACGGATATGCGAACTCTGTTCTACTCGACCGGGCCTGCGGTGATAGTCTCATGCTTCATGGCAGCCTGGTTTCTTGTCAAGACCTCTGATCAGCGAACAAGTCAACAAACTACGGAATCATTCTCGCGGGTCGCCGTGACTATCGCTTATTTTTTTTGTTCGCTGGGCTTCCTTCTATTCGCCTACTTCACTAAGAACCAACCAACCATATTCGCCCGGTATTGTCTAGTTCCGTATTCACTAGGACTCCCCGTGCTCGCGTGGACCCTGGTGGCTACCAGGAGATGGAAGCGTCCCCGGGCCCGGGCGGTATCGATGCTACTTCTGGGTTTATGTCTCTTTCAGTTTAGCTTCCAGCTTCGAGATGGACTCGTCTTCGTAGGCCAGGTATCACAGAAGCGGATTGTTGCAAATTACTTGAGGGACAACTTTGAACCGGGATCTGGTCTGAAGGTTTTTTGCGATGACGATACCGTCAAAATACTCGCCGGCATTCCATCGGAGAGTTTCGTGAGTTCGGCCAGTTTGGCAGGCGACTCCGAGGCATTCCTGGACGAGCTCAAGGCGAACCGAGTCGAATACCTGGTTTACGAAAGAAGAGACAGATCGGCCGCAGTGGCCCTTTTTAGGGATTTAGGCGAAGAACGAATCAAGGATCATTTCCAGTTGGTCGAATCAACAAACATCGAACTGCGTTTGTACCGGACAGTCTTCTAGAGGACAGAACCGGCCTCATATGACAACTCCTATCAGAAACGCTACGAGATCGTTGCTTGCGCCGGCAATCCTGTGGCTGCTGCTTCTCATCGTGGCGCCCTTGCTGATCGTGCTGATCGTCAGCCTGGCCACGCGCGGCCCGTATGGACGGACGATCTATGAGTTGACGGGTCAAAATTTCCTGCGTGCGTTTGACTCACTCTATCTTCGCGCTTACTGGAGGACCATCTGGATTGCGACGACGACCACTCTTCTCTGCGCGCTGGTGAGCTATCCGGTGGCGTACTACTTAGCGTTGCGCGCGCCAGAGCGATGGAAGCGCACTTTGCTGGTGCTCACGGTCATTCCTTTTTGGACCAGTTTCTTGATTCGGACTTACGCCTGGATTCTTCTACTCAGAAGCGAAGGCGTGATCAACTCAGCGTTGATGGGCTCAGGCTTGATCGGCGCGCCGCTCAGACTGTTGTACTCAGATTTTGCCGTCTTGTTGGGGCAAGTTTACGGGGAGCTGCCTTTTATGATTTTGCCAATTTACGTTGCGCTGGATCGGCTGGATGTTCGTTTGCTCGAAGCGGCTCAGGATCTTGGAGCCAACAAATTTTGGACGTTTGTGAAGGTCACTCTACCGCTCTCGCGCCCGGGTTTGATTGCGGGCATCGTGCTGGTATTCATTCCGTCACTCGGCGCGTTTATAACGCCGGATTTGCTGGGGGGGGCGAAGTCGGTAATGATCGGCAACCTGATTCAGAATCAGTTCGCGCAGCTCAATCAGCCTTTTGGTTCGGCGTTGTCGCTGATACTGACTGCGGCAGTGTTGTTACTCCTGGCGATTGCGTTCAAATCCGGTCTCAAGTCGAGTGAGCTCACTTGAAAGGGCGCCAGTTCTAATGTTTTTGGAACTCAATTCGGCGTATTGCGGAATCAATATCGAGGCGCGAGCTGTCCATAGGCTCGTATACTAGACGGAAGGCTAATTTCTTTTACGATGACCCGAATCCTCTCTGTTGCTCTCTCATTCGCAATATCCGCGATAGCTCAAACAGCAACACCAGTCGAACTGGCGGACACGGCGCCAGGTCGAATCGTTGCTGCGTACGTCAAGGCATTCAACTCCGGTGACGAACAACGGATGCGAGACTTTTTCGCCAACAACGTCGCGGCGAGCTCACTTGCCCAGAGGCCGATCGAAACGAGAATGCAAGTGTATCGCGAGATGCGCGGCAATATGGGAACGATTGAAGTGCGCCGAGTTGTCGCAGCGCGCGACAAGGAAGTCGTCGTTCTGGTGCAAACCAAACAGGGCGAGTGGTTCGAATTCGGATTTCAGTTTGAACCGAACCCGCCGGGCAAGCTCGCTGGTCTACGCGTGGAGGACGTCGACGCTCCCCCCGCGTTGGCTGAACCCGATAACTTGCCGTCTTCGTTGACCGAAGCCCAGCTTATCGAAGCGCTCGACAAGCAGCTCGCCCGTGCCGTTGCGGCCGATGAATTTTCGGGCGCGGTGCTTGTGGCAAACAGGGATGCTATCGTGTTTCAAAAAGCGTACGGGCTTGCCAGTAAAGAATACAACGTGCCCAATCGAATCGATACCAAGTTCAATCTCGGATCGATCAACAAAATCTTTACCCAGATCGCAATCGGACAGTTGGTCGCACAAGGGAAACTGGAATTCGATGACAAACTCGGGAAGCATCTGCCTGATTACCCCAATCGCGAGGCCGCCGAGAGAATCACGATTCGCCAACTGCTCGATATGAAGTCTGGTATCGGAGACTTCTTCGGCCCCGAGTTCGAAGCAACTCCGAAGAACAGGCTTCGAACCGTCAATGATTTTCTCTCGTTATTTGCGAGCAAGCCATTGCAGTTCGAGCCAGGAACAAAGCAAGCCTATTCAAACGGCGGTTACATAATCCTGGGTGCGATCGTCGAGAGGGTTTCCGGCCAAGACTACTATGCGTACGTTCGCGAACACATCTTCAAGGTCGCGGACATGCAGAACACTGATTGGTATGAGGCCGACGGCGCGACTGCTAACCTCTCGAGTGGCTACACGAAGGAAGGAAGCCCGCCGGGGGTGCGACGGAATAACTTCTACAGCCGCCCCGCAAAGGGCAGTCCGGCGGGCGGTGGTTATTCCACAGCCCCTGACTTGTTGAAATTCATCGCCGCTTTGCGCGAGGGGAAATTGCGCGTTCCCGACTTCAGAGGCGAACAAAAGCCGCCGGGGGCGCGCACTGGCTTTGGAGGCTTGGGCATCGCCGGAGGCGCTCCAGGGATCAACGCTGCGTTGGAGGCCGACGAAGCAAGAGGCTACACGATCATCGTAATGTCGAACTACGATCCCCCAAGCGCGGAGGGGATGGCCCGAAAGATTCGCGGATGGGTCAGTCGGGTTAAGAACTGATCTGGTCTTTGGCGCATTCCCTCTGTTACGCGGAACTACCGTATTGCAGCCGGACTTGCCCCAGCCTCAGGCGCCTTCTTCAAATACTTGTCGTACCAGGCCAGGTATCGCTCATACCGGTCTCTTACATAGCTCTGCCTGCTTATACCTCGGTTCC
>CAZOOE010000569.1:0-4370 GCA_964581275.1 uncultured Clostridia bacterium
TTCGCGTTCAAACTGGGGATTTTTATTCCCGGCAGTTCTACGGGAGTGTCGGTCCAGCTCTGTCTACCGTCGGTTGTTCGGAGAATGACGCCGACTCTGTCGTCGTGGCTCTTCGGGTTCGGGGTGTCGCCGCAAACAAAAACAACGCTGGGAGAAACCACCGAAATCCCGCTGTAGTAAAACACCGAAAGGTTGACTCCAGAATAGCTGAGAGACGCTGGCGACCGGTATTGCGCCACCCACTTAGCAGGCTTTGACGTGGGGCTGGCGGCACCCCGTAGATTGCTGTTGCTCTGCTGGGTCTTGCAGCTCGATGCCGCTAACGGGATGAGAATCGCCATTAGAGATGTGACTAGCCGCTTACTGACTTCCATTCAGTTCCTCTTGTTGTCGACGGGTTCGAGAGCGAGATATTAAAGGATTGGGCCAAAGGGTGACAAGCAAAGGAAATTGCCGATTGCTGATCGGCGATTAAGGGTATTGGAGATTTCCCGCAACGCGGCTAATCGCAAACTGGAAATCGCCAATCGGCAATTGCTTCACGCCAGATTCTTGACCATCAGGAAACCGTCATCGCCGCTTGTGTAGTAGCGAGGCATTCGCCGCACGATTTTGTACCCGAGATCCATATAGAGTCGTTGTGCAACTATGTTCGAGGTGCGCACCTCAAGACGGACAGTTGATACCCCGCGACGGAGGAACCCTTGCTCGACCTCAAACATCAGACGACGCCCGTGTCCATATCTGCGATGTTCGGGGGCGACTCCCAAAGCGACGACGTGACCAGTGCCGTCAGGCTCGATCATTCCGACGACAAAAGCAATCATCTGATCGCCGGGCGCGATTACTTTGTGGCAGACCGACTGAGCGTGAGAGAGAAGGTAGCGTATCGTCTCGCGATCGTAGGCTTCACCGTCGGAGAAGCAACGCTGGTCGAGCCGCCAACACTCATTCAAATCGCCGTGGCCCATCGCCATCACCACGGACTGACTGGTTGCAGCCATCATAGACTCAATTAGGTTCTTTTCTTTTCGCCGCCGAGGCCACATTTCCACGCCTACGCTACAAGGAGCCGGTTGTGTGCAGATTCGAACTTGATTGTGACATCAGGTCGTGCTCGCGAAATCAATCTCATTATACGCTAACGACACGATTCGCGCAGCAATTGATTTTTTGAGGCATGGGACTGGATCAGTTTGATAAATGATGGGCTTCAGCTTGTCATCCCCAACAAACTGACGTTTGTCGGACTGTTGACTCTGGACTGATCCCGAACCATTTCGAAGTTTTGTGCGCTTCAACCCTGAGTTGGCCGCGATTTGACTTCTAACATCTGCTCAAATAGGCTTCGAGGCAAAATGGTGGAGATCGACGGGGCAGCACTCACACTCGAACAGACCGCCGAGGTCGCGGACGGTGTTGAAGTGTCGCTCGCCGCGAGCGCGCGCCGCCAGATCGAAAAGGCGCGCCGCTTCGTTGAAGACATCGTCGCTCGAGGCGAAGTCGTCTACGGAATAAATACAGGCTTTGGCGCGCTTTCCGAGGTCACGATCCCACCCGACAAACTCCGTGAGCTTCAAGTCAACCTGGTCCGCTCTCATTCGTGGGGCGCCGGCGAGCCTCTTCCCGAACGAGTCGTTCGAGGGATGATGCTGCAACGCGCAAATGTGCTGGCCAAGGGCTACTCGGGCTGTCGCGTTCAGGTTATCGAGACCTTGCTTCGGATGCTCAATGCTCGGGTTCATCCGCTGATCCCGTCGCGCGGCTCAGTGGGAGCGTCAGGTGATCTCGCTCCTCTCGCCCATTTGGCATTGGTGGCAATCGGAGAGGGCGAAGCCCACCACCGAGGTCGACGAATCAATGGCGGCGACGCGCTAAAGGCCGCCGGAATTGAACCGCTCGAGCTAGAGGCAAAAGAAGGTTTGGCTCTGCTGAACGGCACACAGGCGATGACTGCGGTGGGCGGGTTGGCGCTGCTGGATGCAGAACGACTTGCGGATGCGGCCGACGTTACCGGCGCAATGTCGCTGGAAGCGCTCCGCGGGACACCGGTCGCCTTCGACCACAAGATTCACGCCGTCCGACCTCACCCCGGTCAGATCAAGAGCGCGCGACGATTGCGAGAATTGATCGATGGGAGCGAGATTCGAGAGTCTCACCGCGATCACTCGGTTGATCCGAGGGTACAAGACGCTTACGCGATCAGGTGCATGCCTCAGGTACACGGCGCGGTGCGCGACTCGCTCGCTCATGCAAGGCGGATCCTTGAGATCGAGATCAACAGCGCGACCGACAATCCGCTGATCTTCGCTGATGCTGCAGCGGTTCTGTCGGGGGGGAATTTTCACGGCGAGCCGATCGCACTGACGCTGGACTACGCGGCAGTTGCAATTGCCGACCTGGGCACGATATCAGAGCGGCGTGTTGAAAGGCTGGTCAATCCGGATCTTTCAGGTCTGCCGGCCTTCCTTACGCCCGATCCGGGAATGAACTCTGGGCTGATGATCGCACAGATCGTGGCGGCCTCGCTGATCGCAGAAAACAGTGTGCTTGCTCACCCCGCCTCCGTGATCAATCTTCCGACTTCGGCCAACAAGGAGGATCACGTGAGCATGGGCATGACTTCCGCGTTGAAGTTCGCTCAGGTCGTGCGAAACGTAGAGATGATTATTGCAATCGAATTGATGTGCGCGGCGCAGGGGTTGGAGTTTCTCAAACCGCTCAGACCCGGCCCGCGTCTAGCGGAAGCCTACTCGCGCGTGCGCGAGCTTGTTCCTTCGCTCGATAGGGACGCGACGCTATCTGGCTACATCGAATCGCTTGTTCCCGTCGTCCGGAGGCTCGGTGAAGTATGACCTTACAGCGATCTTGTCTCACCCCAGCAGCACGATCATCCCGTGGTAAGCGCAAAGACAAAGATAAATGCCGACCACCAACTTGATCCCCATCCGCGCGGTTCGCAAGTGCGAAAAGTGATAGCAGATCAGCAAGCCGAAGGCGGTTATCGCCATCTTCACAAGGAAAAACAACACCGCGTTCTGATGAATTAGCGATGCCATGAGCGGATTGCCTTCGGCAGCGACTCCGCGGCCAATGTGCCGCATCGTGGCTACCGCGTCGTATCCCGACATAGTGATCGCGGCGAGGACATAGGTGAACAACTTTGAGTTCCGAAACAGTACACCCGAAGTGACCATGGTCAACCTCTTCTGCTCAGTCTTCTAAACGCGCGAACGGGAATGGGGGTCCCAAAAACTCGCGCGAATTTCAACAAACCTCTTCGTGACCGCTTAACATACTATCAGAGCAGGCTATGAATCAATAACCCGGCCGGGGCATAATGCTGTGTCCTCCGGAGCAGTCGAGTTTGTTGAAACAAAGCCTGTGCTAGAATTCGCTGACTGCACCTTCGTGCTCTATTAAGGGGAGATGCCTAATCGATCCCAGAATTCAAAATCAGCCGAAGAGAAAGAATTATGAGTCAAGGTAGGAGGGTGAGAGCCCCGCGCGGCGACAAGATCAGTTGCAAAGGCTGGCATCAAGAGGCGGCGCTTCGGATGCTGATGAACAACCTGGACGCGGAAGTCGCCGAGAAACCAGATGAGCTTATCGTCTACGGCGGAACGGGCAAAGCCGCGCGCGATTGGCATTGCTTCGATGCAATTGTGCGCTCGCTTCGTGAGCTCGAAAACGACGAGACGCTGCTTGTTCAATCTGGCAAGCCGGTGGGGATCTTTCGCACCCACGAGTATGCGCCGCGAGTGTTAATTGCTAATGCAAACCTGGTTGGTCAATGGTCAAACTGGGATGAGTTTCATCGGCTCGAGCGATCGGGATTGACGATGTACGGCCAGATGACTGCCGGATCCTGGATCTACATCGGGAGTCAGGGCATCGTTCAGGGGACGTTCGAGACATTCGCGGCGGCGGCGAGCAAACACTTTGGGGGCAGTCTCGACCGCAAGTTGATAGTGTCGGGGGGAATGGGCGGAATGGGTGGCGCTCAGCCTCTGGCAGCAACGATGAACGGCGCGTGCTTCTTGGGCATAGACGTGGACCCGGAACGCATCTCGAAGCGGATCAGCACCGGCTACTGCGATCAAATGAGCACCGACCTGGATGACGCGTTGCGGGTCATCGATGAGGCGCGCTCGAAAGGCGAAGCGGTTTCCGTCGGTCTCGTCGGCAACTGCGCGGATGTACTCCCCGAGCTTTTGCGACGAAATCTCGCGCCCGATGTGCTCACTGACCAGACTAGTGCGCACGACGCGCTGAACGGTTACGTGCCAAACGGTCTAAGCGTCCAAGAAGCCAGGGAGTTGAGACGCGATAACCCGAATGAGTACATACGCCGCTCGATGGACGCAATG
>CAZOOE010000570.1:0-4369 GCA_964581275.1 uncultured Clostridia bacterium
AGGAGCGAATCCTCCCGATGCCTACGGCAGAACTGATTATCGACCTTGGAAGTGGGTCGAGTGCCGGGGGTGGCATCTCCGGTCCGCGGTCGCAGTCCCTGATCATCGAACGAACTGCCAACGATGAGCTCATTATAAGCCCCACTGAATATCTCGAATTACGCACGGAGCATCTCAGTCACGTCCAGGTTCGCGAGTGAGGTCAATTATTTACAATACGCAGTCTCTTCGTTCCTTTATATTCCTGAAGAGTAAGGAAGCGGTCTTTAGATAAGCAGTCGGCGCTGGGGCGACCCCCGAACCAATGAAGAGTTCGTAGTCCGTTCGTAGTTCGGCCTTCAGTCAGGCGGAAGTTTGTAAGCTTTTTGTCTGAATCGCCATCCTTACAAACTTCCGCCTGATGAAGGCCGGACTACGAACTCTTCAGAGAGGAATGAGAATATGTCCATCACACCATATCTTTTGTACAACGATGTTGCGGGCGCGCTGAAGTTCCTGTCGAAAGCGTTTGGTTTCCGGAAATATGGCGCATCAATGTCGGCGCCCGACGGCAAGATTAATCACGCCGCGATGAAGCTCGGTGACGATCTCATAATGATGGGGTGCCCGGGTTCGAAATATAAAAACCCGAAGCGGCTCGGCCAGGCCACTCAGAGCCTCTACATCAATGTGAACGATGTGGACAAGCATTTTGCGAGGGCTAAAAAAGCAGGCGCGACGATCCTTGAAGAGCCGCAAAACACGTTTTACGGCGCCCGCAGATACGGCGCAGAGGACCCGGAAGGGCATCAGTGGTATTTCGCGCAGGAACTCAAAACAAGCGCGGAAAAGCCAGCTGGTCGATCCTCAAATCGTGCGAGGGCCAAATGAGCCCAAACGATTTCCGCCGCATCGCGCTTGGGGTGCATAACGCAATCGAGAGCGCGCACATGGGTCATCCCGATTTCCGCGTGAACGGCAAGATCTTCGCAACGCTCCACGGCGATGACAAGTGGGGAATGGTCAAGCTCACACCAGACCAGCAACAAGAGTTGGTCCGAGAGAATCCCGCAACGTTCGCACCCGAAAACGGTGCATGGGGCCGCGCTGGATGCACAAAAGTGCTGTTGGAGTCGGTGGATGAAACCACACTCGCAGAGGCCATAACACTCGCCTGGCAGAACACCGCGAAAAAGAGCAGTGCCCTGCGCTCAAAACCCAGACGAGCAATCAAACCGAAGTGAGCCGCCGAGTAATGAAAACGTCAATCATCGGCTGATGCCCTAAGCCGTTGCTCTTTACTCTTCCAGACTCCCCGAAGTGCGGACGCCGACAGTAAGAGCAGGCTCAAAGCTGTGCAAGAAATGGCGAACACATCGCCGTGGCGAGTGTAGAACGTCGAACTGTCGCGTTCCGCCTCATCCTCAGTCTTGATCTTCCAGGTCCGAGTCGCGGTTTCGAACATCGGCGTCTCGCCGCGCACGATCCCGTAGCGATCTATCCGCGCCGAGACTCCCGAGTTCGACGAGCGGATCACCTCGATGCTGTTCTCAACCGCCCGGAAGATCGCCGACGTCAGCATCTGTCTTGGAGCGGAGGTCGGCCCAAACCACGCTTCGTTCGAGAGCTGTACGAGCGCCGATGCGCCCTCATTTCGCATCCGAGCGGCAAGGTCCGGCCTGGTGGTCTCGAAGCAAATCAACGTTCCTATCTTAGCCCCCGAGGCTTCGCCAAGGGTGACTCCAGCTCCCGGCCTGATATCGCCAACCAGCGCCTTGACGTGGCTCATGAACGGAAGCCAGCTTCGGGCTGGAATGTACTCGCCAAAAGGCACCAGGGCGTTCTTGTCGTACTCGAAGATCTTTTCTCCCGACGGTGATATGAGCACCGCGCTGTTGTATGGAGATTCACCTCCGACGGCGTCCTTCGAGAAGCCCCACGTGTTCATCAACAAGTAGACTCGATTGCGCCGGGTGAACTCCTCTAGCCTTTGCCGCAGTGCCGAATCCCGATCGTATTCGAAGTTCATGCCAGATTCGGGCCA
This sequence comes from uncultured Clostridia bacterium, assembly GCA_964581275.1. GTDB lineage: Bacteria > Acidobacteriota > Blastocatellia > UBA7656 > UBA7656 > Onstottus_A. The sequence goes on from CAZOOE010000570.1 coordinate 2,024, forward strand.
GATCACCAAATCTATGCTGGTGATCTTCTCCGGGTTGGAACTCGATGGACCGCCCGCGTCTTTGCTGTTTGCCTGAACTGCCTGCTCCGACAAAGAGACGTGGCGCATCAACATTTGGTCCGTGAACTTCGGATCATCCCACTCACCATCGACTGGGATGTTAGGCTGAATTGCCGCGACCGAGACCGATCCGGAATCGTCGATCGCGGGCCGCAACGATTCGCCATACAATACGGTTACTACCGCGATCAGACCCGCCGACGTGAGCACGATGATGCCGCGACGCCGCTCAAGGTACACCAGCGCGAAGACTAGTGCCGTACTTGCCGCGACCATGATCGCGCCTACCAGATAGACGCCGCCGAGGCGGGCGACTTGAATGACTGCCGGTTGAAACGCCTGCGAGTAACCGAGGGGGTTCCAACCCATGCCGGTCACCTGAAGCCGAAGCCATTCGCTCGCCGCCCATATCGCCGGCGAGGCCAGGATCCACCAGCCGCCAAACCGCTTTATAGCGAGGCCCAATGCCGCCGCAAATAGGCCGGTGAATACGCCGAGCGTCGCGGAAAAAACAATCAGGATTATGTAGCACAGCCACAGCGGTATCTGGCCGTAGTTGTGCATCGAATAGGTTACCCAGTAGGACGAGCCCGCATAGAATATCGTTCCGGTCACACACCCCAGTAACAGCGATCGCCAAAATTTTCGTTCACGGACTACTGCCATGATCAGCGGCGCGGTGCCGACCCATCCCAATGACCACAGGTTCCAATCGGGAAAGGCGAATACCAGAAGGAGTCCGGAAAAAATAGCCAGTGATACGTTGCTGATGAACGGAGCGGACTGCTGATAAGGAAGGACCTTTGCAAGGTGAAACCGAGCCGCAAGCAAGTCCTCGCGGGCATAGACTGGCGGGACGGCCTCTTCGGAATGTCGTACGCGGAGAAGAGTCGCGGATCGAGGATCGATGGCTGAGGATCGAAACAGCTTCGAGGATCGAGGGTCGAGGATCAAGGATCGAAACAGCAGGTATTGATTCATCAGTTTCGTTGCCGGTAGCGAGACGGATTCAAGACATATTCTTTTGCCGATCACAATCGATCGTTCAATCCTCAGTCAACAATCTTCGATCCTCGATCCTGACCCTCACCCTTCCGCAATTTCACTCACCATCTCCGCCATAAAGGAACTTCGGACAAGTGGGCCCGAAAACACCGCGCGGAAACCGAGGTGTTCGCCGAATTCCTTGTAGTCGATGAACACGTCGGGATGGACGTACTCCTCCACGGGCAGATGCGCGCGGGTCGGCTGCAAGTATTGGCCAATGGTCACCACATCCACCGAGTGTGCGCGTAGGTCTTCGAGCAATCGCTTTACTTCATCGCGATATTCGCCGAGTCCAACCATAAAACCTGACTTGGTGAGCACGGCCGGCGCGTGCCGCCGCGCTTCTTGAAGGACATCGAGTGATTGCTGGTAGCCGGCTTGTGGTCTTACTCTGTGATACAGCCTCGACACGGTCTCGACGTTGTGATTGAAGGTGTCCGGACCAGCGTCGAGCACGGTATGGAGTGCGCTGCGGTCTCCTTTGAAGTCAGGCGTTAGCACTTCGATCTTCGCTGACGGCAAGCGCCATCGCACGGCTTCAATAGTCTCGGCAAAATGCGCGGCACCGCCGTCAGGCAGCTCGTCACGATTCACCGAAGTGATCACCACATAGTTCAGGTTGAGCTGGGCCGCCGCCTCCGCGACCTGCTTCGGTTCATCCCTCAACGATTCAATCGCCAGCCCCCGTCCGGTTTTGACGGAGCAGAATCCGCAGCTTCGCGAGCAGATGTCGCCAAGAATCATGAAGGTCGCCGCGCCTCGCGCGAAGCAGTCGTTGCGATTGGGGCAGCGCGCTTCTTCGCAGACCGTATGCAGCCCGCGAGTCCGCAGCGTCTTCTTCCGCTCGTGATCAACTTCGATCCACCACCATAGGCGGCGATTCCCAGACCGTCGAATCCGCCGTCGGCATTGGGGTTGGTGAATATCCTGTGGCCGGGCGAATAGGTGTAGATAACCGGGACTTCGGCGATCTCGTGCTTCAGCACATCCGCCATCGCATTCATGTAGTAGCTTAGGGATTGCGTGCGGAAAGCGCGGATATCGGCCCAGAACTTGTTGCTATCGGCGGTTGCGTCCATATCGAGCACTTCGCCGCTCGCCGGGTCCACATACTTCGGTAAGCCGCGCTGTTCCGCCCAGAGCGGAATCAGGCTTGCCGCCTGCTTGAAATTTTTGACGTCCCGCCCCTCGAGCCCGCAACCAGCATTTACGTCTTCGATTTGTGATGGCCGGTGGGCC
>CAZOOE010000571.1:0-4362 GCA_964581275.1 uncultured Clostridia bacterium
ACCAGTCTCTTATACGGGACCTGCGCCGAGATGATGGCGGGAATCAGAAGACTGCATGTGACCAGTAACAATCGCAGGGCCTTCATCTTTCACCTCGCAAACCTGCGAGGTACGCGACCAGGTCGTCTAACTCAGAGGCCGAAAAGCCATCGCGATACGCCGGCATCAGCGAAACGCCGAACTCCTTCCTTAGCTCAGTCAGATCGAGCTTGCGAAAAGAATGGAAGACGTTGCTTGCGTCCCGTAGCTGTATGGTGAATGAATCCTCGTTTGATCGGATGCCTCTTACGCGGTTGCCGTCCCGGGTGACGATGCTGACGACGAGAAACCCCTCGGGCGCCGCCGCGCCGGGATCAATTAGAGCTTCGCGCAAGTAACCGGCGCTTCGTTGAGCTCCGATGTTTGTGAGATCAGGGCCCAGATTCCCGCCGCGCCCGCTTACAATGTGACAAGTGGCGCAGCCGCCCTTCTTCTCGTAGTACTCTTTGCCCTTGATTGGATCGCCGGGAAGCTTTAGGACGTCTGCGCGTCCAAGCGACCTTACGTAGCCGGCGACTTGCCAGATCTCTCGGTCAGTCATCTGCCATGCATCCGGCATCTCGGCTCCCTCGATGCCGTTTTTGATGATTCGAAACAGCGCCTGATTGTCAGCAGCGCGTCGAAGCTCAGATCTGTTTAGCGACGGCCCCCTATCGCCGGTTCCACCGATTCCATGACACAGCGCGCAGTGAGCTACGAACAACTTCTTCCCGCCCAGGAGATCATTGGCTGTCAGTTTCGCGATCTGGTCTTGATGTGCCGTTGAGTGACCGCCAAGCAACAATGCAGCCAGAAGCGCTATCAGCACTCGGGAGATCCTCGACATAGCCGCCTCCTTGCGAAGTATTCGGTTGCACTGCAAACCCGTAGCAGCAGGTTGCCAGAATCTAGTCTAATTCCGCCGGAGTATCAAGATTGAGTAGCGGCCTAAATGTGTGTTGCTGATCGGCAGGGGTCCGAATCAGGAGTGGTGCCGTCAAGCAATCTTATTATGAGATCGCTAGCGCGGTCATATTTAAACTTCTGTGCTCCCTTTCCAAACCCTCGGCGCGGATACTGCACAGTGTGCGTGATGCGCGGCGCAGGTCACGCATCACGCGCACATTTCTACTTGGGTTCGCTGTCCTTGTTCGCGATGAGCTCTTGCTGTCTGAAGGCCGCTGCTCCAATCAAGCCGCCCATACCCATCGATTCGACCGCGGTGCTGGGCACAAGCATCAACGCGCCTTTCTCCTTCAGGCCCTCATAGAGCATGTTCATCGCGCGCAGGTGAAGCGCGGTAGGGTTCTCGATGTAAGATTCGGCAGCCGTGGCGAACAGGTGCGCGATCTCGACCTCAGCCTGTCCCAGGATGATCCGCGCCTGTTTCTCGCGAGATGCCTGCGCCTCACGTGACATCGCGTCCTGCAGTGCGTCAGGGATAACCACGTCGCGCATTTCGACGGATTGAACGGTCACGCCCCAGGGGTTGGAGCGCTCATCGATCAGCTTCTGCAACTCTTCTTCAATTCGCTCGCGGCCCCTCAGTAGCTCGGTGAGCGCGGTGCGGCCGATGATGTCGCGAAGCGCGGTCTGAGCGGCCCAACTTACTGCTTGCTGGTAGTCCTGCACTTCAAGCGCAGCCTTCTCGGGATCGTAGACCATCCAGAACAAAACGGCATCTACGTTGACGGGCACCGTATCTGAAGTGAGCGTCTGCTCGGCCGCGAAACTGGTGGTGATGATTCGTTGATCGATCCAGGAGGAGACGGTCTCGATCAACGGGACGATCCAAAACAAACCCGGTCCTCGTATTCCGTCGTACCGCCCGAGCCTCAGCACCACAGCCTTCTCCCATTGCTTGGCGACCTTTGGAGCCTGAGCGAGAAGCAGGCCAAGGATGACGCCGGCGATCGCGCCGACGGGATTCTTGAACATCACGGTTGGGATGACGCCAAGGATCAGCGGAAGCAGAAACAGAGTCGCCGCGACGATGTTCAAACGCGGCGCGTTTTGAGCGGGGAGCGCTGATTTCGTTTGCGCTAATTGATTGTCTCTGGTGACTGCCATGATTCATCTCTCCTTTTCGAGCCTTCATTTGTTGCTTTTGAGCCGGTTCCTCAAATGATCGACCGCTTGTTTGCCGGCGAACCCAAGCTGGGCCGCCTTTCCAAGAAAATGGTCTTCGAGGTCGCGCAGCTCGCGCTCGCGATCCTTGTCGCGCGCCGCTTCAAAATGCCGTGCCTTTACGAACGTCCCCACGCCCCGTCGTGTCTCAACCACCCCGGTGCGTTCGAGTTCTGCGTAGACCTTGGCAACGGTGTTGGCATTGATGCGCAAGTCGACCGCGAGCTGTCGAACGGTGGGTAGCTGGTCCCCAAGCGCAAGCTTGCCGGTGGCAATGGCAAATCTAATCGCCCGCTCGAGCTGATGATAGAGCGGCGTCGGGTGCCCGGCATCGATGTTAAACGGAAAGTTCATTGTCTTATTGTACTACGTCAATAGTACAAAAATAGTTTCAAGAGTCAAGTAAACTGTCTCGTCTTCTTAAGGCGCACAGGGTGCGTGACTTGATAATCGACCGAATGCTAGAATGAAAGTTGGTGAAAACAGGCTGCCGGCGAGGGATTAAACAAGGGGGTTCGGTTCAAGGAGGAATCTATGCGTTTAGAAACGGGTAAACGCCAATCAAATGCCGGCCCGCCGGCTGCAACATAATTACGGAGGAACGGATGAAAGCAAAGCTCACTTTAGCGTTCGCGGCGGCGCTCGTATGCGCCGCTATCTTCGCCATCTCTCTTTCGAGTCGCGCGAGCGGCGCGCGGCATAGCGGAGCAGGAATCAACTCGATCTACGACTTCTCTCTCAAAGACATCGATCACAAGGAAGTCAATCTAGGTCAGTATCGCGGCAAGGTCGTGCTGATGGTGAATGTCGCCAGCAGATGCGGATTCACCCCTCAGTATGAAGGGCTCCAGAAGCTCTATCTGAAATACAAGGATCGAGGATTCGTCATTCTTGGATTCCCGGCAAACAACTTCCTTGCGCAGGAGCCCGGCTCTGATGAGGAGATAAAGACATTTTGTTCTACCAGGTACAGCGTGACGTTCCCGATCTTTTCGAAGATTTCGGTCAAAGGCGACGACATCCATCCGCTGTATAAGTTTCTCACCAGCAAGGAAACCAACCCCGATTTTGGCGGTGACATCAAGTGGAACTTCAGCAAGTTCCTTCTGGACAAAAACGGCAAGATCATCGCTCGCTTTGAGCCTGCAGTGAAGCCAGAGAGCGATCAGGTTATTCAGGCGATAGAGAAATCGTTGCAGTAGCGCTCATCAGTCAATAGACGATAGCCAAAAGGGGGCGTCGCGCCCCCTTTTGGCTTTGCCTCCCTGTCAGACAACTACGTGGCGCACGGGGAACACAGGGCTTGGGAGAAAACAACTGAGGTCTACCCTAGGTTCCCCGTGTCCCCCGTGGTTGATTTTGACGGCTCAGGCGCGGACCTGTAGTCTCTAGCTTCTCTTTTCGCGGAGGCAAAAGCCGGTTTGACCAAAGTTAAAAATTCGCCTCTCGTTCTGATCGTTCTCGACGGATTCGGTTACTCCGCCCAGCGAGAAGGCAATGCGATCGCTCTTGCTCGCACTCCACATTTCGATGAGTGGTACAAGAACTATCCCAACACCCTAGTCGAAGCATCCGGCCAATATGTTGGTCTGGCAGCCGGACAGATGGGCAACAGCGAGGTTGGGCATCTGAACATCGGCGCGGGCCGCGTAGTCCGCATGGACACCTCGCGCATCGATCATGCGATCGAGACCCGCGACTTCTTTCGAAACGACGCGCTCATTCAAGCTTTCGAACACACCAAGAGTCGCGGCTCAGCGCTTCACTTCATCGGATTAGTTTCGCACGGAGGCGTTCACTCTTCGCAAGAACACTTGTATGCGTTGCTCAGGATGGCTAAAGAGCGTGATGCCTGGCAGGTCTTCGTGCACCTGTTTCTCGATGGCCGTGATACCGCGCCCGACTCAGGAGCCGGGTACGTTGCCGAGTTGATTGAGAAGATGAGTGAGTACGGCGTCGGACGAGTTGCATCAGTCGTGGGGCGATACTACGCGATGGATCGCGACAAGCGATGGGACAGGACTGAGCAGGCTTACCGGTTGTTGCGATACGGCGAAGGCCGGCCGCGGCGCGATGCGGTCGAGGCGATTCGTGAGTCCTACCGCGAAGGAGTCACCGACGAGTTCGTGAAGCCAATAGTGATTATCGATGATGGTGCGCCAACCGCCATAATCAGTGACGGCGACAGCGTGATCTTCTTCAACTTCCGTTCGGATC
>CAZOOE010000572.1:0-4342 GCA_964581275.1 uncultured Clostridia bacterium
GCAAGCTCTTCGGCCATGGACGCCATGTTGTCGCCGGTTGCGCGCTCTGCGGCGAGCCCGGCCATCGCCATCTCGATCGAGCGGCGTGCTTCGAACATCTCGGCGGTGGTGAAGCCGTGCAGTGCAGCCATCAATCGAAGCGGGCTGCTGTCGAGAGAGGGAGGCCCGTCGTTATCGACTACAAACGTGCCGGCCCCCTTGCCGCGACTGCAGGACGCCGTGCGCGGCCAGCGAGCGGATGCCGGCGCGAAGTGTAGGACGGCTTACGCCGAGGAGCTTCGCGAGGTCTCGCTCCGGGGGCAGTCGGTCACCACGCTGGAGCTCTCCGCCATGGATCATATTGCGAAGATGCAGCACTACTTCCTCTGAACTGGAGCCGCCCTTATCGGGTGTTACTGCTTTGAACCGTGTTCCTTTTGAATCGGTCATACCAATATTGCGGTCCTTGGCTAGCCCGGTCGGATTGCATAAACATTAGAAGGCCTATGTGTTCCGGTCTTCTCGGCCTCTCGGTTCGCCATCTTAGCCAATCTGTGCGATATTGTCGAATGCAATTAACTCGTTGATGAAGCTAAGCGGTCTTACCAGTTGACGCTTTGGGAACGCTGACAAGTCCGTAGCATCGCCTTGTTATCTTAAGTCAACGCGATACACTAGCAACCTAAAGATTGAACTCAGACTTCGAGCTTCTTGCCGGGAACTAGGAACTTCTTGCCAGGAGGACCACGTGAGGCTGCATTCTTGGATCACCGTGTGCGGGCTGCTTCTCCCGGTCTGTTTGCTCAACTCGTCACAGACAATCAGCAGCCAGGCAATACTACCCTACAAAGACCCTTCGCTTCCGATCGAGAAACGAGTCGACGATCTGGTCTTGCGGATGACCCTGGAAGAGAAGGTGTCGCAGATGATGAATGCGGCGCCTGCCATTCCGCGTTTCGGTATTCCAGCTTACGACTGGTGGAATGAAGGTCTTCACGGCGTCGCGCGCGCCGGCGTTGCTACAGTGTTTCCACAGGCGATCGGCCTTGCCGCCGCGTGGGACACGGATCTCACGCATCGCGTAGCCGACGTCATCTCAACCGAAGCGCGCGCCAAGCATCACGATGCCATTCGCGACGGCGAGCACGTCCGATACAAAGGCCTCACTTTCTGGAGTCCCAACATCAACATATTTCGCGATCCGCGCTGGGGCCGAGGTCAGGAAACCTATGGTGAGGACCCTTACCTCACATCGCGAATGGGCGTCGAGTTTGTCAAAGGTCTTCAGGGTGATGATCCGAAGTACCTCAAAGTGATCGCGACGCCAAAGCACTACGCTGTCCATAGCGGACCAGAGCCGGAGCGGCATAGCTTCGACGCTACCACCGATCAGCGTGATCTATACGAGACTTACCTGCCGGCGTTTGAAGCATGCGTGAGAGAGGGGGGCGCCTACTCGATTATGTGCGCCTACAACCGCTATATGGGCGAGCCGTGCTGCGCTCAGAACACGCTGCTCAGACAAATACTGCGTGACGACTGGAAGTTTCCGGGATACGTCGTCTCCGACTGCGGCGCTATTCATGACATTTACAAGTTTCACAAGGTCGCAGAGGGGCCAGCGGAGGCCTCGGCAGCGGCGGTCAAACTGGGCACGGATCTGGAATGCGGAACCGACTATCGATCTCTGATCGACGCAGTTAAGCAAAGGCTGGTAACGCAGGAGGAAATCGATGTCTCTCTCAAGCGGCTGTTCGGGGCGCGTTTCAAGCTAGGCATGTTCGATCCTCCGCAGGTGGTCCCTTACGCGCTGGTTTCGATGGAAGAGAATGACTCCGCGGAGCATCGTCGGTTGGCGCTTCAAGCGGCTCGCGAATCCATCGTACTGTTGAAGAATCAAAATGGACTCTTGCCGCTCAGAAAGACTCTGAAGAAGATTGCGGTGGTTGGACCCGGCGCTGATGATCTGGCGGTGCTGCTTGGAAACTATAACGGCACGCCGTCCAACTACGTAACACCGCTGAAAGGGATTGAGAAAAAGCTGTCAGGTCAAGCTCAGGTCGTAAACGAGCAGGGCTGCAATCTCGCCGAGGAGGGACCGATCATTCGGCTCATTCCTTCGAGCGCGTTGAGCGCACCTGGCGGGCCCGGTCTGAAGGCCGAATACTTTGCCAACCGGAACCTCCAGGGTGTACCTCTGCTGTCGAGATTAGATCAGGTAGTCGACTCAAACTGGACGCGGAGCCTTGTGCCGGGCCTTGGCGATTCGAACTTCTCGATCCGGTGGACCGGAAAACTGACGTCGAAGGTATCAGGACGTCACAGCGTCCTGATATCTGGTGATGACGGTTACAGGCTTTGGATAAACGGTTCGCAGGTGATAGATCACTGGTCGACTCATGGTACCGAAACCCGGCGCGCAACGATCGACCTGCAGGCTGGCCGGGCTTATGACCTCAAACTCGAGTACTTTCAGGGTCTGGGCGGCGCGAATGTTCGCCTGGAATGGGGCGTGCCCGACGATGCAGTCAAAAGGGCCGTTAGGCTTGCCGGTGAATCCGATGTCGTCGTGTTTGTCGGAGGCATTTCTCCGCAGCTTGAAGGCGAGGAAATGAACGTCACAATCGAAGGGTTTCGCGGCGGCGATCGAACAAGCCTTGATATACCCAGGGTTCAGGAGGATCTGCTGGAGGCTGTGTCCGCAACCGGAAAGCCGGTGGTTCTCGTGCTGACTAGCGGCAGTGCGCTTGGAGTCAACTGGGCGAGCGAGCACGTCGCCGCCATCCTGCAGCTTTGGTATCCGGGCGAAGAAGGAGGAACCGCCTTGGCCGATGTCTTGTTCGGAGACTACAATCCCGGCGGCAGGCTACCGGTCACATTCTACAAATCCGTGGCTCAACTTCCACCGTTCGAGGACTACCGGATGACCGGACGAACATATCGCTACTTCGAGGGCGAGCCGCTGTTCCCGTTTGGCTACGGGTTGAGCTACACGCGATTCGCGTACGGGAAACTCGAGGCTCCAAAACAGGTGAACGCCGGAGATAATGTCGTCGCTAAAGTTGCGGTAACCAACACTGGAAAAGTCGAAGGCGATGAAGTTGTTCAGCTCTATGTCAAGCACCTAGCGGCTCCGGTACCGGTGCCTATTCGATCGTTGCAGGGCTTCAAGCGAGTCCATCTGGCACCCGGCCAAGCCGAGACTATTTCGTTCACACTCACTCCGCGGCAACTTTCCTTGATCGACCGGTCGCGACGCGTTGTCGAGCCCGAAGAATTGGAGATCCAGATAGGTGGCGGGCAAATCGGCGCGCATGTATCGTCGTCGCAAGCGGTCACCGCAAGAGTCAAAATCACGGGTGATGTTTTCCTGGTGAGGTGACGACAGAGTTCGAAATCCGACCGTTCTGAGTTCAACCTTTAGGTTGCCCGCGGTGCCGACTCAGACCAGCAAACCGTCGGCTTGTCGGCGATACGCTTGCAACCTAAAGGTTGAATCAGAACCGTCCGGCTGCAACCTGAAGATGAAGAAAGCTATCCTGCTCACGATCTTTATAAGCGTATCGTTCGTCTACAAGCCCAAGGTCTTACCCCCGTCGCCCGTCCCGCCTGTTCCAACCTCCTCTCAGGTTCGGTGGCAGCAGTTGGAATACTACGCGTTTATTCATTTCGGCATGAACACCTTCACCGATCACGAATGGGGCGAAGGCCGGACCCATCCGGACACGTTCAACCCGACCGCACTCGATTGCAGGCAGTGGGCTCGGGTCGTCAGGGACGCCGGAATGAAAGGCATGATCATCACGGCTAAACATCACGACGGTTTCTGTCTGTGGCCGTCAGGCACCACGACCTATTCGGTGAAGAATTCAAGATGGCGCGATGGGAAAGGCGACTTGTTGAAAGAGATGTCTGAAGCCTGTCGCGATTATGGACTGAAGTTCGGCGTCTACATTTCTCCGTGGGACCGCAATCATCCGTTGTACGGCACGCCGGCGTACAACCGAGTCTACAAGGAGCAGTGGCGGGAGGTGTTGAAGGGTTACGGCCGGGTGTTTGAGGCGTGGGTGGACGGCGCAAACGACCAGAAGAAACGCATGGTCCATGGTTTTAAAGGGTTCTTTGGAGGCCGCCAATACGTTGAAGCCCGAATTGACCCCCGCCTCAATGTTCATCGGTCGGACGCCGGGCTTAAAGGAAAGTTTGGGCGTTGAACTCGCGGAATTAGGTTTGACGTTCTCGAACCCCGTCATTTTGACCGTCGCCGTTGGCGGCGCGATCACCTACTCGGTCGTCTACATCGTGATGAAGCAGTCGATGCGCGATTGCGCCCCGATGCAGGCCGACTTCCGCATCACCGCCC
>CAZOOE010000573.1:0-4279 GCA_964581275.1 uncultured Clostridia bacterium
TCACATCGACTTCGACCTTCTTGGTGCCACCGACGCGATAGAACATTTGAGTTTCGAGAACTCGCAGCAGTTTTGATTGAAGCGTCAGACTCATCTCGCCAATCTCATCGAGAAACAACGTGCCTCCGTGGGCGAGCTCCAGCAGCCCCAGCTTGCGTTTACGGGCGCCGGTGAACGCCCCCTTCTCGTGGCCGAACAGCTCGGACTCAAGCAGCGTCTCCTGGATTGCAGCACAGCTTATGTCGATGAAAGGCCCGCTGTGGCGCGGCGAGAAGCAGTGAACGGTGTTGGCCACCAGTTCCTTCCCGGTACCCGAATCCCCGGTCACCAGCACTGTTGCGTTGGACGCGGCGATTTTGCGCACAAGCGTCATCACATCATTCATCTTCTGGCTTCGTACCACCATGTCCGGCGCCTTTTCCTTGTAGGTCAGCCGAGACTGCAGAATCATGTTTTCGAGCCTGAGCTGACGCTTTTCATAGGCCTTGCTGATGATGGCTTCGAGCTCGCGGATGTGGCACGGTTTTGTCAAGTAGTCGTATGCGCCAAGCTTCATCGCCTGGAGCGCTGTCTCCACGGTGGCGTGGCCGGTCATCATCAGCACTTCGGGCGGCTGCTCTTGCTGCCGAAGGTCGCGAAGAACCTCGAGGCCGCTGCGCCCGGGCATCATTATGTCGAGAAGCGCCACATCGAACTCAGCGTCGCGCGCGGTCCTGATTGCCGCCTCCGCATCGTGCACCAGTGTCACCTGATGGCCAAGCCTTGCCAGCTCCTTTTGAAGAACCAGGCCGAGATTCTTTTCATCCTCGGCGATTAACAGTTTTACGCTTTGATTTGAACTCACAGCACTCCCTCCATTTCTAGTATGCCTTCGAAAGATTTCTCTCTGGTATGCGCGCCCAAGTTCTGATGTGGCGGCAACAACAAGCGGAAGGTCGTCCCGACGCCTTCGGTTGAATCGACCTCGATTTTTCCGCCGTGTTCGGAAAGGATCCCGTAGCATACCGATAGCCCGAGGCCCGTTCCGCGTCCGAGAGGTTTGGTTGTGAAGAAGGGGTCAAAAATCTTCGCCAGATGCGCTGCCGGGATACCGCAGCCAGTGTCAGTAATTTCGATACAGACGTGGTGCTCCGTCTCCGACTGATTCCAGTTTGTTCGAATCGTCAGACTGCCGTCTGCCTCCATTGCGTCAAACGAGTTTGACATTAGCGCTATGAATACCTGCTTCATCTGGCCTTCGTTTACATAGACCGGCGCGAGAGACTGATCCAGTTCTCTAATGACTCGCATCTTTCCGAGTTTCGGATGATGCTTGATTAGCTGGAGGGTCTGGTCGATGATCTGATTGATATCGCCTGCAAGCTTCTCAGCCTGTCGTTGGTGAGAGAATTCAAGCAGGCTGTTTGTTATCGTCTTGCACCGGAAGGCTTCATCGCGAATGATCTGCAGATATTCCCCGAAGTCTTGATGCAATTCGGCATCTGTCAGATCCTCAACCCGTGCGGTCAGCGCTTCAGAGCAAGCGGCGATCGTAGCCAGCGGATTGTTGATTTCGTGGACCACACCAGCAGCGAGCCTTCCAATTGAAGCGAGCTTCTCGGCGTGAATGACCGCCTCGTTCATTTTCTTCTGGTCAGTTATGTCTTCACCGACGGTAATGACGTGAGTGACTTCGGCGTTATCGACACGCATCGGAATCTTGCTGATCTTCCACGTTTTCTTCTGGCCGTCGAACCAGGAATCCTGCTCCATGTGAACCATATCTCCGCTGCGGAACACGTCAACGAACTCCTCCTCGAGCTTTCGCCGCGGTTGGCGAACAAGCACTTGAAACACATTGCGTCCGAGCACTTGTTCGCGATTGATTCCGAGCCCCCCTACCTCGCGATTGCGGTTCCAGGCAACGATGCGCATATCACGATCGACGACGTAGAGTGAGACGGGAAGGGAATCGATGATCTTCTCGGTAAAGCGTTTTTGTTCTTCCGCCTCGCGCGTGCGCTGCGAAACCTCGACTGCAAGGTTGATAGAAGTATCCTTCGTTCGCGTATATAGTTCCGTATTTCTGATCGCCAGACTGAGTTGTTGGGCCACCGCCCCCAACAGCTTCTGATCATCGTTGTTGATCGGGCGCGGCAAGTAGCTGCCGCAGACCAGAATTCCAAGCATTCGGTCATCGAACATCAAAGGAACAACGGTCTCGAGCAGGATGTTTGGGTCGTGCAGGAAGCGTTCGGCAGTTCTGATTTGGATCGCCGGCTGCACTCGCCAGTCTGCGGAACTGAGATAGTTGACGACGCGCTCCTTGTGAAACCAATCATGTCCTTCCGGCTGATCCCCGTGCGATCGCGAGCAAATGGCTGACGCAAGATCGGTCGAATTCGTCGAGCTTCGCACTATGACCGCGCAGGCGTCGCATTCTAGACTCCTTCCTACGGTGAAGACGGCATAGCTCAACAGCTCGTCCATTTCGAGCGAGGTCATCAGGTTATGACTTAGGTTGTAAACGAATGAAAGCTGAGCCGCGCTTTTCTTGGTCTCCAGGTAGAACCGCGCATTTTCTAGCGCGACCGTGAGTTGATTGCAAATAGTCGACAGCAGTTCGGTTTTATGCGCCGCGAGCGGCGCGCCGGTGTTTGAGAACAGACATATCGCTCCCAGAGCTTTGCCCTTCAGCACTAGTTGTGTGCACACCAGTCCGTGCACGTCGCTCAGAACATCGACTGACAGTACCCTGCGAGCGGACTCGGGCAGCGCCTCGAGGGCAAGTGGCTTGCCGTTCATCAACGGAACAATGCGCGAATACAATTCGAGCAAGCTCCCACGCACGCCCTCGGTCACCGTGAGGCCCTCTACTGCGGCAATGGTCATTGGCCGCTCATCGGCTTCGCGTAGAAAGACTGCGCCGGAGTCCGCGCGAACGTACTTGACCAGCGCAGCGAGCGTACCTTCCAGCAGAACCTCGGGCTCAAGCGAGCTGGCCAGTACCGACGACACTGTGTGAAGCACATTGAGTTGCTCGAACCTCTCGGCCCTCTCGCGTTCATATCGCGATGAGCGCAGGTGCGCTCTCACTCGCGAAAGCAGCTCGGCTCTTTGAAAAGGCCTGGTAATGTAATCGGTGGCGCCCTGATTCAGACAAGCGACTTTGTCTTGCGCGCGGTGACTCTTGGAGATCATCAGTATCGGCACATCGGCAGTCGCATCGCCGGCCCGGACATCCTCGCAAAAGGTCAATGCGAGATGAGCCCATTGAAGCCGCCGCAGACTCTCGCCGGAATCGTCATCGGATGATTGCAAGGGGGAATCGGTCAGGCGAGAGGCCGAAGATTCGATGATGAGGATCGACACTTCGCGGGCGAGAAGTTCTTCTTGCGCCGACTCGAATGAGGAAAGAGAGATCGCATCGTACCCCGCAGCGGCGAGCAATCGTTGGATTGCGCGCGCCGACTTCGTTTCGTCTCCGAGGATTAGAATGCGGTCAGATAACCCGTCAGGGCTAGACATACTAACGCCTGCTTCGATTTGGGGCTGTCGGGGAGGTTCAGGGGCAAATAAACTAGCGCTTCATTGAGGGTAGCGGCAATCTAAGTCATTTTGACGGATGTGTCAATGATAATGTCACTTGATACTGTCTCTCACTTCTCCAGTTGTTGCTTTGCGAGCACCGCTTCGTTGCTTCGCGGGTAGAGCTTAATCAGCGCGGTCAACTCAGTACGTCCGGCTTCCGGTTGGCCCAGTTCAATCAGAGTCAAGCCCTTCTTGAATCGCGCCGCAGGCACCTTGTCACCTTTGGGAAACAAGATGGAGACCTTGTCGAACTCCGCGACCGCTTCGTTGAGCTGTTTTTTGCCGTAGTAGCATTCGCCGATCCAGTACTGGGCGTTGTCAGCCATCTCGCTGGTAGGATAGGTCTCGACGTATTGGCGGAACTCGCTGATAGCGAGATCGTAGTTGCCCTTGCTGTAGTCTCCATATGCCGCGGCGAAAAGCTGATCGGGATTGCCGGGCGTTATCGAAGTGAAGGTGGGAAGCTTCGGCAGGTTCTCGACCAGCTTCTTAACTTGCGCCAATTGTTCCGACATTCGGTCGATGCGCTGATTTGTTGAGCTCAGTTGCTCGCTCAGTCCGCTAACTGATTGGACAGCGCCGTTGCTAGCTTCAGCAATGCGGCTCTGGGCCTGCCGTATCGCGTTGACGTTATCGACGACCTGCGGAACCAGCGTATACAGCTGCCCGCTGCTCTTGACCAACTTTTCTGCCATTGTGCGCACCTGCC
>CAZOOE010000574.1:0-4277 GCA_964581275.1 uncultured Clostridia bacterium
TCGCTCACGACGCCCTTACTTCGGACGATCTGAGCCGCTTGAGTGAGTTTCCTGACCGCATTGAACACGAATTGAAACCTAAATTCCTTGGGTACCGCATCGCCGAGAACTGGTTCTCCCGCCCGTGGCTGAATGACTTCGTCGCGCGTCGAATTCGCAGCAGCAGATTCTTGCAGGAGCTGGTTGCGGGCATCGTCAACGAGACCGTCGACCCTCGCGAGCTGTTCTCACTGCGGGGCATTCTTCGCTCATTTGTCAGCTGATCTGCGATCAACCACCCATGACGGCTGGCCACGATCCGATTTTTCCGCCTTGCGAGCGGCGCATACTCCATCCGGTCTCTATCCTCGTAGGGAATGGGTCGCGAAAGGAAAGTGTTGTATTTTTATTAACCTAGTAGATTTGGTTCCGCCCGTGTGTTATCTTGTAAACTGATGCGAGATGCGTGGACATCGCAGCCCCCAGTTTACCAACGTCGAAGCGCAGCTAGGTCCACCGATGGGTTCTCGGGATTGAGGATCTACCGAGTTCAACGTGAACAGAGTCGCTGAAGCTGCAACGTCGAAGCCAGGACGCGCATCGGAACGCACATATCACGGGTAGGACGGTAGTCGATGATGCTTGTGTCACTCCCCAGGCTCAAAGCCCTTTCAACGTTTCTCGCGTTGGTTCTTACTTTTTCCCTCGCAACCATAGAATCAGTAAACGCAACGCCAAAATCGAAGGCATCTGCTCGGACCCGAAGCACGGGCGCGAAAGCCAGGTCGAAATCTCGATCAGGCAGAACCGTCGCGCGCCGAGGCGGATCGAGATCGGCGAAGTTGAGCGCGCGCGGTTCCAAACGGTATGGACGGCTATACGCTCGCGGCCGCGGTCGTCGTGGCGGCTCTCGATGGCGCAGACAGGTGGCTACCAGCGTTCACGGTGTGGGCGTCCACAACTATCTCAGCCAATCCTGGACCCAGCCGCTGAACCCCGCTGAGAAGACCTCCGGCGCAACCGGGGCGCCATCTGCCACTGTTGCGAGTTCGTCTGCCGGCGGAGCCGACGCTAAGCTTTCGGTTGAAGGAGCACTGAGAGGGACCGACGAGACAACGCGGCCGAGGCTCGCCAACGTCGCGCCACTCGACCCGGCGCCGATGAACCCGCTGGTCGCAGCGTACGCAGACAGTCTGGCAGCTTTCGGTTTCAGCGCCGAGAACCAGGGATTCATAGTTACTACGTTAAAGGGCGAAGTGTTGGCCGAGCACAACGCGGACCGGCTCTACAATCCGGCTTCGGTCACCAAAATCGCCACATCATTGACAGCGATATCTAGATTGGGGCCCGACTTCAAGTTTCGAACATCGCTTTACACTGACGGTACGCTTGATCCTTCGACCGGAATCCTGCACGGATCATTATACGTGATTGGTAGTGGTGACCCGGGGTTCTTTTCGGAGAACGCAATGATGATTGCGGACAAGATGAACCGCAGCGGAATCCGTGAGGTCGAAGGTAATCTCGTAGTGTTGGGGCAGTTCTTTTTCAACTTTTCCGCTTCGCGAGAGGCCTCAGCGAAGGCTTTTAGAGCAGCGCTCACGCCTGAAACGTGGAGCGCCCAGGTGAAATCATCCTATCCGCGATTTCTTGCGATCCGCGCCGCGGAGGATCGGGTTGGCGATTCCACCGCTCCGGCACCGCCGCTTTCCGGACCTCCATCCCTGAAGATCGGCGGGCAAACGATTACTGACCCATCCGTGAACACCACCAAATTGACTCCGCTGGCGGTGCACACTTCCCTGCCACTGGTGCGGGTGCTAAAAGGGTTAAACGACTTTTCGAACAATTGGATGGCCACGGTCATCGGCAACCTGGTCGGCGGACCCGACGCGGTAGAACGATTTCTCAAAACCGAGGTCGGGTTCAAAGAAGATGAGGTACGTTTTGCGACTTCGTCTGGACTAGGCGCGAACGCGATTTCTCCGCGCGGCACGATCACGATGTTGCGCAAACTGATTGCCTATCTCGAGGGGAAAGGGCTCGGTCTTGAAGACCTTCTGCCCATCGCTGGCGTGGATGCGGGCACACTCGAAAGGCGATTCAACGATGCGTTTCGGGGATCAGTCGTCGGCAAGACCGGAACCTTGAGCAGCGTTAGCGCGCTAGCGGGAGTCGCATACACCCGACAGCGTGGTCCCCTGCTCTTTGTCATCTACAATCACGGCGGTTCGGCTCACCGCTTCCGCGCGGCGCAAGATGAGACCATAAAGAAAGTCATAACCCTGTATGGCGGCCCTGCACCGGTTCGTTACGCGGCCACCACTGGAGTGCGTGTTCCTGAGCGGGTAGCCGAGCAAGGCGCGGCTTCGCGCAGTCCTTCTACTCCGAGGTGAACAATGATGTCTGGCACGGACCTGTCGAAGGCACAGAAGGCCCTACTGGCTTGGAGCGCAGGTTTTCTGCTTCTGGCCGAAGGTGTGAAGCGAATTCGCATCGAAGGCAGGGCGGCAACGATTGTGGGATTGATTGAACTGCTTCTCGCGATCGCAACCGGCGTAGCTTTTGGCTGGGCAACAACCGCGAACAGCGAGTGATCAAGCCTTAAGTTCACTTTTGCCCGCCCAATTTCGCTTGATCCGCCACGGACTATTTTCGAACCGCTTAATCTCTCTCATCGTTGATTCCCTAGAATCCGGGCTCTTGAGATTGGCCTCTCAAGCGTCGCGCACCGATGCCTTACCTTGACCGCAGGAGAGCCTTGCTTTTGTTCAAGTCCCCAAACATAATTCCGTTCCGACAAACCCAATGGACCAGTAAGTCATCAACAGAGGGTCATGCGCCGGACCGCGACAGCGTCATTCCGACTCAACCGACTTGAGTATGTCAAACATCTGGTATATTTGGTTAATACTCGGCGCGTTGTTTATCGTAGCCGAAATGTTTACCTCGGGATTCGTGCTTCTTTGGTTCGGCATTGGGGCGCTGCTGGCCGGGCTGCTCGCATTCACCGGGCTCGTGGGGCTCCCGCTTCAGATCCTGGTATTTCTCGCCGTATCGATAGCGCTGACCATCGCTTCCCGAACTATCTTCGACCGCTTGCTGATGAAGGGTTCTCCCGGACGCGAGCTGAAAACTGGTATGGAAACACTGCCTGGAAAGATCGGGGTGGTCGTCGAACCTTCAAAGGGCGCTATGCAGGAAGGTGCTGTTCGCGTGTTTGCGTCAACGTGGCGCGCGTTCCCAGCAGAGGGCGAGGAACCTTTGCGCGAGGGTGAGCAAGTAGAGATTGAACGGGTTGACGGGGCATCGGTCTACGTAAGGCGAGTTGAGAATGAGTCGTCATGGCGTCCGCAGCAGCGATTGAAGAATTAGAAATTCCTAGTGCGGCCTTTAAGGCGGAAGATAGTTGACAGGATATTCGACAACGGGTCCTGCGCACTTCTCCCTGACTTAAGGCGGGACTAGGGACTCTTTGGGAAAGGAGCTTCACGTATGAATCCAGGAGTGCTGGTTTTCGCCTTCATAGCGCTGGCGGTGCTAATCACCGCGCTAAAGTCGTTTCGGGTTGTCGGGCAGGCTTCGGTGATGATCATCGAACGGCTTGGTAAGTTTCATAAGATGGCCGGCAGCGGTCTCAACATCATCCTGCCTTTTCTCGATAAACCGCGCTCGGCCTACTGGAGCGGGATAAGAGCGGGCCTCTCGACGCTTGATCTCCGCGAACAGCTCCTCGAGTTTCCACCGCAACCGGTAATCACTCGTGATAACGTGACCGTGAATGTCGACTCAGTGCTGTACTATCAAATCACCGATCCGATCAAAGCCATGTACGAGGTTGCCGATTTGACGGGCTCGATCATGCAGCTCACCATCACATCGATGCGATCGATCATCGGCGATCTCGATTTGGACCATACGTTTTCTTCGCGCGACCTGATCAACAACAAGCTTCGAATCGTCCTTGACGAGGCGACCGAACGATGGGGCGTGAAGGTGACTCGGGTTGAAGTTCGAAATATCCATCCGCCCGAGGACGTTCGGGTGACGATGGAGAAGCAAATGACCGCCGAACGCACCAGACGAGCGCTGATACTTCAAGCAGATGGCGAGAAGCAAGCGGCAATCGCCCGCGCCGAAGGTGAGAAGGCGGCCGCGATTGCGCGAGCTGAAGGTGAGAAGGAGGCCGCGGTGCTAAGGGCTGACGGTCAGGCTCAAGCACGCCTCCGCAATGCCGGAGCCGAGGCTCAAGCGATCAAGCAAATATCGGAAGCGATCACCGCCGGACAGGGAAATCC
>CAZOOE010000575.1:0-2633 GCA_964581275.1 uncultured Clostridia bacterium
GGGACGGGTGAGCGAAATGGGATACGGGCAACAACTGAGTCGGCAACCGCCGTTTGAGCACCAGGCCCTACCGCGATTGCCAAAACTGTCATCGTAGCAACTACCAAAAACAGATTCTTCATTGCTTCTCTCCATTCTTGTGTTTGACCAGGAGACCCGGAGCTGGCCTCTGTCGCCCTTGGATCAAGTGGAGCTGGCCGCAGGGCCGGTTACTCCGCCCACCTTCTATAGCATTCGAATCTCGCTGCGGCGGCCAATAAAAGTGGCGGTGCTGCGGCCGCAGGAATCGCGTTTCAATACCTCGGTTGGGCCGGACGATTGGCTGGTGTCGCCTTCACGCCCCGGCCGGAAAGCGGCGCCACCGCTCCTTGAGCAGGGATGTCTCCCGGCAACAAGGGTCGTTCAGGCAACGTGTACTTCACGTCGAGGTACCTGCCTTCCCGAAATACCGTCATACTCACCATCGCGCCAACCTTCACCGCGCGCAGGGCTTCTATAACTTTGTCAGCGGAAGTCAGACGCGTGCCGTTGAGTTTCGTGATGATGTCGCCGCCAATGAGAAATTCGCGGCCGGAAACGTTGAGCTCGAGCCCTCCGCCGCGGAGATTCGCTTGTTGAGCCGGGCTGCCCGGCTCAACAACCTCGATCAGAAAACCGCGCGCCAGTGGAATCCTGAGCAGTTCCCGCAATCCGTGGTCGATGAACTGACCGTGAAAGCCCAGCCACGGACGGACGAGGTGTCCCTGCGAGAGCAACGTCGGAATCACCGACTTGGCCAGGTTGATCGGAATCGCAAAACCGATGCTCTGTGCATCAGGAACCACAGCGGTTGTGATCCCGATAACCTCACCGCACGAATTCAATAGCGGCCCACCTGAGTTCCCCGGATTTATCGGCGTGTCAATCTGAATCAGCGGCTCCTGGAATGCGAAGAAGGTTGGCGGAAGAACACGATTGATCGCAGATACACTGCCGCGGGTCAGCGTTTGTTCGAGGCCCAACGGGTTGCCGATCGCCAAAGCGTCTTCCCCAACACGCACCCGATTCGAGTCTCCCAACTTCGCGGCGGGCAGCGCTCCCTGCGCTGGCTTCGCGATCCGCAAAACAGCGATATCGAAGATGGGGTCAGCTCCCACAAGCTGCGCGGCGACGCTCGTGCCATCGTCCAGAGTGACCTCGAGTGACTGCCTGCCAAATGCAACGTGAGAGTTGGTCAGTATCAGCCCCGACCCGTCGAAGATGAATCCGGAACCGACAACGTGCTCGACACGATCGGCCACCTGGTAAGGATTGATCGAGGTGGCGTATATGAAGACCACCGCCGGGGAGACTTGATCAAAGATTGCCGGCGCTGGCTTGTCACAGTGTCGATCCTTCAACTGTGAAGCGACGGTCTCCTGAAAACCGGCGTGGGCGGCCAGGAACTCTTTCAGGTCCGGATGCTTGTCGAGATAGTCCGGATCGGTCATCAACAAAGGGTCTCGCTTAAGATCCGGCAAAATGGACGGGTGGTCATCGAGAAACTTGTCGAAATCCCTGAGATCGTTGTTGCGGTCGTTATTCACTCCCTGTTGTGTCGCTGTTGCGCCGGAGGCAAGCGAAATGCCTGAGATCAACAAAATGAACAGAAGAACCAGCCGCGGATTGCCTGCGTGTTTCCTCCAACGCGGTTGCATAGTTACACCTCCTCAGAATCATTTGGCATTTTGCCGCCCTTAGCTGATGGTACTCGCGCGGGTCGAACGCAAGACGAAGCGTCACTGCGAATTGACACTCGCAGCACAGCTTTCACCTCGTCTCAGACGAGCTTTCCTCAGAGCCTTTGACCTAAATGAAAGTGGTGTGACACGGAGGTCCGCGTTCGCGGAGGCAGGAAAGGTAGAGGCCCAGATCGCGCCGAGCGTCGCAGCCCGCTATCAACACCGATTTGTGGGTCTCAGCGTCGATGTTTGCGGTGCGCCCCGACTCAGATGAAAGCGGAACCGGTGTGAGGTAGAGCCGTTAGCGTCCGCTCGTCTCTATATAAGGGACGCGCCAACATTGCCGGCGGTTACTTAGAAGTTCCTAATGCGTGTGGGTGTAGTGACGGCGGGCCTTCGAGCGAGCGCAGCGTCGATTGAGGGTCATGTTTTTACAATCCCAGAACCTCGCGCAAGGCCCATTCAAACATACATTGCGGCAGAAGCCGCTTTAGTGGACGATGATCCGCTGCTCTAGCATCCCGACGCTAGAGAACTGATTGTTTGTTAGAATAGTGACGCCTGACCTATGACTGAGGCGGGCTCGATACACTCCGGCGAATCGTTCTTGACGGAGTTCACAAGCGTGGAAACGGTATACGAGGCCATCTCGGCGGCGGGGTAAGGTTGGAGCAGATCGAGCAACCGCGTATGGTCTTCCAACTCGGAGTCCAGCCAAAAGTCCTCAGCATCTTTCGGCAGAATCACGGGCATCCGGTCGTGAATGGGCCGCACTAATTCGTTTGGGACCGTCGTGATGATCGTGCAAGTAACCAGCGGATCTCCCAGTGGTGGACTCCAGATTTCGTACAGTCCCGCAAACCCGAACGGCCTGCTTGATTTGAGGTGAACGAAAAACGGTTACTCCGTGGTTGCCTTCTTTGGCCCTGTAGA
>CAZOOE010000575.1:2643-4266 GCA_964581275.1 uncultured Clostridia bacterium
GGAGTTGAACGAACAACGTTGTCTTCGTGGTGCCCTGCTTTTGCCACTCAAAAAACCCATTCGCGACAACCAGGCACCGACGTCGCTTGAACGCATCCTTGAATGCGCGTTTCACAGTCAGCGTCTCCGCGCGCGCGTTGATAAGCTTGCCGGCGATTGTCGGATCCGTTGCCCAGTAAGGCACAAGACCCCAACGCATGGAAACTAGTCGCTTCGTCCCCTTTTTCAACACGACCGCAACATTATGCGTTGGCGCTATGTTGAAGCTGGGCTGCAGGTCATCGGTGATTTCCTGAACACCGAAGTCCTTTGCCATTGCTGATGAAGATCTCTTCCTGACGAATCGACCGCACATTATTGTTTGCAGCCTACACAAGTGCGGCGCAGGCTGTAAAGCAACGCAAGGGTAGTTGCGATAGTAGTGTGCGACACGGCGGTTCGCGCATGATGACTCTGCAAAGCGTGAATGATTGCGTCAGTCTGGTAGAAATTTCCAGCGCGCTCGACCCGAAGCAACTGACAATCCTTGCACTCTTACAGTACAAATCTATCCCATAGGCGTCGCAACTCACCTCATCAGTGGCTTAAACCGTACGCGCCAGATCAGAATCAGGGCTGACAATTGCCGCTCCGCACCTCCCTGAAATTGGCACAGGCATTGCTAGAACTCTTTTGAGTCGCAGAAGAATCTTTGCCGCGCGTTCTTTCGTACTAAGGGTAGCGCGCAAGAATAGGCGTCGAGGAAACATTTCTTGAACGCTCTTTTTTGAGAGAAACGACTGAGGAGAACCTTTATGCTGACAATCATCGTTGCAACTGTGATCGCCATAAGTTTGGCTTGTTTTGTGCTGATGAAAAGCCGAACGACTGAGTCGAGCCAGTTAGATCAGCCTCGCCCTGCACTGCTGGCAATAGGTGTTCAGATAATCTGCGGTGACTGTTCGGGCGAAGATCAGCATCCAGTTAAGACCTACATGAACCGGTATGGGAGCTGCAGCCAATGTGGCGGAACTAGTTATTTGCTCGCGTCGGCCGTCGCCGCGAACACTTTATTCTCGAGAGCTGCGCGATTGAGAGAGGCACAGATCGCAACAAGTCACGGCCGAGTTATTCCATTCGAGGTCCCTGGTTCTCGCACATCTCGTTCTGAGAAGATAGCGGTATAGGCGTTGGTAAATGTCTCGCAGAATGGGAGGTCCCTCGAACTGGGGCCTCCCTTTTCTATTTGGACACCCGATACTCGCTGAGTAGTAAGTGTTGAGCAGAGTGTAGCCAGCCCGCCAATGCTCGAAGTCATTTCTTCAGCATCCGTTTGTAATCTTCCAGTAAGTCACAATCCTCCAGCACCGCTCGACTTGATACTGCGACGTGTGTAACTCGGCTCGAATGCGCACGGACCACCTGGCGCAAGCCGTATACGGGATCCATGGCCAGGATTTCGTCTTTGAGGACGCGGTCGAGAAGTATCGGATGGCCGTTTTTTCCATCATAGGTTGGCATGACGATGATCGCTGGAGCTGACTCATAGGTTTCGATGACACTGTTGATGACATCCGCGCCGATCAGCGGCTGATCAACTAGCGCGAGTAAGAATGCCCGCGTGCTCTCAGATAAAGCCTGAAC
>CAZOOE010000576.1:0-4264 GCA_964581275.1 uncultured Clostridia bacterium
GGGGGCCAACTCCGGGGGGTTTGACGGGAGGCTGATTCGTGGGCGTTCTGGAAAGACGGCGTCCGGATTTCGCTACGAACTTACGTTCAACATGCAGGAACAAGCCGGGCGTTCGGCTGAGTGGCAGCGGGTACTAATCAGCACTCGTTCGGCGAGCGGGACGAATCACTCGGAAGCGATTCCATTCTCACACCGTTTGGGTGCGGCGGGCGCGCTTACTTTCACAATCAGCGTCGAGTTGACGGGACGTTCGGAAGCAGACTGGCAAGGACGCATCGTCTGCACAACTCTCGGATGGGACAACAACGGCGCGCCACTCCAGGCAAGCTTCGGAACAAACGTAACACCTTGATTGCAGCACAATCTCTGGCGGCTGGGACAGTCTCGACGGCGCTAAACTTTGACCACCAACTTGCCCTGGTTTGAACCATCGAACAGCTTGTTTACCGCGCGCGGTGCCTGATCGAGGCCTTCAACTATATCGACGCGGTATTTGATCCTACCTTCCATCAGCCAGCCTCCAAGCGCGGTCATAGCCTCGGCGGCGCGATCCATATAGTCGGACACCAGAAAGCCCTGGATCCGTGCCCGTTTTACAACCAACATCACAAGGTTGTAGGGCCCGGGTACGCGCTCGGTCGCGTTGTATTGCGAGATCATGCCGCACAAAGAGATCCTTGCCCCGATGTTTATCTGCGCGAGCACCGCATCCAGGATCTGGCCGCCGACGTTCTCGAAGTCCACGTCAATGCCGTTGGAACAGGTGCGCTTCAAGGCTTCCGACACGTTCTGTGTCTTGTAATTGATCGCGGCGTCAAACCCCAGTTCTTCGGTGAGCCAGCGGCACTTTTCGTCCGATCCGGCGATGCCTACGACACGGCAGCCAACGATCTTTCCGATCTGCCCAACAAGAGAGCCGACGGCTCCGGCCGCCGCCGATACGACCAGCGTCTCGCCGGCCTTCGGTTGGCCGACATCAAGCAATCCATAGTACGCCGTCAATCCTATGTGACCGAACAATCCCAGATGCGCAGTCAGAGGAAGACCCGGGATCTCAGGCAGCTTCGCGAGTCCCATCCCGTTGGTGACCGCATACTCCTGCCAGCCGAGCAGTCCTGAAACGTGATCGCCCGTTTTGAAGTTTGGATGGCGCGACTCTTCAACAACCCCAATTGCGCCTCCCCGCATGACCTCTCCGAGCTTGACGGCCGGCAAATAGCTGTCTGTTTCATTCGCCCAACCGCGATTTGTCGGATCAAGCGAGAGATATTGGTTGCGAACAAGTAGCTCGCCCTCATTCAACTCTGGCACCGCTGCGGTGGTCCATTCGAAATCGCTGTCCTTAAAGGTACCCACCGGTCTCGCCGCCAGCCTCCATTGCCGATTCATTTTATCTGTCATGGTTTCTCTCTCTACATTTGAAGTTCCCTTAGCTCCGTGCCCTCGCTTATGTTAATCCCTGTCATCTCATTCAAGCCTTTGGTACGGCTCTGAAATGCTCAGCATAATAGCATGAACAACGCCACCAGTGAACGCGTCAATCCCATCAACTGCATAGTCAACTTACCGCTGTTCAAAACTGTCAGAAGGCCGTTATTATTCTCCTGATCGTGGAAGCTTGTGTAGACTTCGGAGGGCTGTCTGACATTTGACGGTCATAATTCCTATCAGTCGCCAGTTGCACGAGAGCTCCAGTTCAGACTCTGTGTTTCACGTACCCGCGGACTACAAACTGATCGCGAACCGACTCTCTACTAGTAACGGAAAGGGGTGCAACATGCTAAAGTTCATTCGTGGTAGAACCACCTGATGAATTGATCAACAAACCTTCGATCGGATCATCGCCCCCTACCGGCGAGGGGATTGTGATCGACATCGGGACCGGCGACGGTCTTTTTGTATACCAGTGCGCTCGCGAGAACCCGAACAAGTTTTACATAGGAATAGACGCGAACCCTCGCCCACTGGAGAAGGTGTCGGAGAGGATACATCGGAGTCCGTCTAAGGGAGGCGTTCCGAATGTGCTGTTCCTCCAAGCCGCAATAGAGAACCTCCCTTCGGAACTTGATGGCATCGCCGACGAGGTCCATGTTCACTTTCCATGGGGAAGCCTGCTTCGAATCGTAGTTACCGGAGACCCAACCGGGCTACGAAATTTGAGGAGGATCTGTGCCCCCGGAGCAGTGCTCGAGGTCTTAATCGGTCTTGATCCCGACCGCGATCGATCCGAAATAGAGCGACTTGGATTGGATCTTGTTTCCATCGATCAAATCAACCAAACGCTTATTCCCTTCTACCAAGCCGCTGGATTCGAGGTAATGGAGACAGGCGTGCTTCCCCAATCAAAATGGCCCAAGCTACAAAGCTCATGGTCAAAGCGACTTCGAGGGAACGACAATAGAGAGTTGATCTACATCGTCGCGCGCGTGACAAGGTAAATATCACTCTTTTTGAGGTTGAGAAGCCAGTGCCCAGATACTTCGCGTTCTTGCGAGCGATCAATGTAGGCGGACACGTGGTCAAGATGGACCACTTGCGCCATATCTTCGAGTCGCTGGGGTTTTCAGGCGTTGAGACGTTTATTGCAAGCGGCAATGTAATATTCGAGTCGACATCGAAGAATGTGAAGGCCCTCGAGAAGAAAATCGAGAGTCGTTTGCGCGGCGCCCTTGGTTATGAAGTCGTCACCTTCATACGAACGCAACCAGAATTGGTTGAGATCGCGAATCACCAGCCGTTCGAGCAATCGGACTGCGAGGCCGCGGCATCGCTCAACATAGCCTTCCTTGGCGAGAAGCTAGACAAACCGGCTGAGCAAAAACTTCTTTCCTTGAGAAGCGAATTCGATGACCTCCACTTGCTTGGACGCGAGATTTATTGGTTGTGTCGCAAAAGGCAAAGCGAATCGACAATCTCCAACGCGGTGCTGAACAAGATCCTCGGTAAGCCTGCAACCGTCCGCGGTGTGAACACGGTCAAAAAAATGGTTGCGAAATACGCTGCCTCCAAGAAGTAAGAGCCGCCGATCCGGAACGCAACTCAAGCCTCAGATGTAGTCACCGAGGAAGGTCGCGTCAGCGGCTCACAGCTTCGGGCACTGCTATGCAACCTCATTTCAAAGGACTCTGGCGACATCGTGACTTCACAAAACTCTGGGCAGGCCAGACAGTCTCGATCTTCGGAACGATGCTGACGCGCATCGCGCTCCCTCTCACTGCGCTGATTGCCCTCGACTCGAGCCCGCTCGAGCAAGGTTACTTGCAAGCCATCCAGGCCGGCCCTGTGCTTGTCACCGGACTGTTTGTTGGTGTTTGGGTAGATCGCCTGCGGCGGAGACCAGTTATGATCGTCGCGGACCTCGCGCGTGCGGCGCTGCTTCTTTCGATTCCGGCGGCGGCCTTCGCTGGCGCTCTCAGAATGGGCCAGCTCTACTTGGTGGCAGCCGCGGCCTCAGTTTTCACCGCCCTTTTCGACGCAGCATATCCGGCCTATCTGCTGACTCTCGTTGGACCCGAGAATATCGTTGAGGGCAACGCCAAGGTCGCGGCAAGCGCGTCGGTCGCTGAGATGGGTGGATTCGCGGCAGCTGGGGCCCTTGTGCAATTTCTGAGCGCACCAATTGCGATGCTCGTAGATGCTGCGACTTTTGTTATCTCAGCATTCTCGCTCGCGTGGATCCGAACGCCGGAGCCCCAGCCGAAGCCAAAGGAACTGCGAGAGAGCGCAGCGCGCGAGGCCACCGAGGGATTGGCCGTCGTTTGGCGCGATCCCACATTGAGAGCCCTGGTCGCGTGCTCCACCACAATACGGCTCGCCGGGGGAGCTTTGGTGGCAGTGTCCAGGCCTTTCGCGGTGCGCGACTTTCGCCGCCTGCCCCATGAGCAGCCGCTCGGCTTCGTGCTGGGTACGGGTATAACTACTTGCATCCTCGCTCTCCGGCACGTACCAGAGCGAGCCGACGCCCAGATATGGGTAGGTCAGTGCATACCCGATCAGCAACGTGATGAATGACACAGATACGGCGCGTAGCTGCCGCGTGCCCGAAACTGTATGGAGAGCTCGTCCGAGGTATATCAACAGCGCAAGCAGGAGGGCCCCGGAAAACGCGGCTTGGGACAGTCCGGCCGGGAGGTGCTCGATCGCCCAAAGCGCTGGAACGGCCACCAGAGCCAGGCTCGCTAGTATGAAAACGATTGAGCGCCAGGAAACCTGAGGATCCGTGGCGCGCCGGGTGATCCACCCCACTAGCAGCAACCCCAGGCTT
>CAZOOE010000577.1:0-4259 GCA_964581275.1 uncultured Clostridia bacterium
GGGTCCAGTGGTTGTAGTTGCAATTGGGCTGGGGATGGAAGGCAACAAGTATGCAATCTTGACCGACATTGCGGGCGCGGAAGATCACTATGGCGATATGGACTTCAAAGTTACCGGGACTCGCGCCGGCATCACTGCTCTCCAGATGGATATAAAGGTCACCGGCATCAATTCCCAGATTCTCGCCGACGCCTTGCAACAAGCCAAAGACGGCCGGCTCTATATTCTCGAGAAAATGGAGGCCGCCATCCCAGCGCCGCGCATGGAGATCAGCAGGTACGCTCCGCGCATTCTTACCATCCAGATTCCCGTGGACAAAATTCGCGAAGTGATTGGGCCGGGCGGCAAGGTGATTCGGGGCCTTGTCGAAAAGACCGGCTGCAAGATTGACGTCGAAGACACTGGCCGCATCAACATTGCGTCGTCAAACCTCGAACAAGCCGAGGCCGCCAAGCGCGCGATCGAAGAGATCACCGCAGTGCCCGAGTTGAATAAGACCTATCTGGGCACGGTTCAGCGCATCGCTGATTTTGGCGCCTTCGTCGAGATCATGCCGGGCACCGACGGGTTGTTGCACGTTTCCGAAATTGCCGACTACAGGGTGCGCGATGTTCGCGATGAGCTCACTGAGGGGCAGCAATTGTTAGTAAAGGTGATCAACGTCGATCCGTCGGGCAAGATCCGGTTGTCGCGCAAAGCGGTGCTTCGAGATGAACGCGGCGAGACCGGGGAACCGGAAGGCGATCGCCAACCGGACTTTGATCGCGACGGCGGCGGCCGTGACGATCGTCCCCCTCGGGATGACCGCGGACCTCGTGGTCCGCGACCCGGAGGTGATCGCGATCGACGTCCACTTCGCGGTCCGCGACGATAATCGATATACCCGAATACCCGAACAGGAATAGAGGGGATGAACAGGATGCCTGAAACCAGGCATCCTGTTTCTGTTTAGCTTTGAACCTTATCGAGAGTCGAAGCTCACAAGCGCGCCGTTATGCTCATCCCATCTCCACGCCGCGCCGTCAACCAGATGAACCCCGCCCATCCATCGATCAATACCGTTGCTCTCGATGAAGTCGCGTTCTCCGGCAAGCACGGCACGTCCCGTCTTCGTCATCTCAAAGGAGGCATCGTGGTAGCCATTCGAATTGATTCCGGGTTGGTCATCCGCGATTCGGCTTATAACGATCAGCGGGTCTCTGGCCTTACCGAGGCGCTGGAGCGCACACCAAAACTGCGAATCTCCCAGTCCGTAACCTGGTTCGGCTTTCGCGAATTTCGGGAACAGTGATTTGAATCCGATTGCCTCGTTCGAAATCAACTCTAACGCCCGATTCTCGACGCGGCCCAAGCCGTTTCGCACCGACGGGAAGCGCGCCAGATGGAGATTCAGGGCGTTTCTTAGAAAGGGCATTAACGACGTATCTTCCATGAGCAGCCGGGTGATTTCCGTAGGATCCGAAGAGCAATAGGCAGCCCACCCACGCACGGCCGTTTTCGTCTCGTCGTCACTTACTTCGTGACGCCCATCGAACAGCGAAGCTAACTGCGCTCCGCTCAATTGGCCAAGTCCTCGGAAGTCCTCAATTCCTGCGAATTCGCCGACGCAGATTAGATTCAATCTCGTCTTACCAGGTGACTGTTTTGAAAACCAATCAAGCAAGTAAATCAAATTGATTTGGCAGAACAGGTCGTGCTCGAACCAGAGAACGGTCTCCTCATGCTCTGCGAATTTGGCAAGCCAGACTTCTTGTTCTCGCTGATCTTTCTCGCACTTCTCAGGGTTCAGCTCGTAGGCGTCAACGAGGAATCCGGCGCGGACCTTCAGCCACTCATCGGGTGAAAGACCATCAGGCGCGGGACCCTCCATCAAGACCTCCTGGAAGGCCCGGTGCTCTCCGGGGAACCCGAACTCCCTTAGTGTGCCTCTGGTGGATTCGCCGTTGTGAATGTGCAGCATTAATCTCTTACTCCCGTCGCGGCTCTTGAGTTCAATTAGGTCTCAGATACACACAGCCTCGCGCCTGGCTACGGTCCCGGATAAGGGCAACCCAGTCTGTCGCTGCACCGGCCATCGATGCTAATTGTGTCGCAAACTTTTAAGTAATACCAGCAACCTGTATCATAAAACAAAGGAGTCGCCACTGAGGTACCCGTTGAACTACCCGCACGCCGTAGTCACTCAACTCTTAGCGCTCGCCGGTAGGACGCTGTTGCTCGCCGGCGCGCGCACGTTGCTTGCGCTGCTCCTCGTCGCGGTCCAACTTTATGTGCTTAGAGCCATGTTGCGAATCACGCGGTCGATGCAGCTCGCGCAAAAGAAGGAGAGGCTGCTCAGTTTCGTGTCAGTCGCTTTTTTGCTGGTTGTGAATCTGCCGCAGGCGTTCTTTATCGTCGAAGGCGTGATCACCCCGGGGAGATTGCTGCTATATGCGCCACCGCTCGAATATGAGCCGATGATTCGCCCGTTCGCTTATGCGTTCTTCGTTTGGACAATCGGTTCATTGTTCTTTGCGGGGGCCTCTCCTATCGCGATGGCTTGCTTCGCCGGAGTTCAGTTTTTCAGACGCAAGAAGAGCGATTCTCGAGAAGACACAACGGTGACAGTTTTTTATTTGTCTCGACGCCGGTTTTTGCAGATGACGTTGACGGCAGTCTCGGCTATGCCGTTCGCAGTTTCGGCTTACGGGGCGGTGGCGGCACGAACCCGCACGGTCGTCGAAAGAGTGGTTATCCCGATATGGGGACTTCCGCCCCAGCTCGACGGGTTGACCATCGTTCAACTCAGCGACATTCACTCCGGAATGTTCATGACAGAATCCCGGATGGCCGAGTACGCCCGTATCACTACAGGCCTCAAACCTGACATCATCGCGCTGACGGGAGACTTCGTTGCAACTCACAGCGATCAAGTCGGCCCATTCATGAAGGCAATGTCGCTGCTCGAGGCAAAGCACGGTGTGTTCGGTTGCCTCGGCAATCATGACATTTTTACGCGTTCGGAAGATGCAATCTCTGACGGGTTCGCAAGCGCCGGGTTCAAGCTTCTGCGAAATAGAAACCAGAGCGTCGAGATCGAGGGCGCCAAGCTGAACATTGTCGGGGTGGACTATCTGTTCGGAAGCCGGTCGACTGCCGGCACCCTTGATCGCGTGCTTCGCGAGATGGCGTTGGATGGCACCACTATACTGCTTCAGCACGCGCCGCAACTGTTCCCACAAGCAGCGAAGTTTGGAATTGACTTGACGCTGTCGGGTCACACGCACGGAGGACAAATCGCGCTGAGCATCGGAGAAATGGTCATCGCGCCCGCTTCGTTTTCGACTATGTTCCTGGCCGGGTTATTTAAGATCGACAAATCGCATCTGTACGTGAATCGTGGACTCGGTACAACCGGTCCGCCTATCAGGATCAATGCACCGCCCGAGATCACTCTGATCACTTTGAAGGCTTCCCCGACCGTAGAGCTCGCCTTGGGTTGAGCGACGGCGGTCCTCTCCATTCTCGAGCTTCTGACAGATTCAAAATTTGAACTCGCAGTGATTATCCGAGGGCCATGCGATAAGCTGTGTCCGGCACCCGCGTCTTCGCCGGTCGGGTAGGTTCGCTGCCGGCGACTCGCGCTGATCTTGCAGGTCACAACCTATTCTTCGAGGAGCTGATCATGAGAAAACGCATAGCGATGTTGTGTTTGGTCCTGGAAGTCTCACTGGCAGGTGTAGTGCTCGCGCAATCGCAATCGGAGCCCGCGCCTATTACTGCCATCAAGGCTGGGCGTTTGATTGACCCTGAAACGGGTACCGTGTCTGCAAATCAGGTGATCTTGATTCAGGGCGAGAAGATCACCGCAGTCGGTCCGAACATTGACATTCCCGCCGGCGCGACGGTCATTGATTTGTCGAGGCTCACGGTACTGCCCGGTCTCGTCGATGCTCACACTCACATGGCGTTGACTTACAAGGAACAGCCGGAGAACTACTACTACTACTTGACCGTAGTAATGGACTCGACGGCTTTGCGCGCGATTCAAGCCGCATCCAACGGCATTCAGCTTCTCAGCGCGGGCTTTACGGTCATCCGGGACGTCGGAAACAACGGGCTGTACGCAGATACGGCGCTGCGCCAGGCGATCGAGCAAGGCTGGCTTCCGGGACCCACCGTGATCCCCTCAGGAATCATCATCGGCGGCACCGGCGCGCAGCTGTGGCCGACGCCCGAAGCGTACAAGCAACACAACGTCGTGTACCCCGAATACCTTG
>CAZOOE010000578.1:0-4257 GCA_964581275.1 uncultured Clostridia bacterium
GTGATCATTGAAGGACGTCTGGTCGGTGAAGTCGATCCGAAATCGGTAAGCGAGGAAGAGATCGGCTTGATGATGACCGGCGGGCGGACCTAACACCTTTAGCGGCTTTGCGGATCTTTGCGGCTTTGCGCGAAACCCCATCTGGGCTAAAACTTCTCACGAATCCTTCCTGGTACTAAAACCAATCCCAAAATCCCTAACAATTGAGGTGACCGGTGACCGAAAACGAAATAGCAACGATCGTCGCCGACACAGCTTTCCACGTGCACCGCGACCTCGGGCCTGGTCTATTTGAGACCGTCTACGAGCGATCATGGAAGGAGTGAGAAGCAAAAACCGTTTCGCGCAACGACGCAAAGGGCCGCAAAGAACCCCAAGGCCATTCACCGGCACTGCTCTCAGCTCGCAAGGGCAGAGCCCTGCAGCGTTCTATAAGTCGAAACAACTTAAGACCCGCGCGACAGTTCGCTCAACTGAGTTCAGGAGATGTGCCCAATGAAACCAAAACCGCTTGCCCTGTTCGCATTGCTGCTATTCGGCACTAGTGCCGCATATGGACAAGGTATCATCATCCCAGATGAATGCCATCGATGCCCGCCGCTGCCGAGACCGATGCCACGCCCCATCCAGATCCCGCGGGTGCTCAATATCAAGTCGGTTAAGATCACCACCAAAATCGAAGCACAGGTCGCAACCACAAGAATCGAGCAGGTCTTCGAGAACGAAACCCCTTACCGCCTTGAAGGCTCCTACTTCTTCCCGATCCCAGAGAGCGCGTCCATTTCAGACTTTGCAATCTACGACGGCGACAAACGCATGGCCGCCGAGATCGTCGAGAAGGACAAAGCGCGGCGAACCTATAATGAAATCGTGCGGCGGCAGATCGATCCCGGATTGCTCGAGTACGCCGGCAAAGATCTGTTTCAAGCCAGCGTCTTTCCAATCGAGCCGCGCAGCACCAAGAAGATCGAACTGACTTATTCGCAAGTGCTCAAGAACGAAGGCGGCACCGTGAGCTATCGCTACGAACTCGGCTCTGGGCGCCGGATTCAGCCGCAGCCGATCCGCGAAATCGCCGCGAGCGTCGAAATCACATCTCCGATCGATCTAAAGAATATCTTCTCGCCGTCGCACAAGATTTCGATCAGCCGCGACGGCGAGCGTCGAGCGCGTTTGAGCTTCGAAGGCAAGGGTGAAGACACGCAGAGGGATTTCCTGCTCTACTACTCGCTTTCGGAAAAGGATTTCGGCGTATCGCTTTTGACATACCGTGAGCCGGCCAAAGATGGTTATTTCCTGATGCTCATCTCGCCGAAGTCGAACCTCGGGGAGCAGCAGCGTGTCGCCAAGGACATCATCTTCGTTCTCGATACCTCAGGCTCGATGAGCGGCGAGAAGATCGACAAGGCAAGGGCGGCGCTCAAGTTCGGCGTCGAGTCGCTCGATGCCCGCGACCGCTTCAACATCATATCGTTCTCCGGCGAAGAGCACCTTATGAAGGCGAGCCTGATCGAAGCCAACGCTACCGGTAAGCAGACCGGTCTCAAGTTCATCGAGAACCTGCGCGCGGAAGGCGGAACGAACATCAATGACGCACTGGTGGCCGCCTTCAAGCAGTTCACGTCGGCGGAGCGTCCGGCGATGATCGTCTTTTTGACCGACGGCTTGCCGACCGTGGGCCCCACCGATCTAAAGCAGATCCTCAAAAACGTGGCGGGAGCGAATCCCGGGAACGTGCGGTTGTTTTCGTTTGGAGTCGGCTACGATGTAAACACCAACCTGCTCGATAAGCTGTCGGCAGACAATCGAGGCGTTAGCGATTACATCGAACCGCAGGAAGATCTCGAAATCAAAGTCTCAAACTTCTTCGCGCGGGTGAATTATCCGGTGTTGTCGGATTTGAAGCTGGACTTCGGTGAGGTCGAGACCGATTTGATGTACCCGCGCGCGCTCGGCGACCTGTTCAAGAACTCGCAACTGGTCATCGTTGGGCGCTACAAGAATAGCGCGAGCTCGGCGACCATCCGATTGACGGGCAAGGTCGGCGCGCGCGATGAAGTCTTCACGTTCGCGCGACAAAGCTTCCCGGAAGAGCACAGTGACAATGCGTTCCTCGGGCGGTTGTGGGGCACCCGGCGCGTCGGCTACCTGCTCGAACAGGTTCGCTTGAACGGCGAGAATCGCGAGCTGAAAGACGAAATCATCAAGCTTGGCACGCGCTACGGTATCGTCACGCCGTACACGTCTTTCCTGGTGACCGAGGATAATAAGGACATCGTCAGGCTAACCATGCCGATAGAGCAACGCCGCGCTTTGGACAGCATGAAGGCAAGGGCTCCGGGATCGATCGGCGGGGGAACGGGGGATAATAGAGGCCGATCCGTGGTGGAGGCGACCGGCGAATCTGCTGTCGTGTATAGCAAGGCCGAGAATGAGATGAAGGAATCCGCCAGGATCGCAAACCCGGAATCCTATTTCACCAGCGTTCGCAGCGCCGGAGAAAAGACTTTTCAGTTGAAAGGTGAGGAGTGGATCGACACCGAGTTCAATGAATCGTCCGTTCTGCCGAGAGTCGAGGTGCAATTCGGCAGCGAAGCGTTCTTCAACCTCATTGCCAAACAGCCGAAGCTTGCAGAGTTCTTTTCACTCGGAAAGAAGATCACTGTGGTGTTCAAAGGTAAGGTCTACCGGGTGACCGGATGAGAAAACCGTGCGCAACTGACAACCGATAGTCCGGCGGACTCCGGTGGCTCTCCGCAGCACATGCTCTGAGTTCAAGTTGTCGGTTTTTCCCGAATACAAGTGCTCGCGGATCAACGCGGTGAAACGCGAGCATTGTATATCGATGGCCTGCACTCGTGACGGTCTTTGCCAGGACGCAATGCTCGACTATACAATCGCTCCGCCATGAGAATCCTTGTAATAGGCTCGGGTGGCCGGGAACACGCCATCGTCTGGAAACTTGCCAACAGCTCACTGGCGCCTGAGCTCTACTGTACGCCCGGTAATGCGGGCATCGCCGACATCGCAACCTGTCTGCCCGCCAAGGTGAATGACCCGATCACCCTAGCGAGTCTCGCCGAATCGGTCGGGGCCGATCTGACCATCGTTGGCCCCGAGGCTCCGCTGGTTGCGGGAGCAGCTGAGGCCTTTCGCGCGCGAAGGCTTCGCCTGGTCGGTCCGTCACCCACGGCAGCTCGCCTTGAAGGCAGCAAGATCTTTGCAAAGGAGTTCACTACGCGGCATTCGATCCCAACCGCACGCTTCGTTGCGTGCGACGCGCCCGAGATCGCCCGCGAAGCGTTGAGAAGTGAATTCCAGTTACCGGTGGTGGTAAAAGCGGACGGCCTCGCCGCCGGCAAAGGCGTGCGCATAGCCGGCAACCGGGAGGAGTTCGAAGCAGCTATCAACGAAATGATGGTCGAGCGTATCTTCGGCGACGCGGGCTCGCGGTTACTCCTTGAAGAATGTCTGGTTGGCCGCGAAGCATCAGTGATGATCTTCACCGATGGGCGCGACTATAGGGCGATCGTTCCAGCCCAGGACTACAAACGCGTGTTCGACGGAGATCAGGGTCCGAATACCGGGGGCATGGGTTCGTTCTCGACTCCTGAATTGATCGACGACGCTACCCTTGCACGCGTAACGGGCGAGATAATCGAACCAACGCTCAAAGGCATGGCCGCAGAAGGTAATCCATTCAGCGGCGTTCTGTACGCAGGGCTGATGCTGACCGCCGACGGCCCGAAGCTGATCGAGTATAACGCGCGACTCGGCGACCCGGAGACGCAGGCGGTCCTGGTGAGGCTCGAAAGCGATCTGGTTGAAATCTTCGATGCGGTGATCGACGGCCGCATCGGTTCCACAACGATCGAGTGGAGCGCTGATTCTTCGGTCTGCGTGGTGGCCGCCTCAGGCGGTTATCCAGGTCAGTTCGAAAAGGGCAGAGTCATCGCCGGGTTGGCGGAAGCGAAGTCGATGGATGGCGTGGCGATCTTTCACTCGGGCACCGTCCGCGACGAGCAAGGCCGTTTTCTCACTTCCGGTGGCCGCGTGCTCGGCGTGACCGCCCGGGCTAAGACGCTGGAGACAGCTCGAGCGAGCGCGTACAAAGCGATCGACTGCATCAGGTTTGAGGGCCTGCATTTCCGGACGGACATCGCCGCCAGCCGGCGTATTTAGAACAGGAATCTGAAAGGCATGTTTCGCGCGAAGACGGAAAGGCCCGCGAAGCCGCGAAGCAGTTTTAGTCGGTTC
>CAZOOE010000579.1:0-4255 GCA_964581275.1 uncultured Clostridia bacterium
AACCTCGCGCCGCGCCCGAGCGCCATTCTCCATAGGCCGCGACATTCGCATCGTTGTCGATGACTACTGGAAGATCAGTCGCGCGTTCGAGCTGCAAGTGCAAATCGTAAGACGAAACGTCGACCAGATTGGGGTTCGCTTCGATGCGCTGAGCGCTTTGATTGACAAGCCCCGCCCATCCAATTCCTGCTGCCGCAGCGCGATTTGCTCGTTCGTCTGAGTTGAGAGCCTTAATGACGTCGATCAGCTGACTGACGAAGACGCGTGCGTCGCTGACTTCAGACACGACGCGATGCTGCCGGACTATCAAGCCGTCGGCTGACACTAGCGCTCCGCGGATTGTGCGGCCGACATCGAGACCTATGTAGAGCTGTCCCTGGCTAGTCATAACAACGCTGGTCCGAGCCGGCTAGAGCCGAAGATAAAGCGAAAGTTATTTCGAAGTTGCGGTTGCGCGAGCGCCTACTTTCTTGAACCTGCTGAGCGCCCAGCGCACTTTCGCCCGTACACCCTCATCGTCGTCGTTCAATCTTCGCTGCAGCGCCTCGCGCGCAATCGGATCGCATATCTGCCCCAGTGCTTCGGCTCCTGCAAATCGGAGGTTACCGTTCGGCTCATCCAACAAGGCGATTAAATCTGGTACTGCTTTGGACTCGCCAAGCCGCCCGAGCGCCAACGCAGACTCGCACGCGACGAATTTGTCGTCGCTCTTTAGCAGCTCGACCAGCACTGACGAGATGCTCCTATCTCCGATCAGCCCAAGAGCCTTGGCCGCGTAGCGCGCGGTGAGGTTGTCGCCTTCATCGATCGCATCGTTGAGCAAACGAATCACCGGTCCAGTGGCCTGATCCCCCCTCTTCACGATGGCACGCACAGCTTCAGCCTTGACTTTGAAACTTGGGTCTCTCAGCGCTTCCACAAGCGTAGAAAGCGCTCGGGGGTCGTGCGAGAACTCGAGCGTGCGAACGGCATCCGATCTAATCTCTTCGTTCTCATCCTTGAGCAATTGAGTTGGATCTACAGGGTTATGGCCTCCCGAAAGACCTGCGATGATGCGCTGCGATATTCGGTCCTGGATCCTGAGAACATCCTTGGAGTCGGCATCGATCTTCTCGCTCCACAGTATGCCTCCGCCGATCGGGTCGATAAGCTGTGCGGTTACTCGCAAGCGCTCGCCTGCTTTCAAAAAGTTACCCATCAGCACCAGGTCGACTCCCAGCTCCGACCTCACACGCGCCGGGTCGATTGCCTCGTACTGGAACCCGCTAACAGCGTTCGAAGGCGTGACGGTGAGCGAGCCGACCTTCGCAAGCTCGACCGTAAGGCTGTCGGCCAGCGACAACCCGTAGAAGTCGGACTGCGGATCGCCGCTCAGGTTACGGAACGGCAGAACTGCAAGCGTCTTCTTAGCTCCGCCGGTAAGCGAGAAGGTTTGATCGGATGACTCGTGTCGCAGCGCCGTCTTCAGTTGACTGGGCTGAACCTCGAGGGATGGCTTGCGAGAGAAAAGTCGGCTGATGAAGCGTCGAGATGTTTGCCGCCTGGGCAACGCGAACGGCGTAGTCACACCATCGGGCACACCTCTTGATCCGTAACGAAGGACGCCACTCATCTGTTGCAAATCTTCGAGCATCGCATGCATAGATTGATATCGGCCGGCGGGCTTCTTTGCCATCGCGTTATCGATGATCGCAGACAGGTCCGGTGCGAGACTGTCATTTACCTCGATGGCCGGTGTGGGCGTTTCGTGTAGCACCGCATGCATTACATCGACGCTGCTCTGGCCTTTGAACGGCAGTTTGCCCGTCACCATTTCGTAGAGCACTACGCCGAATGAAAAAATGTCGCTGCGATGATCCGCTCGCTCGCCTTTGGCTTGTTCGGGCGACATGTACGAGGGTGTCCCTATAGGCGCACCCAGTCGGGTTAACTCGTCCGCTTGCGCTTGGGTTTTCTCCGCCGCCCGACCTTTCTCTGTAAGCAGCTTAGCCAGCCCGAAGTCGAGGACCTTGGCCTGACCGCGCGGAGTGATGATGATATTGCTCGATTTGATGTCGCGATGCACGATGCCTTTGGCGTGAGCCGCCGCAAGCGCATCGCCCACCTGCAGCGCGATCGAGAACACGCTCTCCAGACTGAGCGCCTTGCTCCCAATCACTTTCTTGAGCGTCTTCCCGGGGACGTACTGCATTGCGATGAAGTATTGACTGTCGACTTCGGCGATTTCGAAGATTGTGCAGATGTTCGCGTGATCCAGTGCGGAAGCTAGGCGCGCTTCTCTGAGGAAGCGCTTTCGTGACTCCTCTTCGGACATCAACTCGGGCGCCAGCAGTTTGAGCACGACGGTGCGATCGAGCATCGTGTCATATGCTTTGTATACCCGCCCCATACCGCCTTGGCCGAGTTCTTCATGCAGCTCATAGTGAGAGATAGTCCTGCTCATAGCCGCCGATTGTCATAGAGAACTGTGATTGACTATCACTCATACTCCCTTTCTACCTTGCCTTCAACTCGCCATGGCGATTGCCTCGACGTTGACGTTCGGATTTCGGTGATTCACACTACTACCCCGATAGGATTTATGATTGGGAGCGCAGGTGCAAGGCGACGAGCGAGGCGGTGATGAAGGAACGATTGCGGACGTTGCTCTGGCCGATCAATCAACAGTACTGGTCCATCGTGTCCGAAGTAGAGCTCCTACTCATGTCGACAGATGAAAGCGTGGACGCACTTCAGGGCGGAGAAAGTTCTCGAAGCTTGATGTTGCGAAACCATACTTCGTGGCCATGATCCTGCAAGAGAATGTGCCCTTTCCGTACCTCGCCGAATCCCGGATTGACCTTATATTTACTTTCGGCAATCAGGGCCTTAAGCTGCGAACTGCCCAATTCGAATTCAACTACCTTCGCACCATTGAGCCAATGTTCTACGTGGTCGCCTTGGACGATCAAGCGCACCTGGTTCCATTCGCCAACCGGATGTAGCACTTTGTTTTGAGGCGCGATCAGATCGTAGAGCGCGCTCGCCGTACGATTCCCTGCTTTTCCCAACTTGGCGTCCGGGTGGCGTTCATCATCCAGCACCTGCATCTCGAACCCCAGTCCCGAATAACCGCTCTTCACCATATCCTCGTCGACAAGATACTTGATGCCGCTGTTTCCCCCGGGACTGATGCGCCACTCCAGTTGCAGTTCAAAGTTATCGTACTGTCCTAGGGTAATGATGTCGCCGCCCTGCTTACTTTGTTCGCCGCCGCCAGCCAAGTGTTTGATTGCGCCACCTTCAATAATCCAGCCTTCTTCAGGCATCTTTTCTCGGCGAAATCCTCGCCATCCATTCCAGGTCTTGCCATCAAACAACAGCTTCCATCCCGCAGCCTTCTCTACAGGCGTTAGCACGTTCGCGGGAGCGTCAGCTTTCTTCTGCGTCTGAGCCTTGGAAACTCTCCTCGTAGTCGATTCAACCGCGAGGGCTGACAACAGGAAAACCAGCGTAAGAGTCATAGAGGCAGCACGAGCGACGATTCTCACTCGTACCGTTGAACGATCAGCAACTTCAGTCATATCAGCTCCACTGCTGAGATTTGGATTATCTGGGGGAAAATAAGAGATACCGCGAGCGGGGGCGAGTCAGTAGAAGCGGCTCGCCACCACTCACGGTACTGAGCTATTACTTTCGCGCCGTCAGGCCGACAGACTCAAGAGTGACGCGCTGCTTCTGCCGGTAAGACATATTCGCCATGTGTCCAGCCACTGCCGAACGGTATCCGATTTCGACGTGCGCGTTCGGTTGCTTGCGCGAGCGCACGCACTCGACGAAGTTGGCATAGTGGTTCGTGTCTTTCGTCCGCCCCTCAACCAGCTCGCCATCTGCGCGATTGTCTTTCTCGGGATAGTAGCGCAAGCCCGACTCAGACCTGCCGGTGACCATATCGGTCGCGCCCATCAAGCGCTCGATTGTGCCGTGCGAACCCATAATGCGATCACCGATCGCATAGTGTTTGTTACTGAATGTTGATTGCCAAGTGACCACCAGATCATTCGGAAAATCGAGCGTAACTGCAATCGTGTCGGGCACTTCGCGCCCGTCCTTCTCGGAGAAGACGCCGCCCGACATGTAGGCCGCCGTTGGGAGCGGCAGGTCCAACGCCCGCATCACGAATGCAATCTGGTGGACCATGTTCTCGGTGACGTTGCCGCCCGAGAAGTCCCAGAACAGCCGCCAGTTAATAAACTGGTTGGCATCGAAAGGCCGA
>CAZOOE010000580.1:0-4254 GCA_964581275.1 uncultured Clostridia bacterium
GGGGAAGAGGGTTTGTTAAGGCGTTTTGGAGCCCAGAGACTTGCGCTTGTGCCATTTCATCAGAGATCGCACGTATGAACATGTTCACGCGATCCAGTTCTTGCCTGCCATTGACCCTATTTAGCATTCTCGTTCGCCCTTTTTGTTTTGTTCAGCCTATATCGACCAATCGAACGATTGGCAATGCCCGTACCACGTCTTGCGCGCCACTTCCTCGAGCTAATTGTTGTATGTGAAGAAAGTTCATAAGACATCCCCTGCGCCGGTAGCAGACTTTGTCAGATAGGCGATGACAGATCCTGTAATCCACTTCGGAATCTGATGGATCGGCTTGCGGGCGAACTTTGATCGTTAGCATCTTCTCTTCGGGCTGTTCAAGGGATGAGCGATTGGCGTATAGAAAAGGTGTGAGGGGATGCGGAGAAGCTATGACTACCATCACGCTGGAAAGTGACAGCAGCCACAGCCCTCCGGTTTTGACCTAGAGCAACGAGCGTTCCTCTTAAAGGGGCCAAAAACAAGGTGAATTGAAGAGGATCGGGGCGTTTGTCTGCGGGGATTCTCGCATGGTCCGCTGAATAATTCCCATG
The DNA here is from genome assembly GCA_964581275.1 of uncultured Clostridia bacterium. Taxonomy (GTDB): domain Bacteria; phylum Acidobacteriota; class Blastocatellia; order UBA7656; family UBA7656; genus Onstottus_A. The sequence goes on from CAZOOE010000580.1 coordinate 591, forward strand.
CACTAGCCGCCTCGTTTGCGATTAAGCTCGGCAAGCGTCTGTTTTAACTGATCGAGCTTCTCGCCGGCCTCACGATGCTTACCCTCGGCGGTCAAACGCTCATAATCGGAAAGGAGTTGCTGGGCTTGCCTGGTCAATCGCTCGATGTCAACTGAAGTGGCCTTGGGAGGCGGTTGGCTGGGAGTGAGTTGCTTTGATCCGGTCTCGAGTTCGGCTGGCGCCGCCGGACCGAGTGGGGCGGTTTGCCGCGGCGACACTCCCGGAACGAGGAGGTTGAGCGCTTCGTCAAAACTCTTCGCCGCTTTCAACTGGTCCTGAGTTGCCAGCGCCACTTGGCGCAACTCAGGCAACTTTGAGGCGCCGTCGGAGGCTTGCAGGTAAAATGGCTCGACGTACAACAGCGCGTCGGCAATGGGAATCACCAGTAGATTGCCGCGCAGCAACTCCGAGCCCTTCTGGCTCCATAGCGTCATCAATTGCGAGAGTTGCGAGTCCTGATTTATGCGAGCCCTTATCTGTGCCGGTCCGTTGACCGTGACGTTCTTCGGGAAAATATAGACCAGAGTGCGTCCATAGTTGGCGCCGTCGCTTCGAGCGGCCATCCAGCCGATCATATTACTGCGGCCCGGACCCGATGGAGTGAATGGGAGAATGTTCACGAACTCGATCGAAGCTTTTTGCTCCCCGGGCAACTGCATCAACACGTGATAAGGCTGCATCACCGTAGCCTCGGCGCCTTGCGAGGTCTCGCCCGCCGCGATGGCCCACAGGTCTTCGTGATTGTAAAACGTCTGCGTGTTCTGCATGTGATACAGGGTGTAAACACGAGCTTGAGTGTTAACCAGCAGACTCGGATATCGAACGTGCGCGAGCAGATCTTCGGACATGGAGCTCTTGGGTTGGAAGAGATCGGGAAAGATGTCCTGATAAGCCTTGATGATCGGATCCTCCGGCTCAAAGACATAGAACCTGACGCTTCCGTCGTAGGCATCAACCACTGCCTTTACCGAGTTGCGAATGTAGTTGATGTTTTGGTCGCCCACCTGATACGCCGTCGAATATGGATACTGATCGGCGTGAGTGAAGGCGTCGATGATCCAGTAGAGCTTCCCATCGCGACCAATCACAAGATATGGGTCGTCCTCGAACATGAGGAAGGGCGCGATCTGACGGACTCGCTCGCTTATGTTACGGCGGATGAGCACGCGGCTCTCAGAATGGATGTAGTTCGAGAAGAGCAGGTTCGTCCCGTCTCCCAGGTAAAGGCTGAGAGCGAGCTGGCGCATCAGTCCGCCCACCGGTATTCCGGCATCGGCTTCGTAGGTCGTGTACGAGTCGCCGCTGCCGGGAGCCGGATAGTTGAATTCTGGGGGGGTTGCGCCCTGAGGCTTGGTGTGGACATACACGTGCGAATTGCTCTCCTCGCCGTAGTAAATCTCGGGCCGCGTGACTTTGATCTCCGGAGCTGAACTCTCAACCGGCATGTTTTTGAGCACCAGGTTCGGCAGCCCTTCGGGCGTGAACTCGTTTACAGTGTTCATGGTCACGCCGTAGCCGTGAGTGTAGACAACATGTTGATTGATCCAGTTTCTGGATTGCTCGGGCAATTGATCGACGTTCATTTCGCGCGCGGACAGCATCACCTCGCGAAGTCTGCCGTTTATCGGGTATCGGTCTACATCGGGTATTCTGAAGTCATAGTACGTGCGAATCTCCTGAATCTGAGCAAGTGTCGATTGAAGAGCGCGCCGGTCCCAGAGCCTTACGTTCTCGAGCGTCTCGCGGTCGGCCTGAATCTGCTCAACAGTAAGGGTAGGCTTTGGTTCAAACTGCCGCTCCTCGAACTTTTGGTGCTCGGCGTCAGCCTGTTTGGAGTCCAGGCGTTCGATTCCGAATGCGTGACGAGTCATTTTGATGTTGTGATCGATGAATGCCGCTTCCTTCGCGAGTTCGTTCGGCTTGACCGAAAAGGAATGAAACGTTGCCGGGAAGATTCCGAGGCCGACCACCCAAACAACTGCGACGATCACCGCAAGCCAGACGATTGTACGCGCTCGCTTCCTGATAAACGCATTGACCGCCACCAGGACCGAACAGAGCAACAGCAAACCGATCACAATGTTCATCGCCATCAGCCGCACGTTTGCGTCGGTGTAATCCATTCCGGTGAACAACTCGTGCTGGCCATGCAGTAGGTCGAACCGGTCGAGATAGGTGTTTGCCGCAAGCACCAGAGCAAACGGCGCGGCGGCAAGGCTGATTGCCGACGTAGCTCGCCGCCGGGTGTCCTGAGTTATCGTGCCTCTCACCTGCTCGAAGTACCAGACGTAGCCCGAGACCGCGCCGATGGCGATCAAAATGACAACCGCGATCGTTTGCAGCCACGCTACTACAAGCTCGATCACCGGCAGCTTGAATAGATAGAAGCTGATGTCATAGCCAAATACCGGATCAGCTAGCTGAGCCTGCTGCGAGTGAAGATATAATGCGAACTGAGGCCACTGCTGGCTCATGCTTATGGCCGACAGCAGCGCGACAGCCGCAGAAAGCACCCACACCCCGGGTCGATAAACGAAGGGAAGGAAGTTTATGTCTTTGATGTCTTCGACCGAAGCGATCCGAAGCTTCGATCGCTCGGTTAGCTCGGGCAAGACTCGATTCAGAAATATGAACGGCACTCGAACGATCAAGAATGAAACAACAAAGAAGATGACGAAGAGCAGACCGCCGAGTCGGAACTTGTACCAATAGACTTTGGAGTAACCGACGGCGGAAAACCAAAGTGCGTCTATGTAGATGTTCAGAAACTGTGAGCCGAACAGGAGGAGCGCAAGGATAATCGCCGCGGTAACTATCAACCCGAATCTTCGCTTGCGGGGCTTGAGGTCGATCACATCGTCAAACAGCCGGTCTTCATCCATGGCCGCCATCATAGTGCAAGCCCAATGAATGAGCAACGAACTGGCGACACCAACCGGCGTTGCCTGAGGATTGAGCACCTGGCGCAGGTTTTCCATTGGCCCGGGCGTTCAACGCCTGGGTATCGAGCGGCGCGCTTCCTCGAGTCCCGTTAACGAGGCTTCCCTTTGCGCCTGAGCAGAACCCGCGTAACTTGAATCTTGGGAAAGCAGGATAATCGGGCTCGTGGTGGGGTTTCACATCAGACCTCGACGTGGCTGGTACAGGTCGTATCATTCCGCGGAGCTAGAGGTCGGTTGAAGGGTGGACTCAAGAAACCGCGCGATTCCATCGATATACATCCGCGGATTAGCTTGAAAGGCGTGAGCGTGCACGTCCGAACCCGGGCCGTCAACTATTATCAGATCGCGGCCAGGACTCGAACATGCTTGATAGAGTTGCTCAGCGATCTGCGGTGGCATCCGTCGATCGTGCGCGGCGGCGATGAACAGAATCGGCCGGCTGCCGATTCGCTTCACCGCATCGACCGCGTCGAGCTGGGAACCGTCAAAGCCCGCTCTTCGTTTGATAAAAAACTGCAGCTCATTCCCAACCGGAAACGAAGGAAGGTGGAGGAAAAGGTTTACGTGATGATTGACCGTGTCCTGGAAGGTTAGGAACGAGCTGTCCGAAATCACCGCGGCCACGTCGGTAGGCTCCGCGGCCGCGAGCAATTCGAACGCGCGTTTCTCCCCCACCTGGCGGG
>CAZOOE010000581.1:0-3655 GCA_964581275.1 uncultured Clostridia bacterium
TTAGTGAGCACTCCCAGCGACCGCGAGCGTGGAGTGGGCTCGTGCTTCACCCGGAACATCGACTTGTAGATCTGGCTCTTTGTCGGGTCCTTTAGGTCTTCGATTTCCTGAAGAACGGATTCCTTTGCGGCCTTCTTCTTGAGGAGATCGAGTTCGGCTTTGATGTTTTCTTTTGCGCCGGGCGGGGCCTCTTCCGCAACTGTCACACCCGCGCCGGTTCTCAGTTCAGGCTTATCAGGCTTCTCAGGTTCCATTTGCTAAGCTCCTGATCGTAACGCTCGACAGCAAAGGACTGCGTGCAATGCAGAACAATAGATTTCAATAGCTAAGTCCGGGCTCACACTCGTATGAACGCGCCCGGGTACTCGTCGAAGTGGCCCTTCTCGCCCTTGGGCCACTCATAGAGTTGGGCGGTGTTGACTATGATCTGACCCGTCGGATCAAGTTCGACGTGAGCGCGGTCCATCGGGCGCGGCGCGGGTCCCTCGAAGTTTATGCCTTCGCTGGTATAACCGCTTCCGTGGCACGGGCACTTGAACTTGTTTTCGCTGGGCTTCCAATCGGGAGTGCATCCAAGGTGAGTGCACCGGGCGTAAATGACGAACAACCTTTCGGCGTTGCGAACAACCCAGATGCGGTATTGCTGCTGGAATTTCGTGTCGACCCCAAAGCCGAAGTCCGACGGGTACCCTACTCTGAACACGGTGCTTGGTTCGAAGATGGTGCGCGGGAGAAAGAAGCGCAGGAACATCATGAAGCAGGTCGCAAGAAACCCGCCGACGGCGGTCCAAATTATTGTTCGCCGCATCCGGTTGACCGGATCGGGTGGAGCGCTTTCGACGGTCTTGCCCTTCGCCCCTGCCGAAGTCCCGACAGCAGGCTTAGCAGCCGCTTTAGGTTTGTCTGGAGATGCTGCCGCTTTCGGCGCCGGTGGTGTTGCGTTCTCTGCCGTTTCGCTTACGCTCTGCTTTACCTCGCCCTCAGTCTTCGGGTTCGCATCCTGAACGGTGTCCATGCCGGAGGTCTCCACGATTCCGTCCATCATTAGAGAGACGATTAGTACGACTAGTTTCAACGAGGACGCACCGCGCGCCTCGCCGATCTATACTGTATAAATTCTGCTTAGCGTTTCTCATCGAGCTGAACTTTACATCTGGACTGCTTTACTATGAATTGATCGGTTTTTAGCATGTCGCCGGAAAGTTTGTCAAGCAAAGCCCCTGAGAGAGGGAGGGCGCAACGCGAGCTCATGACTCGTAAGAAACCAGCAGCGGTGTTGATCTACACCCGGCCGGGCTGCCACCTCTGCGACGACGCGAAGGCAGTCATTAATGCTTCAGGGTGCGACGACGAGTTCACTCTCGAAGAGGTCAACATCGACGATGACCCGGAGCTTCACGAACGATATGGTTATGACGTGCCGGTCATCTTCATCAACTCGGTAAAGGTATTCAAGCATCGGGTTGATCCGCGCGAGTTTAAGAGAAAACTCCGCCGACTGGCAGATAGTTGAGGGAATCACGACTCCCTCGCGGAGTGAGTCCATGGGCCCGTGTGCCCCGCATTTCACCAGTTAGGACGTGATATCCGCGCATATCGGCGGAATCCGTGTTCTTCGCGTCACATCGGTCTTCTATTGATCCTGTCCCAGTGTGCAATTGACTCGGTCACCACTCAAACTCACATCGTCGATGTACCAGCCAAGTCCCTTTCCAGTGCTATCGGTTCCGATTCGGAACCTGATCGTTACCGTCTTGCCGGCGTAGCTGCTCAGATCCACGATCACCTGCTGGAACGTCCCAAGCCGGCCTTCGACCCAACCGGGTCTGCCTACGAGAGGGTTTCCCGTGAAATCACGAATCGCTCCGTTGTAACGGCCCTTGACGATCTTGGTGCCGAGATCCTCAAAGTCGCCGCCGCTCGATATCTCGATCACTCCGCCGTCGTAAGTCCCGCGCTCGAACTCGAAGGTATGGAAGAATACCAGCTGCAGGGTGCGGGCGTCGGTTGGGAGCTGGATCGGGACCGTATCGAGATGAGCATCGATGACCTTTGTGCCCAGATCTGGTGTAAACCAGGCGCTGGAGCCTGAGTGAACTCGCTTACTCGCAATGACCCAGGTGTCCTGGCGCAGCTTCTTCTTTCGGATGCCGCTGTCGTGTGTCCACTTCGACTCGCCTGATTCGATACCATCACTGAAAAACTCCGCCGATACTGTTCGTCCCACCCGCAGGGTAAAAGGCAATCGCGACACGGAGCCCTGACTCGTCACATCAACCACGAAGTTGATCAACGTGCCACACGGGACGCTTCCGGCAAGCGTAAACGTAAACGGCGCCAGGCCTTCTGCGGTCTGGCCCGGCGCGATGTTTGGAAAATCAACAGCGGGAGCCGTGACGGTCACGCCCGTGGTGGTCGTCGTGAGTGTCCCATGCCCTGAGACCAGCGCGACTGGCGAAGCGTCGCCGACGCTGAGCCGCATGGACACCGTTTCGCCCGGATCGGCAAACGCGTCCGCGCCTCCGGCTACTGTGACGCTTGCAACGGTCGCAACCGGTAGGTCCTTTTTTTCGCCGTTGTAGACCACCAGGGCGAAGTCTTGATCGGTCGAATCGGCGTTGGCGGGTACGCCGTCGCCGGCTATGTTGCTTGCGACAACTCGAACAACGAACGCCCCTACGGTTCCCGCGGGGAGCCACACCCCTTCGACGTTATTCCTTGTGTCTCGGTCACCACCGGGTTGCGATTCCTGGCCCACAAAGTTGTTGCCTCGATAGGCCTGGCCGTTGATGGTGACTTCCAGGTCAAGATCGTTCACCCAGGGCGCGACGCCTGAAAAGCCCGGCGCATCAGTCCATGCAAGCGTTACGCGAAACGGCTGTGTTGAGTCTTTCACTTCGCCGGTGATCACGAAGGCTTGCCCGCTGTCGGTGAAAGTGCTCGTCTGGTTGACGAGAATCTTCGGTGTACTATCGAATGCGCGATTCATATCCAAAAGGCCCCAGCCCTGCCGCGCCTGGGGAAGGTCTCCGCCCGCGCGTTCACCGGTCATGTAGTCAGTCGTGTTTAGCAATAGCGCTTTGATTAATGCGGCCGTTGCCGGCTCGCCCTTGCCGATCAAGAACTGACGCACCAGAGCGGCAGCACCCGCGACCTGCGGTGTTGAATGACTGGTCCCCGATGACCAGGTGTATAGCGTCTGCCCCAGCGGGAAGTAAAAGTCCGGAGAGTCAGGGCCGCAGATACCCGTAGCATCAAACAGCGGATTCTGTGATGCCGCACCCTCGATATGAGTACCCGGCGCGGTGATGTCGGGCTTCATTCGGCCGTCGTCACAGGGTCCTCCAGAGGAAAAGAACGCGATGTCCATTGCGCTGTCGGCGTCAATGTCCTTGACGTTGCAGCCGTCGGTGCCGTCCTTGCGTGAGCTCTCGCCCGCCGCCACCGAGATAACGTTTTTTGCGGTCCCCGGCGCGCTTATGAGTTTTACCGATCCGGTGTTTCCGGCGGCAAAGCATATCGTGGTCTCTTGATTGCCGGGTTGATCGGGCGCGGCATCACGAACCCGCAGATCGTACTCCTGCGAATCGATCGAGTAAGTGTTGGAAGCTTCCCCCCAACTATTAGACATGACTCGAGCGCCGTCGCGATATGC
>CAZOOE010000581.1:3665-4236 GCA_964581275.1 uncultured Clostridia bacterium
GGCTTGGAGGCCTTGGGGATATGCATTTGAGATGAGAGTAGGTTAAGGATCGATGAGATCGAAGGGGCCGGTTGATTGAAAAATCTTCGACGAACCAATTAAGGCGAACGGGGCGATGCCTAACCCGTAGTTGAAGCCGGAGGAGTCGCGTGAGTCTTTGTCCGAACCCATGCTCGCGCCCGCGGCGATCGACATGTTGAGCGTCCCGTGTCCTTGAGTGTCTCCCGGATCAAGCTCGGAGGTGTAGTCTCTCGCGTACAAGACGCGGCTCTGCTTGTTTGAATCGAGAAAGTCCGGATGAAGTTTGTCCGGCGAAGTGAATCCGCGATCGATGCCGGTATCTGAAACGTCGATTGCGAAGTTGAAGTTGGACGAAAACCCATGAGCCGAAAGCCACGCCACGTAGCCCGGGCCGGTCGGCGTTTTGTGATCAGCACTCACTTGGCCCGCTACGATCTGATCCGAGCTCTCACAAAGTAGATGAGGCGGCGCCCACGGCTCGCGCTTAAACACCATCGGCAACGCGGCACGGCTTGATATCCCTCCTCCCACAATCATCATCCGCAATCTC
>CAZOOE010000582.1:0-4231 GCA_964581275.1 uncultured Clostridia bacterium
GTAGACATTATCTTCAGCAACAACGGCTACAAGGTGGTCAATCTCGGGATCAAGGTCCCCTCCGAGCAGTTGATTCAGGCCTTCTACGAACGGATTCATCAGGAGACCTTGGCAGCGTGCCGGCCTGTGTTGGATAAGCAACGTGGATTGGAGGCTCGCTTGATCGGCGTGATGCGTTCGATGCTGGCGGTCATTGAGCCGTACCACCACCTGTCCGGTCTTCTCTTCAAAACAGCAGCTGACCCGTATAGTCCGCTCAATCCATTCAGCTCGGAATCGGAAGCAGTGCGCGAGCAAAGCATCGCTCTATTCAGGGAGGTCGTACGAGGATCAAAGGATCGAGTTCCTGCCGACCTGCAGACCGAATTACCAACTCTGCTCTGGCTTTATCATATGGGCATCGTATTGTTCTGGATTCACGATGCCTCACCACGACATGCGCGTACAAATCGCCTCATCGACCAAACGGTTAGGTTGGTAGTGAAGCTCGTCTCGCTAGCCAGCTTGCCCTTAATGGGCTCGCTGAGGAAATCGGTGCTGCGGCTCCTGACAGAAATGCGGGACAACGCTGGAAGTTCAGAACAGTTGAAGGTCTCGGCTCGGAATCAGGCGGAGGGCCGCCCGTAACCTTTGCGCCACTTTATGGAGGCGCCAGTCACAACATGAAGATCATCATCCCAGGAGGCACGGGCCAGGTCGGAACGGTGCTGGCACGCGCTTTCACCCGTGATCATCACGAGGTCGTCGTCCTTGCACGTCACCCAAGACCTGCACCCTGGCGCGTAGTGCAGTGGGATCCAACACATGTCGCAGGCTGGGCGGACGAGTTGGACGGAGCTGACGTCGCGATCAATCTGGCCGGCCGATCAGTCAACTGCCGGTACACCCCTGCAAATCGCTGCGAGATACTCAGCTCGCGAGTCCTGTCAGTGAGGGCCGTCGGGCAGGCGATCGCCGCCGCAAGGCGTCCTCCTCCCGTGTGGCTGCAGGCAAGCACTGCGACCATCTACGCTCATCGCTACGATGAGGCGAACGACGAGATATCTGGTGTCCTAGGGGGTGCCGAACCGGGCGCCCCGGATACGTGGCGCTTCAGTATTGAAGTCGCAACGGCGTGGGAGAATGCACTAGACGAAGCTGCGACTCCAGGGACACGCAAGGTCAAGCTTCGCTCCGCCATGATCATGAGTCCCGATCCTGGGGGAGTATTCGATACGCTACTGGGGCTCGTTCGCCGAGGTCTCGGCGGAACCGCTGGTAGCGGTCGCCAGTTTGTCTCCTGGATACACGAAGTCGATTTTGTCCGAGCCATCTACTGGCTGATCGAGAGAGATCATCTCACCGGGGCCGTCAATCTGGCGGCACCGAATCCCCTGCCGAACAAGGAGTTCATGGCGATCCTGCGGCGAGCGTCGGCTGTTCCGTTCGGCCTGCCGGCATCGGAGTGGATGCTCGAACTGGGCGCGGTGTTTCTTCAAACAGAAACGGAGCTCATTCTGAAGAGCCGACGGGTAGTGCCTCGACGACTGCTTGAAGACGGTTTCCTGTTTGAATACCCTGACTGGGAGCCCGCGGCCCAAGAGCTCTGCGCCCGCCATAAGGCAAACCGCCTGGTGACTCGCCGCCGAACAGGATGAGCAATTGTGTGAGAGCTACATTGTCGTGCATTTGCGAAACTATCCCTGATCGGCCGCCGCAGTTCTGGATCTAACTTCTTTTTCCTTCAAAATGATATACTTCACCGAAGCCCGCACTGGCAGCCAGTCACGTTTGTCGACGGTCTGGCCTATGGGGTCCGGACAAGGTCAATCCATCGATGCTGGCGGTCAACCAGCGCTGTCCGCACGGATAATGGAGAGTGCGTCCGTTCTTGTCCGCATGTTGAGAGGGGGCGCAAGGTTATGGAACAACTCGCCTTCACAGTTGACACCGCCCTGCTGTCCGAGCTTGGCGAAAAGCTGGTCGAGAGCGCCCATATCGCCTTGGTCGAACTCGTAAAGAATGCATACGACGCTGATGCAACGCAGGTCGGTGTAAAGATTCTGCCCGATCCGCGGCGTGGGCCCGTGGTACAGGTCATTGACAACGGGTCGGGGATGACTTTCCGTGACGTACAAAACTACTGGATGCGCATCGCGACTACGCATAAAACAATCCATGAACTTTCGGAGCGCTACGGCCGACCGCGGACTGGTTCGAAAGGAATTGGTCGCTTCAGTTGTCGAAGACTAGGAACCCGCTTGCGCCTACTCACGGCAGCCCTTTTGGACGATGACACCCGCGAGCAGACAGAACTTACGATCGATTGGTCCAAATTCAAGCCCGGCAGTGAGATCAGCACGGTTGATTGCGAAGGAAGCCACAAGATCGTCGCCGACGCAACACCAGGAACCACACTTGTAATTGAGGGGAGCCGGGAAGACGAATGGAACAAACGAGGATACGACTTCCTGAAACGGCCGCTCGCGGTGCTCGCAGCGAACCGTGGCCGAAAGCGTCCTGGGTTTGAGGAAGATCCTGGGTTCAACATCTCTATGCAGGCTCCGGGCCTCAACGAAACGATAAGCCATCCTCGAGACCGGTTGTTCCCTGCTGGCGGGGGTGAGTTAATCCTACGGGGTAAGAAAGCGGGGGAAAAGGAGTGCGTGCTAAATGCGCTAAAAATTGGCAAGAAGACGGTTACTCATCCTCAGAAGTTCCGAGATCTGGCTAGCGTTTCGGCGACCATCGGAATTATGCCGGTGGACCGGGCCGAAATGAGAGATCAGGAGGTAATCTCAAAGGGAAGTTTGCGGGAGATTCTCGACGATTGGGGTGGTGTCTATGTACGGTACAAAGGATTTAGGGTCTATCCATACGGTGAGCCCGGAAATGATTGGCTAAACATCGATCGCGATCGTGGATTACGGAGAACGGCGTTGTCGGCAGTGCTCCAACCATTCGCTGCGAGATTACGCGGTGTAAATCCACAAAGAGCGTTGCTCTCCTTGTTATCCAGCAAAAGCTACATAGGCGACGTCGAGATTGGCGACCGTGCCCAAGGATTCGAACCGAAAGCCAGCCGAGAGGGTTTCGTCGGTGGCGATGCAATCGGGGCGATACGAGAACTGGTGAGATTTGCAATCGACTGGTCTACCATGTATCGGGAATATGCAAGAGCCGTCGCGGCCAAGGAGGAGGCCGTCAGCGCGCGCGAGGAGCTCGAGTCCCAGCTTTCACACCCAATAGATTCGAAGGAGGTAGTAACCGCCGCGATTCGTGTCGTGCAAAGCGAGGTTCGAAATCTCGCAACTAAGCTGCCGACGCCGGAGCGTCAACAGGTTTTGCGATCTCTTGAAACGGCAACGCGGGCCATTGCCAAGCACGAGGCTTCTAATCGAGAGGAAGTGCGGCACCTTCAGCTTGTCGCATCCACATCGACCCTTCTTCTTATCTTTTCGCACGAGGTCAAAGCACTCTTGAGCTGGCTGGAGCAGGTAAGCATCTCATTGGAGAGGGTCAGAAGAAGAGTGACCGGCGCGGAAGCGAACCGCTTGGCTGAGATTCGGGACGAGTTCGCTGCAAACAAGAGGCGCTTTCTTGACCTCCTTTCCATGACCTCGTTAATTTCAGTCGACGGTCGGGAAGCAAAGCCAAGCCAGCTGACTCTTCGGCCACGCCTGGAGCAAGCGGTGCGCTGTTTCGACCTCGTTACAAAGAACTATGGTATTAACATTGATGTTGATAGCGTTCCCGACAACCTTAAGGTGGGACCCATGTTGGAAGCTGAACTGTACGCTGTTCTCCTGAATGTCCTTTCAAACGCGATTAAATCAGTGATCGCTGCAGGAGGTAAGAAGCGTGTGCGGGTCTCTGCAGAGCGCGAGGCCTCAAAGGTTTTTGTACACGTGCTGGACAGTGGCATCGGACTGGACGAACAGTATTACGAGAAGGTCTTTGAGCCGTTTGCTGTCGATCCGGATAGCCGTCTCTACCGTGGCCTTAAGATAAGACTCAATCCCGAGGATCAGTACGTCGTTGGCACGGGAAGTGGACTCGGACTCAGTATTGTCAGCGAGATTCTTTCCTATAGAGGTGGCGCAATTCGTTTCGTTCAACCGAGTGACGGATGGAAGGCTGACCTCGAAATTGTGATGTCATGACCACGCCAAACAAAATCGTTTGGATTGACGATAACCCTAGTCGCGAGTCCACGGCGATAGACCTTGGTGCACGCTTTATCAACGTTAAG
>CAZOOE010000583.1:0-4227 GCA_964581275.1 uncultured Clostridia bacterium
GACGGCGGCGCGTCGATGGGCGCGTGCTCCGGCGCTTTAACTGGCAGTTTCGCCTCTCGATGCGGCTGAATTACCATGAAGATGATCAGCAGGACAAGCAACACGTCGATAAGCGGAGTCACATTGATGATTGGAGGAGCGATGATTGAGCGAGCGCGGGCCTTGAAGATGGACAAAGTACCTCACCTCGATTCCAGTGTTAAGCGCTCTTTCGTCTCGGTTGATTTGACACCGCATGGGTCGATCGGGTTCCAACTAGCGTGGACTCATTTGGAGTGCGGCGCGGTTAGTGCGCACTCGCTACCCCAGCGGGTGCCATGTTCCAGCGGCCTACGCGCTATGAGTTGGGAAAACCGACATGGGACCCCGCGGCGGTGCGCCGCTGTCGAGCGCTGATACTTGAGAATAAGAGCCTCCCAGGCGGCAGAGTCTCCGGCAAGGCAAGCCTCCACAAGCGCGCGGTCCTCGAGCAGCGACTTGGCGCGACTGTCTGCATCGGACTGAGCCATGTCAGAACAAGCTCAGCTTTATGCTCAGATATTTCCTTGGGTTTTGACGAAAATCGTACATGAGCTTCACCATCTCGGCTGTGGTCTGGTTCAAATTGTTATAAAGCTTCTCATCACGAAGAAACTTCCCCGCAGAGCCTTCTCCTTTATCAAGGCGCTCGCTGATGTTCTTCAAAGACGCAACCGATGCTTGCACGTCGTCGTGCAGCTTTTCATCCTTTATGAACTTGCCCAACGAGCCACGCCCTGCTTCGATGTCGGCGGCGATCTTGTCGAGCTTGTCGGTCGTCGCATTGAACTTGGCCAGGACCTCAGTAGCCTGTTTGTAGAACTGCTCGTCGGTGATCAGCTTGCCCAGCGTTCCCTTCCCCGCTCGCACATCGGCGACAATCCCTTGAACATTGTTGGCCGCGCCACGCAGATCTTCGTAGAGCTTGGGGTCGTTGAGCAGACGCGCAAAGGTGCCGTCGCCTTTTGTGACCCGCGCGCCGACCTCTTGAAACTCCAGCACCGCGCGGTTCAGATTCACATAGAAAGCATCATCGTGAAGCAGCTTGCCGATCGTGCCCTTGCCCTGATTGATGTTGTCCATCAACTCCTGAAGCTGTTTGCCAACGGTGTTGAACTGTACAAGGATGTCGCTCGCGCCCTGAAACACCTGCGAGAGTCCGGTCTGGTCCGCGCTCGGAATCTCTCCGCCCTCCGGAATCGGCTCGGCTGCCTTGGTGCCGGGCGTTATGTCGATGACCCGATCACCCAGGAAGCCTTGCTGAGCCAGAACCGCAAGCGAGTCTCTTCGAATGCGGCTTGCGACCTCTTTGGCATCTACGGTCATTACTATAACGATCGGCTTTTCGTCTTTGCTGCTCGGGACCTCGGCTCCAAATTCGACGCTGTCGACTTTGCCGACCAGCTTACCTGCGAGACGCACCTCGTCGCCGTTCTTCAATCCGTCGGCCGCGGCAAACCTGGTGCGATAGGTTGCGTTATGTTTGAAGAATGGTATTCCACCGCTGACGCCAAGTATGAAGATAATCAGGATCGTGATCGTAGCGACCACTAATATCCCCACCCGCAACTCGGACATCGTAGTTTTTTGTCTTGGCATAACAACCTCCTTAGTCAGAAGGCGGAAGGCGGAAGGCGGAAGGAGGAAGGCGGAAGCCATTCTGAGATAGCTGCCTTCTGGACTCCCTCTGACTTCTTACCTCTGGACTCTGCTTTCTTCATTCTGCCTTCCGCCTTCTGCCTTCTGCTTTCCGCTTTCTGCCTTCTGCCTTCTGCTTTCCGCTTTCCGCCTCTCACGACACCTTGAAGAAATCCTGGATGTAAGGGTCCTCGCAGGTCCAGAGCTGTTCATCGGTGCCGCTAAAAATTACCTTACCTTGTTTAAGCATAATGAAGCGAGTGTTGACCAGAGCAAAGTTTCCTTCCTCGGACCGAAACTCCACATCACCGCCTTCGCCGATCGTTGCGAAGCTCGACGAGAGCAGCTTTATGTCCTCGAGCCTGTGGGTGACGAAGATCGAGCTGACGCCCTCGAGATCGCGGAGTTTCATCGCCAGCTCGAGGATTGTCCGAGCGGTCGGCGGGTCCAACCCCGCGGTTGGCTCATCAAACAGGATCAACTTGGGGCTGCCCACCAACGCGCGGGCGATCCCAACCCGCCGCCGCATCCCTCCCGACAGCTCGGAGGGTCTCATCGTCATCGTGTGTTCCAGATTGACGAAGCGCAGCATCCTGCGCACCGCTTCCTCGATTTCGTCCTCCGGGAGTCCTTGCTCGAACAAACGAAAGCCGACGTTTTCATAGACCGAGAGCGAGTCGAACAACGCGCCGTCTTGAAAGACCATGCCGATCTTCTTGCGCACCGCCGCCAGCTCGGCTTCATTCATTCGGACGACGTCATCGCCGTCGATCAGAATCCGCCCACCCTGCGGCTTTATGAGTCCAAGCACGAGTTTCAGAATCGTCGACTTGCCAGTCCCGGAGCCGCCCATGACTATCTTGGTCTCACCGGGGTTTACGATAAAATTCACTTCGTCCAAGATGAGCCGGTCGTCATAGCCCATCGTCACGTCCTGAAACTCTATTGCGCTGTGTCGATATTCCGACATAAGACACAACCTAGGTAAAAGCTTGAATCAGTTTTTGTAAGAAGAAATCCGACGCCAGGATCAGGATATCCGACAACACCACCGACTGGGTGGTCGAGCGACCTACCCCGACTGTGCCTCCATGAGTGCGCAATCCCGCGCGACAGCTTACGACCGCAATGATAAAAACAACCACCACCGGTTTGAAGAGTCAGCCCATAAGGTCCATGTACGTGAGCGAGTGTTTGCCCGAACGGATGTAGACCGAGCTCGGAACTCCCAGCAATGTGCTCGAGACCGCCCAGCCTCCTACTGATCCAATCATATCCGCAAGCACAGTCAGCGCCGGACACATCACCATCAGCGCGAGTAAACGCGGCCACACCAATTTTTTGATCGGGTCAGTGCCCAGCGCGCGCATCGCGTCTACTTGTTCCGACACCACCATTGAGCCGAGCTCGGCGGCGATCGCCGAACCGACCCGGCCGGCAAGCATCAATGAAGCCAGCACCGGGCCCATCTCGCGCACCAGCGAGGTCATCACCAGTTGTCCGGTCTTAGCGGTGGCGCCAAAAGTCTTTAGCGTAGGGGCGGTGTTGAGCGCGAGGATGCCTCCGGTAAAGGCGCCAGTCAATACAATGATCAATATCGACCCAACGCCGATCAGATCCATCTGGGTTATGATCTCGCGAAAGTAGTGGGGTTTGGATAAGGCGCGCCTGAACGCGCGGCCGGCCATCAGCGTAGCTTCTTGAATCTCGTAGACGGCCTCAAAGAATGGGTTCATCAGTCAGTCGGTTTTCACTGGCTCTTAAGTCGAAAGCGTCGTCGCTTCCAGCAGCGTTCTTTTTGCGTCTCAGGCCGACCACGCCAATTGGCTGAGTGCAGGTATGATGAAGGTTTAACATACGGCAGTCAAATGATTTTGGATTTCGGATTTTGAATTGCAGTTCCGCCATCCGTCATCAAAACTGCAAATCTAAACCCAATCAGTAGAAGAGGTACTTGCGCCAGGCTTCGTCGGTGCGGCCGAGATAGCGGATGATCTGACGATTGACGTGAAGGTTGTATGCTTGCGGACGCTTCAACAGTCTCATCCCCGCAGCCTCCGGAGAGCGGTCGCCTTTGCGATTGTTGCAAGACCGGCAGCAAGTTACCAGGTTCTCCCACGCAGAATCACCTCCGCGCGAACTGGGGATTATGTGGTCGAGCGTCAGATCCTGGGGAGGGAACACCCGGCCGCAGTACTGACAGGTGTTGTGGTCGCGCAATAAGATGTTCTTGCGTGAAAGGCTTTTTCGTTCAAACGGAATGTGAATGTATTCGACCAGACGGATAACCGACGGCATCGGCATCGAGAACCGCGAGGAATGCAGCCACTGAGCGGAACTCTCTTCGGCATTGGCAACACCCTTGAGAATCAACACAACCGCGCGCCGCGCCGTGCAAACATTGATCGGCTCGAACGAAGCGTTCAGAACTAGCACGCGATGGTTCATTCTGAAAGCGAAATATAACTTGGCTCAAACAATTCTGTCAAAGTTACGGGGTGAGAACGGTGGAGGATGGGTGTGATTAAAAGTGGGACTTGGGCCATAATAGCGGCAAGCCTTCGAGAAAAA
>CAZOOE010000584.1:0-4224 GCA_964581275.1 uncultured Clostridia bacterium
TTGGGGCGTCAGAGGTTTGAAACCTTTCACCGGCAGGGGCGATGCTTAACTCGGCCTTGTCAAGTAGAGTCAATCTGTGTAAAGGTTAAGGGCACCCTAAAGCCTGATCGTTGGTCCGCGAATGTCAGTAGGCAACGAGCCCCACGGGCTGTAGATCTTGAGCAGGCGCAGTGTACTCACCCCAAGCAAGACACGGGCGCAAGAAGGAGTCGAATGAGAAGTTCCGCTCAACTTGAACGACGCCGTTTCGAGCGTGCCCCCATTAGCACCCAGGTCGAATTCGAACTCACGAACAGTAGCAGCGGCCCGTCTCGGGTCAGAAAACACATGGCCAACATCAGTACCGGCGGACTGTTTATAACCACCGACGAACCAATTCGACCTGGAACGAGGATGGTCGTGCGGTTCGAGCTGCCAAACAACAAACACAGGGTAATAGCAGTGTCGCGAGTGGCCTATGTTAGAAAAGGGTTAGGGCTAGGAGTCGAGTTTCTGAGCCTTGACGATGAGGACCGCGAGGAGATCGAGGCATACATCGCAACCTTGAAGCCGATGTCTCGGGTTTCATGAATTCCGATTCGCCGAAGACCCGGATTCATACCCCAATCGAGGCACCGTTCGCTTGAAAAATAAACTCTTGTAAAGGCGATTACCGTATGCAATAATCGGCTCGCTTTTAGCTTCGGCCCCACGACTGAAACGCCCCAAAACACGAAGGTCTGACCATACGCGAGTCGCCCCAGCGGGTCAAATCCAGATCGGCTCTCGTCTCCGAACTTGAAATCTGAGGTCTGTATGGAGTTCGAAATGGCACA
Source organism: uncultured Clostridia bacterium (assembly GCA_964581275.1). Taxonomy (GTDB): domain Bacteria; phylum Acidobacteriota; class Blastocatellia; order UBA7656; family UBA7656; genus Onstottus_A. The sequence goes on from CAZOOE010000584.1 coordinate 816, forward strand.
TTCGACTTGCTCTTTGTGCAAGCGCCAGTTGCCCGCAAGCTCAGCCGGGCACCTCGGTGTTACGCGACTCTGTGAAAAGTGCCAGTCAATGGTCCTGACGGCTTTTCGTGGAGCACACCGGGTGGTTGGCGCTCCTGTGGCGGCTGTAGATCCCACTGGTTCGTTTGCCCAAGTTCAGCCGGATGCACCTGCGGTGGGCCACCCGGGGGTTGCGTCAGACGTATTCGTCCATGACAGTGCAACGGTTGAATCATCCTTCGAGCAGGAGACGCCGCATCCGATTCCGTTTGAGGCGCACGATGAGTCGGCGTTCGAGTTGTTCGGGTATGAAGCTCCGGATTACACGATTCATGCCTCGGTAGCGGAGTTACAGGGCGCCTCGGGCAACGGATCCTCGCTGCATCGTTATGAGTATTCCGAAGGATTCGTGCAGTCGATCAGTGTGATTCAACCAATACGTGATCACGGTGCCGAAGCTGCCAACGGAAATTCTACCGCGGATCTTTGCGTGCGTCCCGAGTCAATGCCTTCCGCAGAATCGAGTCTCGCAGAGGATCACACCGAAGAACAGACAACGGTTTTTGAGGCTGTTGCGGATCCGTGGGAAGCGCCCCTTCTGGCCTCGGACTACTCTCAAAGCGAATGGCCGGTGCTCGTCGGACCGAGCAACCGAGGGTCATTCACAAGATTGGGAGCTTCGATCGCAGCAGTCGTCCTGTTGGTTTGCGCATCCGCTTACTATTTCCTGATCTATTGTCAGTCGACCCCGGAACGGCGCCCGGCGACCGACTCCGGTACGAACGCTCGGGTGTTGGCGGTTGCCGAACCTCGAAATACTGCAGAAGCGAAGGCCCCGGACGGTCGGAATGCAATCTCGCCAACCCCGTCGGACGCGCGAGCGCGCGAGGCATCCCAACCCCAAAATATCGTTTCAAACGAAAACAGTAACGCTCAAGGCCGGTTCTCGCTTCAGGTTGCCGCTTTCCCTACCGAGAGTGGGGCAGATGAATTTGCGGAGAAGTTGAAGCGGGCAGGTGTGCCGTCATACGTAGTTCCGGCCCAACTGGTGCGCCGCGGTAGGTGGTTCCGGGTTCGGGTCGGTAGATTCAACGGCGCCGATGAGGCACAAAGGTTTGCCGGTGAGGCGCAACTTCGCGCGCGAGCCGCCGGACTCGCCGTACAGTTGATCGTGTGTCAATACGACCAGCCCTGATGAAGCAATCTGGGGATTCTTTGGCGATGCAGGATTTTCATCCGCAGAATCTCAGATACGCAAGACTCGTAGACCGTTACTCGAGATACATCGAGTCTCCGGTGCTGCGCCTAAAGTTCCTGAAGAGCGCGCTGAGCCTGGACCAGCCGCGCAACTCGTGGAAGAAGTTGCCACTTGTGGGATCGCTTCCGGACCGCGCAATGATTATCGTAGAGCTATCGAAAGTATTGCCGCTTGATCAACCGGCGCCGCTAGGCATACGACTGGCGTCGCTGTTGTATAGAATTCGGTATGCGCTCTATGCGATGTGCGTTGGGGTTGTGATCTGCGCAGGAGCGAGCCTGGTGTATGCCGTGTCACGGATTGTGAGCAGCTTGAGTGTTTCGACCCAAGCGAGGAATATTGCTGGCGGAAATCAACCGTCGGCGGGAGGCTCAAACGAGGGCGACGCGGTGGCGGCCATTGCCTCCGGGGCAGGGCTCACACTCGACAAGATCTGGCTGGCGGAACAAGGCGATGGCTATGAATTCTACAGCAACGGGGCTCGGGTGCTAACGGAATTCGAGACGGATGGTTCGGCTCGCAGTTTCTACCGCTTCGATCTCGAGGCGCTAACGGAGAATTCCGGTCCGGGGGAGATCCTCTCTCGTCCGGTCGGGATTGTTTATCACGTCTCCGAGAGCGATCTGTTGCCGTTCGCTGATCGTTACAACGCTTCGCTGAAGAACCAGTCCCACGCTCTGCTTGAATACGCACGGGAGCACAGGCTGTACAACTACGTGATCGACAGGTTCGGCCGGGCCTACCGGGTCGTGCGTGATGAGTCTACGGCCAACCATGCCGGGAATTCGGTTTGGAGCGACGGCCACAGCGTCTTTGTCAACCTGAGCGCGAGTTTTGTGGGCGTCTGTTTCGAAGGCCGCGGCGCAGCGATGGGCGCCGAAGGGATAAACGAGGCCCAAATCTACGCCGCTAGAGTGCTTACCGCGGTGCTGCGTTCCAAGTGGGGAATCGATGATGCCAATTGTGTGACTCACGGGCTGGTCAGCGTGAATCCGTCGAACCGGCTGATGGGCTATCACACCGATTGGGTGTCGGAGTTCCCGTTCGAGGCACTGGGGCTGAGCAACAAGTACCAGACCGAACTCGCTGCCATCTCGCGGCTGGGATTCGGCTACGACCAGGCTTATGTGGCTGCGGCCGGCGGAAAATGGGCGGGGTTGGAAAAGGCCGATGCGACGTTGCGAGAGACGGCAGAGAAGAGCGGCCTGAGCATTGAGAAAGAGCGGCTACGGATGTCGCGAGTGTTCGGGCGCGCCTATTCAAGGCAGCGGGCACTTGAGAAGTAGTATAGATTTCAGTCTGTGCCGGGCCAATTCGACTGGGGAAACCTTTGCGGGCACAGACCGAAATCAATGCTACATCTGAAATGAACAAGTCGGATCTGATAAATGAAGCGGTGAGGCGAAGCGGATTGACGCGGCGCGAAGCTGCGCGGGGCGTCGAAGCGGCGCTCGATATGATCAAGCGGGAGCTTGCCGCTGCCAGAGTCATTCACATACGCGGCCTGGGCCGCTTGCAGTTGACGCCCAAACGGCACGGGTTCTTGCCCGCGCCGGGTGCCGATGGATCCCCGATACCGATACCCTCGGGAAACGCTGTCAGATTGAAAGCGACTCGTAGCGCTGTCGCCAGCTTTAACACTGAGCCCCTCAAGCTCGTAAACAAGAATAACTTTGGAGGCAACATGGATAAGAAGCATGAAAGGGAGACAAATGATAGCCAGTCGGAAGGGACAGCCCTGGGGCTGGACGTAGGAACCAGCCGTCTGGTGCTGGCTAGCGGTGCGGCAGACCGTGTCAAGGCCAAGGCTGAACTAAACGCGTTTATTGCGGTTCCTTACTCGAAGTTCACCGAGAGCATTCTGAAGCAAAACAAGGTGAGCTATCAGTTGAACGGCGGAACGACGCTGCAAGTCTACGGCAACGAAGCGGCTCGTTTTGCGAACGTCTTCAACACCGAAGTGCGAAGGCCGATGAACGGCGGGACGCTCAACCCGACTGAGGAGTATTCGATGTCGGTGATGCAGGCGATTATTCCGCAACTGGTCCATAAAACCAAAAACGGCGAGACTTTGCGATTCAGCGGGCCGGGCTCGTTGCGGCAAGCGGTTTTGGACCCAAACTCCGCGGCCAA
>CAZOOE010000585.1:0-4204 GCA_964581275.1 uncultured Clostridia bacterium
GAGAAGAATTAGGCTGCGCGTGTTTTGTGGGGGTTTCCTTGAACGATAGCTGGACGCCAAACGTTTAAGTCATTGGAGCCGCGTAAGCAAAAGCCCATTGGAGGCAGAACCGACTATGTATTGTTCGTATCACACAACAAGCGTCGCGCGAGTCCAGTGCTCAAGCTGCGCGCGGCCGCTTTGTAACGCCTGCGATCACCGAATCAAAGGTTATCCCTACTGTCAGGACTGTATTGTGTTGGGGGTCGAAGGACTTTCGCGAACCTATAACAACACCAGGCCGAGAGGCAGAGCACGGCTGGCCGCGCTGTTTGCGGTGCTCCCGGGAATGGGTGCGGTGTATAATCGCCAAAACATCAAAGCGGTCGTTCACTTCGCATCGATCATCGGTATGTTCCAGCTCGCCAGCTTCAAGGTAGCCTCCGGCGTCTTTGCACTTGCGGGCCTCGCTTTCTATCTCTACTCGATAATAGATGCCTATCGCACCGCAATTCTGATCGCTCGCGGGGAGAGCCCGGCAGCTGATGAAGAGCGGTTCAAGCGCTCGCTTATCAAACGCGCGCCGCTTATCGGAATTGCGTTGATCGTAGGCGGGCTGCTGCTGGTCGTTCAGATCGTCAGGCCCTTCGCGTTTCTTACTGTTGCTCGGCTAGTCCCAGTTGCCCTGATTATACTTGGCGGGTATCTGCTTACGCGGTACTTCAAGCGGTCGGGTGAAGAAAGCTATGAGCAGAACCAATCGGTTCCCCCGTACTCGTTGGTTCCCGGCAGATTTAGTCGGCAGTCGTCGGAGCCAAGTGGACACCGATCACATCCGGCTGGCCGAAGGTAGGAAGAACGTTGACGGCAGGACGCAAGAACAGAAGAGGAACGCTCCTATTAGGAGTGTTGCTGCTAAGCGCAGGACTCGTGCTGGTCCTGGCGCCCACAGGGTCAGGGATTGCCGGATGGCTGATGCAGCTCTGGCCCGTGTTCCTGATCTGCGCGGGAGTAGTTCGAGTGATGGGTTTTGCAGTCGAGCGCAAGCCGCGCTCGCCGCTAGTCGGGATGCTGCTGATAGTCGTTGGCGTTCTGTTTCTCGCCGCCCGTTTTCAACCGCGGCTAAACGCGCTTCAGGTGTACGGCCGTTACTGGGTATTGCTACTCGTCGTTTTCGCCAGCGTTGAACTGGTTCGCTATTACTCACATCGACATACTGAAGGGCCGCCACCTCGCGTGTTTACTCCGATGCGAGTGGTGGTTGTGCTGCTGATTGTAGTCAGCGGAGTCTTCGCCAGCCGGGTTGCCAACAATCCGTCGGTTCTGTCGGCGTTACATCTGCCTGTGTTTCTGAGTGGGCTACGGGATTCCGTAGTTGGGCAGGCGTACGCTTTCACCGATCAGCCAGTTATCAGCAACGAAATAAAACCCGGGACGAAGCTCTCTGTAAATAACAGTTACGGGAACATCAACATTACCGGCGGCGGCGGTTCGACAATCAGAGCGACCCTCGTAAAACGGGTTCGCGGATGGAGCCAGGATGACGCTCTCAAAGTCGCCGACCGCATTCGCCTTCTCGTGAACCAGACAGCCGATGGATTGACTATCACGACGAATCGGGATCAGTTCACCGACCAGTTCACAACAGATATTCAGATCGATGCACCTTCGTTTGTCGGCGTCTCGATAACGGACAGCTATGGATCGGTCACCGCTAACGGGATTCAGGGAGGCTTGACCGCAAGGGCAAGCTACGGCCAGACGGACCTGACCGGGATCAAAGGGGACGTGAACCTGACGCTGAGCTACTGCGAGGTTACCGTTTCAAAGATCGAAGGCGACTTGACCGTCACCGGCGCAAAACGCGCGCGAATCTCAAACGTCAACGGAGGCGTTGAACTAACGTCAGGTACAGCAAACAACGGCAATGTCGAGCTTCACGACATCTCAGGTCCCGTGCACGTGAACGCGCCGTTCTGCCGCATAATCGCACAGGGGCTAGACGAGTCCGCCGAGCTCAAAACAGAGCATTCGAGCGTGGACGTCTCTCAAGCAGCCGATGTGGTCATCGAAGCGCCGCACTCCGATGTTCGTGCGAAGGATATCAACGGCGATCTGCGGATCTCGTCGTCAAACAGCAGCCTACAGCTCTCTTCAATCACCGGGGAATTGGAAGTCCAGGCTGAGCGATGCTCGGTCAACGCCGAAGAGGTGAAAGGCGGTATAGCGATCGAGACGACTCACGGCGTTGTCGTCGTGAAGAATTTTTATGAGTCCGCTCGAGTCGAAACCAGCTATCGCGATGTGACTTTGACGACAACGGTTGAACCGGCCGGCGATATTGACGTGCAGAACAACCACGGTCAGATCAAGCTTGTGCTCCCGCAGTCAAGCCGCTTCCACCTGGACGCGGCAAGCCCAAACGGCCAGATTCAGCCGATAGGATTCGGCCAGCTCGAGCAGAGGGTGCGTAACAGCCTGGTGAGTGAACTCGGACTGGAGGGCCCGACGATAAAGTTGAGAACTTCTTTCAAGAACATAATCATCCAGGCGAGCGCAGCCCGTCAGGCAGCGGCAACCGCTCTCGTCAACTGAACGGGGTGATCAAGAGTGGAGTCCGACCGGCATCAGTCGTGGCCGCGACGTATGTTTCGGACTTTGAAGTCGGCTTGTTATGCAAAGACGACAAACTGAAGTTTGTCGGACATTTGTCTTAGGAGGTTTGTCATGGGATTTATCAGATTTGTACTCGGATTGGTGGCCTTCCTCATCGCAGTCAAGCTGGTCGCCATAATCTTGGGGATAATCGGCTTTGCGTTGAAGCTCCTCTGGATTGCGCTGGTGCTCGGCTGCTTCGTGTTGGTGGCGTGGGTAGTATACAGAGTGATATCGCCGCGCCCGGCCGAGCAAGGCTAATGGGACGGCATTAGGAACTAGGGGGAAAGGGGATCCAACAAGAGGAGGACCCTCTCCCCTACTACTCCTGCCTCGACACCCCTCCGACTGCCTCTGTTCCTGCCTGCCCGCGGAGCATTTGTTGCGATTCTCTTAAATCGCAGCCAACCATCCCTCCATCGGTTGCCTTCCCACGCAGCGGTGTGATAGTCTGCGTTTTCTGTTTGATAGATAAATCCCTCACTAGTAAGCACGTAGATTAATGATGGTGGGTGTCTCTGTGGGAAGTGGCACTCTTCATATCCTGAAGGGCCCCAGGAGTGCTGAATGTCGAATGATAACCGCGTTTATACTTTCCTGATCTCACCGAGTCGCACATCGAAAGTCAGACAGCTTAGTATTCATCGCAATACTCTTCGCGCCGCTGCAGGTTTGACGGTCGTGTCCCTTGCGCTGATCATTTACGGCGCGGTGCGGCTCGGGCAGCACGAAGCGCTCAACCTGAAATACCTCTCGGTTAGAGCGGAAAACGAAAGCCTCAAACAAACAAACGACGCCTATCAGAACTCATACGCGAAACTGAAGGGTCAAATCTCTTACGTTGAGGATATGTCAAAGGAACTGGCTCGTAAGGCCAGAATGGAACACTCCCCCGAGATTGACGAACTGGTGGGCATTGGCGGACCTGAAACGGTTGTGGCCCTCGACAAAGCAGCGGACCATCTCGAGCGCGAAGTTCGACATATCAACGACCGGCTGCGTTCTGACATCCTCCGGTTGGCTTCAATCCCCAGGGGTCTTCCTGTGAATGGGTACGTGACGGATGGGTTCGGGATGCGCCGCAATCCCTTCAACGGCGAAGGACGCGAGGTTCACGAAGGGATCGACGTCGCGGTGGACTTTGGAACGCCGGTTACCGCTACTGCCGATGGGCTTGTTATCTATGCCGCGCCACATGCCGGATACGGCAACCTGGTGATTGTCTATCACAGCAACGGAATCACGACCCGCTACGGACATCTCTCACGAATCTCGGTGGAAGCCGGCCAGCGGGTGAAGCGCAGCGATCAGGTCGGGAACGCCGGAAGCACTGGTCGCTCGACAGGTCCGCACGTTCATTACGAAATAAGAGAGAATGATCAGTCGGTTGATCCTCTTCGATACGCCGGACAGAACCAGCCTTGAGTCGATTCTAGACAGAAGCTCGAAGTACCAATTTCAAGTATAGGCTCAACGAACATCAGCGAACCATGTTTGCGACGCCGGAGCTTCACTTGCCCCGTTGCCTCACCAAAAAATCTAATCGAAACAATAGTCGTTGCCTCACGAA
>CAZOOE010000586.1:0-4187 GCA_964581275.1 uncultured Clostridia bacterium
GGATGGATACAAGATAACATGTCACACTACCTATTAACACCGAACGATGGGCCTCAAAAACCCGGCCCATTTCATAGTGCGCCTCCCCTCTTTCGTCAAGATGTGTGCGAACCACGCCGGCTTGATCGGCGCTGGTCACCACGACCATTCCGATCCCCATATTGAAAGTCCGATACATCTCGGTTTCAGCCACGTTACCGATCTTCGCCAGTATGTTGAACACCGGCAACACCGGCCACGAGCCGGCGGTGATCTCTGCCGCGGTTCCCTGCGGCAGAATGCGCGGTATGTTCTCGAGCAACCCGCCACCGGTGATGTGTGCGAGTCCCTTTATCACTCCCTTCTCCACCAGGCCTTCTAACGCGCCGAGGTAGCTGCGATGCGGCTTGAGCAACTCTTCAGCGGCAGTGCAGCCGAGCCCATCGACCAGAGCATCAGCGTTGTAGCCTGCCACGTCAAAGAAAAGCTTTCGGGCAAGGCTGTAACCATTCGTGTGCAATCCAACAGACGGCAGGCCTATCAAAATGTCCCCCGAACTAATCCGTGAGCCGTCGATGATGTTAGTGCGATCAACCACTCCGACTATAAAGCCCGCGACGTCATATTCCCCGTCGGAATAGAAGCCCGGCATCTCGGCGGTCTCGCCCCCGATCAACGCGCAACCGGCTTCCTTGCAAGCATGCGCGAGACCTTCGATGACTGACGCGACGGTCGTGGGAACGAGCTTTCCGGACGCAATGTAGTCGAGAAAAAAGAGCGGTCGCGCCCCCTGGACTAGAATGTCGTTGACACAGTGGCAGACCAGATCGTAACCGACCGTGTTGTGTATCCCGGTAATGAATGCGACGCGCAGTTTCGTTCCTACGCCATCAGCCGAGGACACCAGCACCGGCTCCTTCATATGCGAGAAGTCAGCACGAAACATCCCGCCAAACGAGCCGATTTCGGTCATCACGTTTGGCGTGAACGTCCCACGGGCCAACTGCTTGATGCGATCCTTGGCTTCGTTCGCTGCGTCGATATCGACGCCGGCGTCGCGATAGCTAAACTGGTTTGGCATATGGAATTGAAAGTTGGGTAAACCTACTCGACTGTTTGTAGGAGCCTGTCGTCGATGCCTCTTAGTCAACCCGATCAAGAGTGAGCTGCATTGAGGGACGACTCCAGAGCGCCGCCCCTCGACACAATTTGTCGTTCCTCCTTGCCCCCTCATTCCCAAGCAGGCGTAATAGTGCCCGACTGGTCACGCCAGAAAGGAGTCCATGTGAGCGTTACAAGTTGCACGGAAATGTTCGACTTCTTCGGTTTGATGCTGATCGCTTCGAGCTGTTCGCCTGCCGGATCCACCCTCGCTTCGAGTGCTTGCGTCTCAGATTGAAGCTCTGCTTCGAGCGCGGCGAGCTGCTCTTGCAGAGCTTCTACCGATTCGGAAGCGCGACCTACGTCCTGCTGTTCCTTAATCGACCGGCCGACGCCTCGGGCAGCAGTTGTTGCGCGGCCCAATGTCGCTACGCTGACAGTCTTGCGGCCAAATAGAGCTCCGAGCAGAGTTGTTCCAAATGAGATGGCGGTTTGAATCTTTGCCTGGCTCGCTTGCGCGGATTCCCTTTCAACCGCTTGCTGTGCGCGACGGATACGTTCCTGCAACCCGGCGGTCCTTGGCGCATACCTTTGACGCAACTGTTCTATCAGATTGTCACGCTGCTCGCGGGCTGCCTGCTGGAGACGCACTCGAAATTCCCGGTCAGCCTCACCAGGCTTTGATAACTCGCCGGTGCTCGGGCTCTTCAATAGATCGAGCTTTTGATTTCCGTAGAGAAAAGCCACAAAGTCCCTGCTCCAGCCCGCGTAGCTCTTGGCTTTGCTTGCGACTGCAGGAAGCTCGTCGTACTGCGCGTTTCCTGCCGGCTCCTTCTCCAGGTCAGAGACCTCGACCCCGGCTTCTTGCGAGTTGTTCCAATCCACCGGTACCGCTTCATCGGTGACTGCAGCAATACAACACACGTCCCGCGAGTCGTCGATTTGCACTTTTGGGTCGACGAAGTTCACTTTTGCCGCACCAAGTATCATCGGCCTGTAGATAAGCTGACATCCGTCGGGTGCGCTTCCGCGCGCCGGTATGAAAAACTGAGAAACGTCCGGCGCAATCGCGGGACGGGCGCTCATGGCTGACGAGACCAATGCTGGAGCAGGCGAAGGATCCGCGGCCACCGCCACTGAAGCACCAGACGGCGCCGTAGCTTTCGGCGGAGAGGGCACGACTTTGTTTGCCTGCATCAACACCTTGATCTGATTGCGAGTAAGCGGCCCGCGCAGGTATGACAGCGTCCATCGAGTCTGAAAAACCTCGGGAGCATCTTCGTGAGTGTTGTTCATCAAGAAGACCCGACTGCCCAGCCCGGCAAGCGTCCGCTCCATCGCGTCCTTGTCGAAACCAGCCCTCTGACTGGCGGCTGCACCTTCAAGCCCTTCGATCACGCGCTGCTTGTCCCGCTCGGTCTGCAGGCGGCCAATGAACCACGTTCCGGTGTTTGCCAATCCTTTGTAATCCAGGTCGACCGGGTTCTGAGTCGCAAGAACTACGCCAAGTCCGAACGCGCGAGCTTGTTTCAACAACGTCAGCAGCGGGAGCTTCGATGCCGGATTCGCGACTGGCGGGAAGTACCCGAAAATCTCGTCCATATACAACACCGCACGCAAGCTAGTCGTACCCGATTGGGTGCGCATCCAACCGAGCACTTGATTGAGCAGCAGCGACACAAAGAACATTCGCTCAGCGTCGCCAAGGTGAGCGATTGAAAAGATCGATACGCGTGGCTTGCCCTTGGCCCCGTGGAGCATCTGTCCGATGTCGAGCGCTTCGCCCTCCATCCACGCGCCAAAGCCCGGCGATGCCATCAAGTTGTTGAGCGCCATCACCAGCCCGAATCGATCCTTCGATGGATAAAACGATTCAATATCGAGTACGCCTATCTTGGTCATCGGCGGATTCTGAATCTGCTGGATGAGCGCGGCAAGGTCGAGATCTTGATCCTGGCTCCACGCCGTGTTCAGGACCGTCGCAATCAGAATGTGCTCGCGGCTTTGAAGAGGATCGGCTTGAATCCCCAGCAGCCCCAGCAAACTGGTGGTTGTAGTGTTTATCCGGTCGCGCAATAATTCTGCGTCATCCAGCACCGCTCGATCGGGCGCTTCAAATGACTTCAGAATAGAAACCGGGATGCCAGCGTTCGAACCCGGAGTGTAGATGACGAAGTCAGCCGCGTCGCGCAATCGCTGGATCCGATCGCCGCTCTGACCCCATTCTTCTAGGCCCTTTTTCCAAAGCTCAGCTTGCTGGCTTGCAAACTCGCTGTTCGCGAGACCCTTCTTCTGCGCGTCATCTTCGTTTATCCAAGGCTCAAAGTCCTCGGGCCTCAACTGCGGGAAGGTGAGTAGCAGGTTTGCGAGATCTCCTTTTGGGTCGATGACAATTGAGGGGACCCCGTCGATCGCGGCTTCTTCGAGCAAGCCGATGCATAGGCCGGTCTTGCCGCTCCCGGTCATGCCAACACAAACAGCGTGAGTTACCAGGTCCTTTGAGTCATACAACAACAGCGACTCACCAACCTTTTTTCTATTCGGATCGTAAGCCCGACCAAGATAGAAAGCGCCCAGCTTCTCGAATTCCTGCATCGTCTCCTCTCAAAACTTGGGCGGCACAGCGTTGTTCATTCCTTCGCACTACCGCGCCCGTGATGCGTCATAGCTCGTTCCGTTACGGTCGATTCAGCGAGCGCTGAAATCATAAGTAACCAATGACCGAAAAGCAACGACCCAATAGCCCCTAGCTTCGACTGACGAAAGTGGTCCTTCGATCCATGCGCGAAGACTGAAACGCACGACGTTTGCTTCCAACTCAAATCTATGACATGATCAGCGCTCCTCACAAAGTCGTTCAGGCTTGCAGTAGCAGCGATGCCAGTCGGCGCTGGTGGCGACGCAAACAATCCAACAGGTCTTCCTGAGTAAACCAGCGCGAATGCCCAGGAGACGCGAGTTCGACAATGTGTTGATCTTGAGCGTTGACGCTTCGATGTGAGTTGCATCGTGAGGCAGGCTAAGATTGTTCAGAATATGTGGGTGGTCGACCCACCCGAGTACGTGTGAGACTTACACAACGTCCCGAAAGGAGAACGAGGAATGTT
>CAZOOE010000587.1:0-4184 GCA_964581275.1 uncultured Clostridia bacterium
GAAACCACAAGAAAAGGTTGAGAGCGTACAAGCAGTTCACTCAGCAAGGTTATCTATCGGATTGGAACTGTGAGAAAATGAGAGAAATGACTGCCCTTTGCCTACGAAGCAAAAGGTCGCACGTTCGAGTCGTGCCGGGCGCACTCTTTACAAGAGTCGAAAGGCAGGTCAACTGGACCTGCCTTTCTGTTTTGTGGCCGGAAATTACTCTCGCGTTTACCGCACGTGACCACACTGAGTTCTACGGGTTTCGATCAGTTTTTCAGTTTACCGGGATCAGTCGGAAGCGTTCCCAAGCGTTAACCGCCGTTGCGTCTGTGTGGACTATGTCGCCGGTGGCTCTGCCGCCTCCGTTCAACGCTGTGAGATATCTTCCATTGACCGTTTGAATCGCGTAAATGTCTCCGCCTAGAGGGACCAAAGCAAAAATCTCCCACGCCTGAACGCCCCTGGCATCGGTGTGCATGCCGTCTGGTCCTCCTACTCCGCCGCCATTTACAGCCGTCCAAAAGTTTCCATTCGCCGTTTGTATTGCGTACTTGCCGCCACCCTGTTCTATAAACGTGAATTTCTCCCACGCATCAATCCGCGTGGCAACTGTTTGAAGTGCGCCAGGACCTCGGATCCCGCCTCCATTAACCGCCGTAACGTAGTTCCCGCTGCTTGTCTGAATGGCAAATCTGCGGGGCGCAGACCCAAACACGTACTTGTAAAAGAAATGTGTAAATTGATCCTGGGCACCGGTTCGGGTAGCGGTCGTGGCAATGGTAATGGCAAACCAGCCTAACTTTGGTTCAGTGGAACCCGGTGTCGATTCATTGATCTGAAACCCGGACCTGCCCCTTTCCGCACCCGGCGGTTGGAGATAAAAATTAGCTCGCGGAACTCCGGGCGCGTATTGACCACTGAAACGTTGCCAAACCTGGTTGCTCGGCAGGAAGGGAGGAGACACGCCCGAATCGGTGCGGTGTAAGAAGAGTTCGGTGTGTCCCTCGGCGAATGAACAAGCTGGGTTACCTTTTAACAATCGTACTTGGATATCGACTGGCACCGTGGCCCCAGGACGCAAACGGGTTATTGGCGCGGTGAAGGTCCACGTGAACCCAATGATTTCGATTTTATCTGTCTCTCTGCAGCGTTCGGATGATTGTTGAATAGTCGCCTCAATATCACCTCCGCGCTCATCGAATCTGTTTACCTTTATGGTCATGTTGCCATCCCCCGGGGGTGGCGGCTGGTCCCAGGGAGGTAATAGAGGGAGGAGCTGCCATTCGCCTCCCTGAACAACGATTCCTGTTGATGTTCCTGACGACGTGCGTGCTTCCGTGGGGAGTAACAATCCTGTCAGTTGCACAACGAAGAAGACCGCGATTAGAGGGAACAGAAAGAATTTCGTTTTTCCTTTCATAAGGAGACTCCTTTAGCGCCGCGATAAACCGGCAGGTTGTAGTGAGTAATAGTCATTCCTACTCCGACTTTATTTCGGAATCAGCGAATCTTTGCAGATGACCTTGTTCCCGATCTCGGTTTGGACCAGATGAACAATTGGATCCGCGATTAAATCACGGAGCGCCGACTCTTTAGCGTTAAGAACCATAGTCGCCTGATCCACGGTCAGCACTTCGACCTCCCTTTTGCATACGGGACATAGAGCGCGAGGCAGCGAATGCGGCAACACGATGGTCTGTTCGCTTGTTGTGGTAAGCTTAAATCTCACCGTTCGCCTCATCGCGGTTGCTCCTTCGCGCGACTGTGGTATGATCCACTGGGCCATCTGCCTACCTCTCAGGTCCGGAACAGATCTTCGACTGGTTGGTTTATTTCACTGATCGCTGTTGAAGTAACGAAATAGAAACGAAATTCTTCCGAAACGCTCGTCGAGCCAGGGTTTACTCTCGGATGAAGGCAGTAAATAGTCCACTTTATCGCTTTGAAGATTTTGAGGTAGACCTGGCTGCAGGATCTATTCGCTGCGACGGTCAGGAGCAGTATCTACGTCAGAAGTCCTTCCAGGTGCTTGTCTACTTACTCGAGCACCGCAACCGAGTTGTCACGAAAGCTGAATTGATTAGAGCGGTCTGGGAAGACGTTGCCGTCACCGACGATACTATCGTGCAAAGCGTGATGGAAATACGCCGCGCGCTCGGAGAGTCGGCCCGTCAGCCGCGCTTGATTAAGACGATGGCAAAGTCCGGCTACCGCTTCATCGGACAGGTCGAAGAGTGTGGCTCCGAAGCCGGAGTGGTCATCCAGACCAGACAAAGCACGACCGTCGAAGTCGAGTTTGAAGAAGAGTTCAATGAGGATTCGCGGGTGCAAGGCGACCTGATGAGTCGGCAAGTTGAATTGCTAACTCCGGTCGTCAGGTCTCCCCATCGCGCTGTTGCCCTTGCTGCTATTGCCGTTACCTCTGTGGTCTTGCTCGCTATTGCGGCCTTCTTCGCGCTTAGAGCGCTGCGGACTACGCCTTCTGCTGCCGAGGTTACACTGCCGCAAGTCGTCGGCCGAAGGGCTGTAGCAGTGATCTATTTTGATAACCAGTCCGCAAGCGCCGATCTGGACTGGCTGCGTCAGGGTCTACCAGACATGATCATTACCGGGCTATCACGATCGAAGAAGCTGACCGTGCTTAGCCGGCAGCAACTCTACCTATTGATCGAAAGGACGGGCCGCAAACCTGGTGAAGGCATCGCATTTGACGACGCTCTGGACATCGCACATCGCAGCGGGGCAGAGGCGATCATAATGGGGAGTTTCGCACGGCTCGGCGATACAATTCGCATTGAAGCGCAGATCCACGATGCTCAGACCAGTCAACTACGCGCCGCAGAGTTTATCATTGCCGATAGGCCCGACAGGATTCTCGATCAGGTTCACCTCTTGTCGTTGAAGCTAGCCTCACATCTCACACCTGCTGATTCCAGCGAAGGCACCGAACCGGGTTTGGGCGAGGTGATGACTAACAATTTGCAGGCATACCGTTACTACTCGCTGGCTCTGGAAAAGGCCGAGGGTGCGCATAACACAGACGCGCTGGATTTGCTCGAACGTAGCGTCTCGCTGGATCCGGAATTTGCAATGGCGCATGCACGTATAGGTTACGTTTACGCGGTCACCTGGAGTTTCCCGGAGAAGGCCAGGCCGCATCTTGAAAAAGCCTACCAACTGTCACACCGGCTGACCGAAAAGGACCGTCTGTATATTAGTGCGTGGTATCAGATAGCCAACCACGATTATGACGGGGCAATTCGTGACTTCCGTCAAATCATAAACCAATTCCCGATGGAGGTTGAAGCTTATCTGAGACTGGGGACGCTCCTCTCCGGAGAGGAGAGAGCCGAGGAGGCCATCGAGGTCTTTACACAGGGTCTTGCAGTGGATCCGGAAGCGAAAGGCGTTCATAACTCCCTCGGCAAGACCTACATGATCCTCGGCCGGCACGAGGAAGCCATAGCGAGTCACCGTCGCTACCTGGAAATTGCTCCCACTGAGCCGAACGCGCATGACAGTCTCGGGTTGAGTTATCATTGGTCCGGACGCTACGACGAAGCGATAGAGCAGTACAATCGAGCGCTCGCTCTCGATCCCAAGTTTGACGTAGCCACAATTCACCTGGCCAACTCTTATTTCCAACAAGGTCGTTACCGCGATGCGATTCGAGAATACGAACGATATATCCAGCTGGGGTCGTCGGAACTGGAGCGAGCGCGAGGGTATGGTGCACTCGCACATACCTACCTCCAAAAGCGTGATCTCGCGCACACTCGCAAAGCAGCGGCGCTGATGATCAGGTACGAGAAAGAACACATTTGGTACTACCCGGGCCTGGCGCTGGCGATTGGCGATAAACGACAGGCTGAAAAGCTGAAAGAGCAGATGACGAATTGGCAATCGACGGTTCGAGGCGTGAGGGCTACACAAAGGTATCCATTTTACTTCCGCGGTTATCTTGATCTAAGGGATGGGCGGGCGGCGGAAGCAATCGAAGCCTTCAAAGAGGCGTTGAAGCGTTATCCGCCTTATTGGTCGATTGATTCGTATGAGGATTGTTTGGCGAACGCTTATCTTGAATCGAATATGCTTGATGAAGCAATCGCCGAATTTGCCCGGATACCTCCGTTTAATCCAAAATTCCCTCTCCGCAATTAACATGTTGCGCAAGCTTATGCACTTAAAGGTGATAA
>CAZOOE010000588.1:0-4184 GCA_964581275.1 uncultured Clostridia bacterium
ACCGCTTCAGACCGGAATCGCTCGACCACCTGTGGCTGGCTTGCCAGTTCCGGGGGCAGCATCTTGATGGCTACCTCCCGTTCGAGCATCAGATCAATGCCCTTGAAGACGGCTCCCATTCCGCCCTCACCGATTTTTTCCGTTATCTTATAGCTCCCTACTGTGTTGCCGATCATTGAAATACCTCCGCCGGGCGAGTCTCGGGCACCGGCATCGCATCAGCGTCGCCCTCGGGTTTAAGTCCCACGATCCCAACGGTGATGTTATCGTGTCCTCCGCGCTCTTTTGCAAGTGCGATCAGGTTCTCGCAGGCAGTTTGCGGGGCGCTCAGCATCGCTATCCGCTTGATCTCTTCGTCTTCGACTAGATCGTAAAGTCCGTCGGAGCACAGCAGAAAGCGATCTCCCGGTCTAACCGGAAAAGGCTCTTGCCAGGTCGTCACTTCCACTTCCGCGTGACTTCCCATTGCCCGCAGTATGACGTTTTTTTCGGGATGATGCCGCGCCTGTTCTAACGTAATCAAACCCGCCTTGACCATTTCCATCACCGCGGAGTGATCTTCAGTCATCAGATAAATCGAGTCTTCGCGCACGAGGTAGAGCCGGCTGTCGCCAACATGGGCCGAAATAGCCGTCCCGTCTTGCAACACCAGCGCCGTGCAGGTAGTGCCCATCCCATTCTTGGTCGCGTCCTTTTCTGCGGCCTTGTGGATCTCCTGGTTAGCTTCACGGAAGGCGCACTGCAATGCGGTGTGCGGGTCGCCGTCCTGTTCATAGTAGGATCGGGTTATGACGTCCACCGCTAGACGGCTTGCCACTTCACCCGCCGAATGTCCGCCCATTCCATCCGCGACTAAGATCAGGAGCCCCTTACTCCGGAGCAACTCCGGGTCATCGGGCTGAATGTACCCGCCGGAGTCTTCATTCAGTTCACGCACGCAGCCTACATCGCTCAACATCCCAACTTCGATGTCGAACTCTCCGGGCCGAACCAGGGGGACGGTCTCGTTGACAATTTCCTTTTCTTTCTTCGACTTCTTGTTTGATTTGAACATAAGAAATGAGACTCCCATGACCCAAATAAATATCAATCACTTCTTTTCCATCATGAATGTGTATGTCTTCTTATTCTCGCTTGTGGACAGGCGAATGGATTTGTCCAGATAGCCCTCTCGTTTCAGCACCAGGTCAACCTGTTCTCCAGTATTTGCTTGAAACGGGTACGGGGTCGTTCCTACGCGATCGCCGTTCCTATATACGTCGGCTTTGCCTTCTGCGACATCCACGGTGAAGGTTTGTTGCTGGGCTGTGGCGGGTTTCTGGACTGGCGGCAGGTGAACGCCGGATTGCTGCGAGGGCTTGACGACTGATGCGGAATCCGAATCACCCCTCAACAAAATGTACAGACCGACGACGACGATGATTAGGACAACACCGGCAATCGCGACCAGCATCGGCGCGCCAGATTTCGGTTTTGTAACGATGGCTGTCGCACCACCGCTATGTTGCGGGCGTGGTGAGGTTGGCTCAGGGTAGGACGGAGTGGTTCCGGGAGCAGGGCTGGCCAGCCGAGTGGCCGGCAATGAAAGAGCGGCCGCGGCGCAGTTCAGATCTTGAAGAAGGTCGCGCGCCGATTGATATCGGTCCGCGGGGTTTCTCTTCAAACATCGCGAGATGACGTTTTGCACTTCGCGCGGTACGTTCTGGTTCATTACCGAGGGTGGCGTATAGCTCGCTTTGGATATTTTCTGGCAGAGCTCGCCAATCGTGGCGGCGTCGAAAGGCAAGTGGCTCGTGGTCATTTCGTACAACAAAACGCCGAGCGACCAGATATCGGACCGGGCGTCTGCGATTCCCCCCACCAACTGCTCGGGTGAGAGATATTGGAGCGTCCCCATAAACGCGCCTGTAACGGTCAGGGCCGGGCTTGCTCCGGATTTCGCGATGCCGAAATCCAGGAGTTTTACCTGCCCGGCAGGCGTGATCTTGACGTTGTTGGATTTGATGTCCCGGTGGACTATTCCCCGGCTGTGGACATAGTCGATTGCATCGACAATGCCTTGAAAATAGCGAATCGCGTCAGCCAGCGGAAGACCGCCCCACGCCCTGATGCAATCGGTCAACGACCGTCCCTCTATGTACTCCATGATGATGCAGGGCTGACCGTCATATTCAAGAAAGTCGTAAAGCGTGACTATGTTATTGTGCTGAAGAGCACCCTGGATTCGAGCTTCATTCAAGAACCGCTCGACAAACTCGGGACCGTGAGCAGCCTGGCTCAATATCTTAACGGCAACGACCCTGCCGATCTTTGAATGAACGCCCTGGTAGACTTCGCCCATGCCGCCCTCGCCGAGCTTTTCGACCAGGCGGTACTCACCGATGGTTGAATTTATCAGGGCCGTCCTGCCCATAACACTACGCCGAGGAGTGTCGAGTGACACTCCTCGCTCCGAATAGTCCCTGTCTTACGCGGCCCCGAGCTTACCTGGGTACGCTTACACTCATCAATGCCTTGCCATAGCGAATCGGCAACGGGTAGGGGACCGAGGCGCCTCCGAGGCTGCCTCCGGCGAAGAAGATTCCAGTCACTCGTCCCCGCTCATCAAATACAGGGCCCCCACTGTTTCCTGCGCCGGTCGAGTTGATGGTCAACTGATATGCGTCGCCGAATCCACTATAGATCATGTCCTTGCTACCGTTGGAATCCTGTCCGCGAATGACCCTGCCGATGTTTCCAACGCTGATGGTAGGATCGGGAATGATCTTTAGTTGCGCCTCTCGATTGAAAACATCCTGAGACTTAATGACACCGTAGACCGGCGGAGACACACCTGGATAACCCAGCACTATCGCGGCATCGCCGGGTTTTATGGAGTCGTAGTTGTCGTTGAGCTCCACCTTGGGCACCGAGTCCGGAACGTCAATCTTGAGCATCGCAACATCGTGACGGTCGGATGTACGCGCGAGCTTTCCTGGAATGCGCAGCTCGTTCTTGGGGAAGGTGATGTTCAGGTAGTCGTTACGACCGTCGAATCCTCCCTGAAGCGTTGGCCCCGCCTGTTTGGTTTCCGACGGAACCCAGTCGTTCGGAGCCGCAACCAGAAGCGGCGTACCATCGGGCTTAAGCGAAATCCCTCCGTTGGAAATCACGACGCCAGGCTTTGCAGAGTCCGGGAAGTTGTAACTCGTACGCCAAGTGGCGCCGACATGACGATTCGTCAATATGAATCCGTCGCCGGTCACCGCAAAGCCAGTTCCGCGGTGCTCACCGCCGATTGGCGGGCCCGCTCTATTATCTAGTGTTAACAGTGGCTCAACGGTGTTTTGCCCCACCATAACGTAAGCGGCAACGGACGAACGACCATCGTTCACGATGTAGTGGGTGGCGCCTTGTTGATCCCGCCACTGATTCGGTATGAACTTGTGATACACCTGACCGCCGTTTGAAGTGTAGATGAGCTTCCAGCCGGCCTCGATGTAAACGACAGAGTTGGTATAGGCGTTGGCAATATCTGCCGGGCTCATCGGGGCGCTGGCGGCCGCCGCGTGCAAAGCTTCCCTCGTATCGCTTGCCACCTGCCTGCTCGAAGAGATTTGGTGATAAATCAAAGCGCCCGCCACTACGACAAGGATGAAAACCAGAACTGCGCCGCCTAACAAAATGAACTTGCGGCTGTCGCTCTTGTTCTGCGCTATCATCCGCTCGACCGTCGCCTTCCCGACTGTGCCGGAGGCGGGCATCGACGGTCCCGGCCCCATCGCCATAGACCCTACCGGCGACATCGGCGAAGATCCCGAACCCATCCTGGTCGGAGGCGTGGTGACGGGGCTCGAGCCGTAGCTCGCCGTAGCGCCTTCCATTCGGGTGGGCCGCATGTCTTGCTGCGGCCGCGGCTCCAGATCGAACTGAAACTCCGGCCCCCCGGCGCCGAATTGAACCGTGTCGCCGGGTCCGATTCTGACTGAGCCTACGATTCTCTGCCGATTGACGAACGTACCATTTCGGCTGTTGAGATCCGTGACGATAAACTGATTTGGATCGGCGGGATCCTGCATTATTTTGGCGTGCTGACGGCCTACAAGATCATCCCTGTTGGGATCGTATTTGACCGATGCAAAAGGGTCCCGACCAAAGAAGAATTCCCTGAAATGGTCTACAGGGAACACCCCATCATTGCAGGG
>CAZOOE010000589.1:0-4178 GCA_964581275.1 uncultured Clostridia bacterium
CTATGATTTGGTCGTTGTGATAAATCAGGCGATGCATACTCACGATTGGAAGAGCACGGTCAAATTCTTGGTAGTACGGTATCTTCAGACGGAAGTTCGTATCCTGCACGGTTAACTCTCGATCTATGCTGCGAACTTCCGCCTGAAGAAGGCCGGACTACGAACGAATTCGTCTTATTTCTCAGCGTTCCCACCGTGGAGTCGTGCGTCATCTTCGCAGCAGCGAAAGGTACTTCTCCGGGAAGCTCGAAGGCCGGCTTTGAGCGTTGATCAGCACATGAAGCGTCTCACCGGTCGCGACCGCGGTCCCGTCGACGCGTTCGATCTCGTAGCTGAACCTGAGAGTCCGCCGCGTTGATTCTGTAACTTTTGTCCGAATGATCAACTCGTCTTCGTATCGGGCGGGGTTCTTATAGCGGCAACTAGCTTCGGCGACGATCAAGAACAAACCGGTCTCGTGTTCCATGTCGCGGTATGAAAAGCCGCAGTCATTGCAATACTGACTCCGCCCCACTTCGAACCACACGAAGTAATTCGCATAGTAGGCGACGCCCATCTGGTCGGTCTCGGCGTAACGCACCTTCACTCGAGACTGCGCGATCTGTTTTGGCAAAGTGACTTCGTGTTTCCTTGTCTTCATTGGTTCTACGTGAACGGAGTGGCGATTGTAGCCGCCCGGTCGGCGAACACTCAACCCGGCGCAGACCGTTGAGTTGACGCGCTTCAGACTAGATTCTATAGTTGCGCTGAGACAAAGACCATCGACTGAGCGCGGCACTTCTTATCATCGGATCACAATCTATGATCGAACGCGCTTTCGGGCTTACGACCGATCTTTACGAACTAACGATGGCCGCCGCTTACTTCGATAACGGCCTTCACTACCCGGCCCTTTTCGAGTTGTTTGTTAGAAGGCTACCCGAGAAGCGTTCGTACCTAATCGTCGCGGGTATGGAACAAGCGCTGGATTACCTGTCGACGCTGCGGTTTACCAGCGAGCAGATTGACTACCTGCGCGAACACCCATCCTTCAAGGGAGTCTCTGGCGCATTCTTCGACTATCTTGCCGAATTCAGATTCACCGGAGACGTGTGGGCAATGCCCGAAGGCACCGCGGCATTCGGAATGGAACCGCTCGTGCGGGTCAGGGCCCCGATCATAGAAGCTCAGGTCGTAGAGACCTACTTGCTCTCGACGATCAACTTTCAAACGATGATCGCAAGCAAAGCCGCCAGGATTGTCACTGCCGCTAAGGGACGCGGCGTTATCGAGTTTGGCACACGCCGCGCCCACGGCACCGAAGCCGGCCTGTTTGCGGCGCGGGCGGCATACATCGGAGGCTGTGTTGGCACTTCCAATGTTGAAGCCGGGCATCTTTTTGGCATTCCGACCTATGGCACACTAGCTCACTCGTTCGTAATGTCGTTCGAGGACGAGGACGAAGCCTTTCGCGCCTTTTTGAAAGTTTTTCCGGAGAACGCAACCGTACTCGTTGACACTTACGACACGATCGCGGCAATCAGGAGGTTGGCTCGCGAGTTCAGACCGTCGATTCCCGCGGTTAGACTCGACAGCGGCGACTTGTGCGCACTAAGCAAGGATGCCAGACGAATACTCGACGAAGCCGCGATGACTCAGACAAAAATATTCGCCAGCGGCGATCTAAACGAGTACAAAATCGCAGACCTGATTTCGCGCGGGGCCGAGATTGATTCATTTGGGGTAGGGACCGAGCTCGCCACTTCTTATGACGCTCCGGCGCTGTCCGGCGTCTACAAACTCGCGGCCATTGAAAAGAATGGCGTCGTCAGCATGCGAATAAAGCTAAGCCGCGACAAGGCCACTTATCCCGGAGCCAAACAGGTTTGGAGATTCGCCGATAGAACCGGAAAGTACTTTCGCGACTTGATCGCGCTGGTCGACGAAGAAGCGCCGACGGTGGACCTGCAAGGATCGGCCGATTCCGCTCGACCTCTTCTCGAGCAGGTCGTACGGCAAGGTCGTTTGATAGAGGCCCTGAACAGAGAGACTGATGGCCGAACGCGCGGCGAATCGATTGTCATCGGTGACACTCGCCTTTCACGCGTGAATCGGGCGCGCGACCGAGCAACCGAGGAGCGGAAACGTTTGCCCGACGAGTTGCTTGCCCTCGATCGTGAAGCCGAGTACACCGTGGGTTTTAGCGCGCGGCTAACGGCAGAAAGAGCAAAGCTGAAACGACAGAGAGAACAGCAGGAGTGATTCAGCATGGGATCGCACGAGTTGGATCGCCTCAGGGATTTGCATAACGGATATTGCTCGAGCGGATCGCTGTCAAAGCAAGCGAGATGGGAACGACTATGTATGAGCCGTTGAACACGCGGTACGACGCGATGCCGTTTGCTCGATGCGGGCAGAGCGGGTTGAAGCTGCCTCGGATCGCACTTGGGCTGTGGCATAATTTCGGCGGAGTTGATTCGTTCGCGAATTCGCGAGCGATGGTGCATCGGGCCTTCGATCTGGGAATCACTCACCTCGATTTGGCGAACAACTATGGCCCGCCACCCGGATCGGCGGAAGAAACGTTTGGCCGGCTCTTCCGGCAAGACCTCGCTCCCTTTCGCGATGAACTCATCATCTCGACAAAGGCGGGTTATCTGATGTGGCCGGGTCCGTATGGCGAATGGGGCTCGCGCAAGTATTTGATTGCCAGCCTCGATCAGAGTCTCCGCCGAATGGGACTGGACTACGTAGATATCTTCTATCACCATCGGCCGGATCCGGAAACACCGCTGGAAGAAACTATGGGCGCTCTCGATCGGATCGTTCGCAGTGGAAAGGCGCTCTACATTGGGATTTCATCTTACACCGCGGATCAAACTCGGCAAGCGGCGCAAATCTTGAAGGCGCTCGGTACGCGTTGCTTGATTCATCAGCCGCGTTACAGTATGTTCGACCGCTGGATTGAGGGTGGCTTACTGGCGGTCCTGCGTAAAGAAGGGATCGGCTGCATCGTATTTTCGCCGCTCGCCCAGGGGTTGTTGACCGATAAGTATCTGAAAGGCATTCCGGCAGATTCCCGAGCGGCCAAACCCCACGGGTTTCTCAAGGCTGAACAAGTAACCGAAGACAAGCTGAGCAAGGTTCGGCGGTTACAAGAAGTCGCACAACCGCGCGGTCAAACGCTGGCGCAGGTCGCGCTGGCGTGGGTGCTTCGACATTCCGAGGTGACTTCGGCGCTCATAGGAGCAAGCCGGCCCGAGCAGATTGACGACGCGGTAGGAGCTTTGAGGAAGGTGGGCTTTACGAGTGAGGAATTGCAGACCATCGAGAGCATTCTGGCCGATTAAAGGACGGCACATCAAAAAGGAGACCTTATGCCCCACGTTCAAATTCACTATCTCGCAGTGGTAGTAGCTGCGGTAGCAGCGTTCGCAATCGGCGGCATCTGGTATTCGCCGCTGCTGTTTGCCAAGCAGTGGGTTAAAGCGCACGGATTAACCGAAGAGCGCGTCAGTGAAATGCAAAAAAGCGCTGGTAAGGCATACGCCGTTTCGTTTCTGTGCCAATTGCTGATCGCGTTCGCGATTGCGGTACTGGTGAGCTATCTGCACCTCGCACTCTGTGTACAGGGACTCAAGCTGGGGCTGCTCGTTTGGGCGGGGTTCGCATTCCCACTTGGGCTGATGGCCAACGTGTTCTCTGACAAGCGCATAACGGCTTTCTATATCGACACCGGTTATCAGTTGGTCTACCTGCTGCTGATCGGGTCGATTGTCACCGTCTGGCAATGAAGCGCAGCCCAACGCCAGGATGACCGCCTACTACCTGAGCAACGGACGTTTCGCTCAGGATGAATCCGCGAACCTGAGAGCCGGGTTCTTGCCCCAATAAGGCGCCGCGAAAAAGCGTTCGCTCCGATCTGTACTGAACGTTTGGCGGTGGCTAGAATGAAACCATGGAGGTCATCAAGATGGAGCCGGGATTCGCCGATGCCGCATTGATCCTTGTCGACATTCAGAACGACTTTTGTCCCGGCGGCGCGCTTGCGGTGAACGATGGGGACAAGATTGTACCTGTGGTCAACCGGCTGATCCGGAAGTTTCCCCTAGTGATATCCACCCAGGACTGGCACCCTGTAAATCATGTTTCCTTCGAGTCGCGGGGCGGCCCCTGGCCGTCACACTGTGTTCAAGGTA
>CAZOOE010000590.1:0-4162 GCA_964581275.1 uncultured Clostridia bacterium
TATCTTGAGCTACCAGGTCTGCGCTCTGGCGCCGCCTTCCAGTTCGAGCGGATTTGGCGCTAGCACAGCGATGGGGAATATCGATGGAATTCCCGGTGACGAGATTGCTGTCGGCGCAACCGGAGGCGGGAAGGGTAACTCAAGGAGTGTAGGTAAGGTTGCGATATTCGCATTTGACGGAATCGGGTTTACCAACACTCAAACCATTTCAAGTCCCATTCCAAACCCCGGACTGGATGACTGGTTCGGAAGTAGCGTGACCATCGCCGACGTAACAGGCAGTTCCGCAAACGATCTTGTCGTGGGAGCTGGCGGCAGTACTGTAAGCGGCGCTGGGAATGCAGGTCGAGTATACATATTTCCGGGACCGGTCAATGCCTCAATCTTCCAAGTGCTTGCGACCGGAATCGGTGGCGACCAGTTTGGATCCAGCGTCGCAACCGCGAACGTCGACGGTGGAGTCACAGATGTGATCGGGGCAACGTCGGGAACCTCGGCTAATCCCAGAGCTAACGTTTACAGCGGGGCGACGACCAGTGGGCAGTCACCAAGTTTCGTCCTGCAGCCAATAGCTGGTCGCAGCGGTTTATGGTTCGTCGGGCAGAGCGGTGATTTGAATAGTGACGGCCTGGCAGAAGTGCTAATGGGCGCGGCCACCGGCTGCGGCGGGACGGTATACGTTTATCTGTCGAGTGGGTCCTCACCCCTCGCAACGCAACTGGCCTTCCAATCACCCGTGGCTGGCACAACCAAATTCGGCTCATCAGTTGCGATTGGACCCGGAACACGACTCTTTTTTGTCGGTGACAGTCTCATAACTGTCGGTTCGATTTATCAAAATAATGGTCAAGTGCATGTCTTCACGGTGAATTAAGATAGCGGCTCAAACGTGAGCGCGACGGACCTTTAACCACGCCTTGAGTTTTTCCTTTGCGTGCCACAAGCCTCTCTCAAAGTGGGTCCGGCCCAAGGGAGCCGAAGTGCCGCTGGGACCGAGGGTAGGACATTCGCCTCTCCTCACCTTCGGTCCCTCACCTCAGCTAACCGAGAGTGACATTTGTTTGGAGGTCCTGTATGCCACGACTCTGTTCAACATTAGCGATTCTGTTTCTCGTTGGTGGCGCTTGGGGCGCTTCGGCTCAGACTTCTCGGTCGAGCTTGGATTCACTAATCTCGCGATGGCCCGCTATGCCCATGGCGATTTAGATGGCGCGATCGCGGACTTTGACATAGCCATCGCCTTTGACCCGAGCTATGCCGCGGCCTTCCACAACCGTGGACGAGCCCAGCACGAGAAGGGAAATCTGGATAAAGCAATCGCCGATTACAGCAGAGCGATCGCGCTGGACCCACGTCTCGCCGCCGCTTACAACAACCGCTGCGCCGCGCTCCACCAGAAAGGCGATCTGGACGGAGCGATGGCCGATTGCAACCGGGCAATCGGACTAAGGCCCCGCTTGGCCGAGGCCTATTTGAATCGCGGCAATGTCCGTGAATCAACAGGAGACCGCGATGCCGCACTGGCTGATTTCACCAGGGCCATCGAAATCAATCCGCTCCTGCCGGGGGCTTACTTCATTCGGGGAAACGCGAGGTATAACAACGGCGATTTGGACGGCGCGATCTCGGATTATGACCGCAGCATAAAGATAGACCCTCGACAGGTCGAGGTTTACTGCAATCGCGCCGCAGCGCGGCGAGGCAAGGGAGATATCGATGGAGCCATTGCCGACTACACGGCGGAGATCAAACTGAAGCCAAGTTATGCGCCAGCTTATTTGAATCGGGGTCTGGTGCGAATGCTCCAGGGTAAGGTGGCCGAGGCAAAGCTCGATTTTGAAGACTGTCTGAGGCTGGACAGCAGCCTGAAACCAAGAGTGCCGACCCTCAACCTCGTCCAATAACGAGGCTGCCCGGGTCGGATGCTGTTGACAGTGACTACAGCCTGCAGCCGCTTGTAGTTTCGGGCGCAAGCGCGAGGAAGGGATCATGAGCCTACGATAACGATCATTATGTAATGACTGCACACTGCGACCATCCACTAGCGCGAACATATCGGACTTAAGTTGACTTGAGCCTAATTGAAATTCTCCTTTCAAAGAAACAGCGACTAGGAGGGGATCAGGCTTGGACTTCGTTGACATTTGGTTTGAGCGCGCAAACCAGAATCCATTCGATCACGTAACCATATCTGACCTCGGCTGAGAGCGCTACGCCCAAAAGTTTCTGTCCAACGTCCGATACTGAATCGCCTCGCTCACGTGCGGCGATTCGATCGCTTCCTTGCCTTCAAGATCAGCGAGCGTGCGGCTCACCTTCAATATCCGGTCATATGCTCTCGCTGATAACCCAAGCCGCGTGATCGCATTCTCTAACAATCCTTTCGAATCTGAACCGATCGAGCAATACTTGCGGATCAATCGCGGAGACATCTGAGCGTTACAGAAGATTCGCTCGGTCGCGAAGCGCTCAAGCTGAACTCGACGCGCACGCACTACTCTCTCGCGTATCTCCGCTGAGCTTTCGGCAGGAGTGTCGCTGGCAAGCTCTTTGAACTTCACTGCCGGGACATCGATGTGAATGTCTATGCGATCGAGCAACGGTCCTGAGATCTTCGACACATACCGCTGTATCTGCATCGGTGAGCACTTGCACTCTCGAGTGGGATCGTTAAAGAAGCCACAGGGACAGGGGTTCATTGCCGCGGCAAGCATGAATCGTGACGGAAACGTCAGCGACATCGAGGCTCTGCTGATGGTCACGTGACCATCCTCAAGCGGCTGACGCAGCACTTCAAGCACGTTACGTTCGAACTCCGGCAGCTCGTCCAGGAACAGCATCCCGTTGTGAGCCAATGACACTTCACCCGGACGCGGCATCGCCCCGCCGCCGATCAAGCCCGCATCCGATATCGTGTGATGCGGCGACCGAAAGGGCCTCGTAGTGATCAATCCGTGCTTTTCGGTCAGGCCTACCACACTGTGGATCTTTGTGCATTCGATGGCTTCTTCGAATTCGAGCGGCGGAAGAATTGTTGGCATTCGTTTCGCAAGCATCGTCTTGCCCGAGCCCGGAGGACCAATGAGCAGGATGTTATGGCCGCCGGCCGTAGCTACTTCGATGGCGCGCTTGGCGTGAGGTTGGCCACGCACCTCTCGAAAGTCATCAGGGTAGTGATCGAGGTTCGAGAGCAAGGCTTGAGTATCGATGTTCAGCGGCAGAGGCGGCTGCTGAGCGTTGATCAAGTCGACAACGCCCTTGAGCGTCGCAACTGGATAAACGTCCAGCCCGGTTACAACCGCAGCTTCGTGGGCATTCTCCTCAGGAACGAGCAGCCGCTTAACCCCGTGGGCTCGAGCCGCGACTCCAATCGGCAGAGCCCCCTTTATTGGACGAACCCGGCCGTCCAAGGACAGCTCCCCCACGATAAGCGTGTCGCGAAGTTCTTCTCGGTTGAGGTCGCCGTTCGCTCCGAGTATGCCTATCGCAATCGGGAGATCGAAGCTAGAGCCCTCTTTCTTGACGTCTGCCGGGGCCAGGTTGACGGTCACGCGATGAATGGGAAAGAAGAAGCTGCAGTTGTTGATCGCCGCGCGTATGCGCTCCCGGCTCTCGCGAACCGCAGCGTCCGGCAAGCCAACCATCGTAAACACCGGCGTCATGCTGTCGCCGGCTCGAGGGGTCAGATCGATTTCAACATCCACGACGTACGCGTCAATGCCAAACACCGCTGCGCTAATGGTCTTGAAGAGCATTCCGACTTCCTCCATCGGGATCCGTTTTGAACAAGCTTGTGCTGGGAACCCAGGAAGTCAGACGTCATCCCCGCCTGTTTCTATTCGACGTAATCTAACACGGCCAACCGTCACTTGTCAGACGAAGTCGTGCTTTGCACGCTCTCAATTAACTCCTGGCGAATCTTTGCGGCTTTGCGGGAAAAGGTTCTAACTCAAGGTTGGTTCCGCGCAAAGACGCAAAGGTCCGCCAAGACGTCTGCGGTATCGTGTCGACCCTGCTATCATTGAAGCAACCAAGCTGGACGCGGTCCTGAGGATTTGAAAGGTGACTCAAAATGGACGAAGCGGCGCGAAGAATCTTGATTCTGTTTGATCAAATGAAGAGCGACACTCTGGATCTGCATACGCTCTTTGAAGCGGGAGGC
>CAZOOE010000591.1:0-4157 GCA_964581275.1 uncultured Clostridia bacterium
GGACGATCAAGGGGTGTGGTGTTAGAATGGGTTCAGCAAAGCCCGCGGTGAGGGGGCAGTCAGGGAAAGGTGAAAAGATTACACTGCAGCCGATGAGTACCAGAAACGTCTTCGAGGCTGGTCATCGTATCCGACTCGAAGTATCGAGCAGCAACTTCCCGCGATTCGATCGGAACCTGAACACCGGCGGAAAGAATTTCGATGAATCGGTCGGTGTAGTCGCTCACAACGCCGTGCACCACTCAAAGCAGTATCCGTCAGAGGTCAAGATCGCAGTGGTCAGGAAGTCGTTGGAACAAAGTAATGAGCGAAGATGAAACCAACAAGTAGCCAAAGTAACATACCGATCAAGCAGCTATTCGAGGCGGCCCTCCGATAAAATAGTGCCGCGGATGGCAAAATGGAAACACCCCCGATTCTCGGACAGACCGAATCGGTCAATGGCATTGAGATGTACTATGAGACTCGCGGGGAGGGCGAGGCCCTGATTCTATTACACGGCGGGGGTGGAATTGGCGCGAATTGGGAACTCATCTTCGGCTCACCTCCGAACGGATTTCGGCTTGTTGTTCCGGACTTGCGCGGGCACGGCAGAACAACCAATCCGTCCAATCAGTTCACTTTCAAGCAATTGGCGCTCGACGTTTATGCGCTGCTGGACCACCTGGGCATTGCGCGATTAAAGGCGATCGGCATGAGTCTCGGGGCGAAAACTCTCCTTCACATGGCGACCCAACAGCCGAGCCGAGTTGGAGCGATGGTATTGGTTAGCGCGACTCCTTACTTTCCCGATAGTGCGCGCGCTGCTATGAGGGCGATGACCCCTGAAACTAAAACCGAAGCAGAATGGAACCAGATGCGACAATGGCATAAACACGGTGATGAACAGATCCTGGCAATATGGAAGCAGATGAATGCGTTGAAAGACAGCTATGACGATATGAATTTTACTGCTCCATATCTGTCGACGATTACCGCACGAACCTTGATTGTGCATGGCGACCGGGATCCGCTGTATCCCATCAATGTTGCGATGGAAATGTACGAGGCGATCCCTGATTCTTATCTTTGGGTAATTCCCAATGGCGGGCATGGTCCCATATTCGGTGAGTATTCAGGTAGTGGTGAGACGACACGCCATTTTGGTGAGACCGCATTGGCTTTCCTTCGCGGCGAATGGAACTCTAAGGAAGGTAAGGTCTAACACAATCCACCCTCTAGTTGAGCTTTGGCGGCGAGAGCGAACCACGACCCGAGTGTGCGTCCATTTTGTCGATCATATGCGGACCGAGATTTCACAATGCGACCAAAATTGATATCTCACCTTACATTCCTGCTCCTGTTAGCTTCTGCGCCCCGCACTGCCGCGCAGCCGCCATCACAGCAATCGCCCTCTAAACCCTCCCGCGCTGACATCCTGCGCGGCGAATATGGTCCCTGGCGAGCCAACAACGACTTGCTGTCATATGACCTGGATGTACGGGTAGATCCTGAAAGAAAATTCATCAGCGGGAAAAACAAGATCCGTTTCAGGATGCTGAAGGATGACACGCGGATCCAACTCGACCTGTTTGCCAACCTCAAAGTAGACAAGATCCTGTTGGGTTCAACGGAGTTGCATTACACCCGCGAACTTGGGACGGTCTTTGTAGACTTTCCAGTGACGTTAAAGAAAAACTCGGTGCAGTCGATTGAGTTTCACTATTCCGGTTCGCCGCAAGAGACCGGGCGGTTCGGCGGGCTGAGCTTCCGCACCGACCCCGCCGGCCGCCACTGGATCACCACCGCGTGCGAAGGCATCGGCGCCAGCATCTGGTGGCCCAACAAAGACCAGCAGCGAGACGAAGTAGAGAGCATGAAGTTACGAGTCTCCGTTCCGAACATGCTGTCGGATGTTTCCAACGGACGATTTCTCGGCAAGACCGACCTAGGCGACGGTTACACGCGTTACGACTGGTCGATCAGCTATCCGATCAACAACTATTGCGTCTCACTCAATATCGGCGCCTACGAACACTTCAGCGATAAGCTGGGCGATCTCACGCTGGATTACTATTGCCTGCCTGAGAACTTGGAGAAGGCCAAACGCCAATTCAGCCAGGCCAAGCCAATGCTGGAGGCATTTCAAGAGTATTTCGGCGAGTACCCGTTTAGGCGGGACGGCTATAAACTGATTGAGGTGCCGTACTCCGGGATGGAACACCAAAGCGCCGTCACCTACGGGAACCACTTTGCCAACGGCTATCTCGAACGCGACTGGACAGGTGTCGGCGTCAGTCTGAAGTTCGACTTCATCATCGTCCACGAGAGCGCACACGAGTGGTTCGGCAACAGTATCACTGCCAGCGACGTGTCAGATCAGTGGATTCACGAGGGGTGGGCGACATACGCCGAATGCGTATACGTCGAAGCTATGTTCGGTCGAGCAGACGCTCTCAAGTACATCAACGGCTACAAATGGAAGGTAAGAAACCGCCAGCCGATCGTTACCGCTCGCGGTGTCAATCAGACTCCGTCGCAGGATCAGTATTTCAAGGGCGCGCTATTCCTCAATACCCTGCGCTCGGTCATTGGCAACGATGCTCGCTGGTGGAACCTTCTGCGCGGATACTGCAGCCGATTCAAGCATCGCAACATCATGACCGAGGATCTTGTGCAGTTCTTCAATCAGAAGAGCGGTCTGAATCTCACTCCGATTTTTGACCAATACCTCCGGAATGTTGCGCTCCCGATACTCGAATTGCGATTTCAGAAGAGCGAAGGCACGGTTTCTTATCGTTGGAAAGCCGACGTCAACGAGTTCGCGATGCCGGTGAAGGTCGGTCGCAATACAAACTGGCAAGTCATTCAACCGACGACGGAATGGAGGACGATGAAAACACATTTAAAGAAAGAAGATTTCGAGGTCGCCACAGATCTGTACTACGTCGATGTCATCAAGGATTGATCTGCGGTAAGAAGTGACTGTGGTCGCACATAAGGTAGAAACGGTCAGTTAATGGCGGGGATGATTAAAGCGGCTTTGTCCCAGGCTGGCCGATCAATGGAAAAGCATGTACTAATGAATGTTGGCGCTTGATGAACACCACTCGAGAGGAGACGAAGATGAAACTAACGCAATTCTTTCGGTCCGAATTGGACCGGGAAGTGGAGCGTTCCCGCCGCGCTTTGGAGCAGGTCCCGGAGGGCAACTACAACTGGAAGCCGCATGACAAGTCAATGATATTCGGATATCTCGCGGATATGGTTTCGACGATGCCGTCGTGGCTAGCCATGGCGATCACGATGGATGAGCTGGACATCGCTCCGACGGACGGCTCGACGATGAGACAGCCACCAAAGGAAACGAGCGCGGCGCTGGTAGAAGCGCTCGACAAATCTGCCGCCGATGCGAGTGCGGCTCTCGAGAAGACCACCGAGGAACATCTGATGACCTCGTGGCGGTTGCTCGCCGGCGGACATGTTGTGATGGAGACGCCACGCCACATCGTGATCCAGGACACGCTCAATCACTGG
Organism: uncultured Clostridia bacterium; assembly: GCA_964581275.1. Classification (GTDB taxonomy): domain Bacteria; phylum Acidobacteriota; class Blastocatellia; order UBA7656; family UBA7656; genus Onstottus_A. The sequence continues at coordinate 3,517 of CAZOOE010000591.1, forward strand.
GCACATCACCGTGGCCAGATGACTGTTTATCTGCGCCTGATGGGTGCGAAGGTTCCGGCCTTGTACGGACCATCGGCTGACGACGATCGGTTCCGGTAAAACCCACGGCCCATGCGCAACTGATCGGTCGCGACAGGCTTTCGTCTTGCGGCTTTGTGGAATCTTTGCGTCTTGCGCGGAATCCGCTGATCGAACGCAACAGAAGGGTTTGTGCGAAGACGCAAAGATCCGCAAAGCCGCGTATCTCTTCGCCTCAGCTTTCACAACGTGGTAGTCTTCCCTTCCATTCCACCCAAGAGGAAGAATAGCAATGACAAATTCCCTTGTATTCGCCACTCTGGCTCTGCTTCTTGCCTCCCAGACCCGGCCACCCGCAAGCCCGGCCAAGCAACGATTCACTGTGGTTGAGTCAAGCATCAGAGAGATGCAAACGGCGATGGAACAGGGCCGCACCACCTCGCACGAGATCGTACTGCAGTACCTCACGCGCATCGCAACCTACGAAGACAAGCTGAATGCCGTCATCGCAGTCAATCCTCACGCGCTCGAGGAGGCCGAAGCGCGGGATCGCGAGCGCGCACAGGGAAAGATACGCGGACCGCTTCACGAACACTCAGACCGCGGAATCAGAGCGTCAAACC
>CAZOOE010000592.1:0-4149 GCA_964581275.1 uncultured Clostridia bacterium
CGAAGGCAACCGGCCGCCGGTGATGATCGAAATCCCTTCGGTCATCAGCCCAAACATTCGCCCCCGGTCGAAGGCTTGGTGGAAATTGCGGGCCTTGTACAGTTCGCGCCCGACGTCTCCTTCCTTGAGAATCTTGTCGAAGACGCCCAACGTATTGCGAGTGAACTCATTCTTGATAAGAGCATCGAGAATCGTCCCGGCCGCGAGCATTCCGGCCTTGATCGCGGTGTGAATACCCTTCAACCGCTCGCCGTTAAGCATGCCGGCGGAGTCGCCAACGATCATTACGCCGTCTGCGGTCAACCGAGGCATTGTGTACCATCCACCGACCGGCATGGCTTTCGCGCCATAACGGACCAGCTTGCCGCCTTTGAGCAGGTCGCTGATCAGCGGGTGGGTCTTAAAAAGTTGAAACTCGTGATGAGGATCGATACTCGGATCTTGATAGTCGAGCCCGACCGCAAGTCCGATGTCGATGATCCGGTCCCGCATACCGTAGACCCACGATCCCCCGAAAGTGCGCGAATCAAGCGGCCAACCCATCGTGTGAATCACTGAGCCCGGCGCAACGCGGTCATCAGGCATCTCCCACAGTTCTTTGATGCCGACCGAATAGACTTGCGGATCACTCCCGTGGTCGAGCTTCAAGCGTTCGATCATCTGTTTGGCAAGCGAGCCGCGCACACCTTCGCCCAGCACCGTTACTTTTGCCGCGATATTTACTCCGGGTTCGAAATTCGGTTTCGGCTTGCCGGTCTTGTCGATGCCTTTGTCGCCTGTGCGAACTCCGATGACCGCCTCTCCATCGTACAGCACCTCCGCGCCTGGGAACTCCGGGAAAATGTTGACCCCCGCTTCTTCGCACTTTTCCCCAAGCCAGCGTACGAGCTTGTTGAGCGACACCACATAGTTGCCGTGATTGCGAAGCGGAGGCGGAAGTATCGGCAGCGGAATCTTGCCACCCGTCGAAAGAAAATAAACGTGTTCTTCGCCAACCGGGGCTTCGAGAGGCGCGCCTTCGCTCTCGAAATCGGGAATCAGTTCACGCAAGCTGGTGGGATCGAGCACCGCACCAGAGAGCTGATGCGCGCCGATTTCGGAGGCCTTCTCTATGACAGCGATACTTATTTCATCGAGCGCTTTTGCGCCCGATCGTTTAGCCCGTTCGTTGTGATCGGTAATTAACTTGCTCAGGTGAAGCGCGCATGCGAGATTAGCCGGTCCGGCGCCGACGAGCAGTACATCCATTTCCAGTGTTTCGCGTTCGATGCTCATCGCCAATCAGAATTAACCATGGATTTGACGGGATCAGACGGATTGTTCACGGATCCGATTAGCGAACCCCAACAGGGCTGACCGATCCCTGGACTATTACCCTTCGCTTTTTGCTCTCTCGATCTCCGCAGTGAGCGCGGGCACGATCTCGAAAAGATCACCTACAATGCCATAGTCTGCGATGTCGAAGATGGGCGCCTCTGCGTCTTTGTTTATTGCAACGATCGTCTGCGCGTTCTTCATCCCAACAACGTGCTGAATCGCGCCTGAAATGCCGATCGCAAGGTAGAGTTTCGGTGAGACCGTCTGGCCTGAGCTACCGATTTGCCGGTCCATTGGCAGCCATTCGTTGTCGCATATCGGACGAGAAGCTGCGATTTCCGCACCCATCGCGTCGGCGAGCTTTTGCACGATCTGGATGTTCTCCTGGCTCTTGATCCCGCGGCCAACCGCGACAATCAGCGGCGCCTGACTCAGGTCAACAGCCTGCTTCGCTTCTTGAAACTTCGGCTCCGCCTGAGTCCTGATTTGCACGTCCGACATGCTGATCTCAAGGGGGGTGATGCGAGACGGCGATTCGCCTGTTTCAGCTTTGTCGGCTCGATAGGACCCGGCTTGAAATGACGCCAGGATCGGAGGAACGCCGGTCACACGCACATCGGTGTTGATCTTGCCCTGAAAAATCTGGCGGGTGAATACGACATCGCTGCCTTCAGCGCGAAAGCCCACGCAGTCGGTGACAAAAGTTCGTCCAAGTGCCGCAGCCAGCTTTGGCGCGAAATCCCGAACTTGATAGGTGTGACTGAGAATCACGAAGCGCGGATCCAGTTTTTCGATAACCTGTTTGGACGCCGCCACATAACCGTCGGGAGTGTACTCGGCGAGCTTATCGTCTTCGACCGTGTGAACCGCTTCGAGTTTCTTACCAGCCACCTCAGACGCTACTCCGGCGATGGATTTCCCAAGCACTACGGCGGACAGTTTTTCGCCGGTCGTCGATGCAATGTCCTGGGCAGCTACCATTGCTTCAAACGAGGTGCGGTTGAGCACTCCGTCACGCTGTTCTATGAAAAGAAGTATTCCCTGGCTCATAGGCTCCCCAAAACAGAATGCCGATTCTTAGGTTGGCAAGTGCCGATTTTGGACGTGCATCTCTAGCAAGGTCCTCAACCGGAAATCGGCAATTGAAAAATCTAGATCACTCTTGCATCGAAGCGCAGTTTCTCGACTAGTTTCGCCGCGGCATCAGCCGGTTTGCCTTCGATAAATTCAGTCCGCTTAGTCTTCTCCGGAAGATAGGCCCGCTCGATCATTTGCGCCGGTTTCAAATCATCCGCGGTCAGCCCGGCGTCGGCAGCTTTGACTTCGCGAATCTCCTTTTTCTTTGCGGCCATGATTCCCTTTAGCGTGGCATAGCGAAGCTGGTTGATGCCCGACTGGATCGTCAGCAGTGCCGGCATCGGCAGCCGCACCCACTGAAACCAACCGCTCTCGAGCTCTCGCTTCACTCGCACCGCGCCCTGCTCGGGCTGCACTTCCATCACTATCGTCGCGCTCGGCAAACCCAACTGCTCCGCCATTATCAATCCGACCTGCGCGAAACCAAAATCATCCGATTGCAGTCCGGTGAATATCAGATCGTACTTCTCATCCTTGAGCGCCGCCGCAAGCGAGCGACCGAGCGCAGCCGCGTCGGTGGCGGTGTCGAAAATTGGATCGTGCAGATGTATCGCACGGTCCGCGCCTTTCGCCAGAGCCTCTTTGATTGACTGGCGCACGCGTTCAGGACCGAGAGAGATGACGATTACCTCGCCGCCGTGCTTCTCTTTTTGGCGAAGCGCCTCTTCAAGGGCGTATGCGTCCGCCTCACTCATTTCGTAGCTGATGTCGCGTTCATCGATCCATTTCTGATCAGATCCGATTCGCAAGATCGAATCCTTTTTTGGCACCTGCTTCAGACAGACGACTGTGTTCATACGAATACTCTACTTGAAATGATGGCCAGAGCAGACCTGCGCCAGCTCATAGTCTTTTGCTTTCCGGTGTAATGTGGCTTGATGAATCTATCGTCCCACCCGCCAACGACACCACCCGCGCTGCCACCGCGGCCGTGCTAGTCCCCGTCATAACGCTTCATAAGTACCGCCGCGTTTGTCCCGCCGAAACCAAAGGAGTTCGACAGAGCATATCGCACCGGCCTGCGCCGGGCAGCGCCCGGCACGTAATCGAGGTCGCAGTCAGGATCAGCATTCTCGAGATTGGCGGTCGGCGGTATGATCTGATCTTGGAGCGCCAGCGCGATGATTCCTGCTTCCACTCCTCCGGCCGCCCCCAGCAAGTGTCCCATCATTGATTTCGTCGAGCTGACAGGAATTGAATATGCGGAATCACCAAACACCTTCTTGATCGCCATGGTTTCGAGCTTGTCGTTGTAGTGAGTCGACGTTCCATGAGCGTTGATGTAGTCAACATCCTGGGGCTGAACGCCGGCGTCTTTGATTGCATTCGTCATGACGCGTACTGCCCCGTCTCCGTTTTCCGAGGGTTGAGTGATATGAAACGCGTCGCTCGACATCCCGTAGCCAACCATCTCCGCGTAGATCTTTGCGCCGCGACCGCGCGCCCTCTCAAGCTCTTCAAGAAGCAGGACTCCCGCGCCTTCGCCGATCACAAATCCATCGCGCTCGGCATCAAACGGGCGGCTGGCGCGATCGGGGTCATCGTTGCGAGTCGACAGCGCTCGCATTGCGGCGAACCCGCCCACACCCATCGGAGTAATGGCGGCTTCAGCGCCTCCGCACAGCATCGCGTCGGCGTCACCGCGCTGGATGATCTTGAAGCTGTCGCCGACCGCGTGAGCGCCAGTCGAACACG
>CAZOOE010000593.1:0-4140 GCA_964581275.1 uncultured Clostridia bacterium
TACAGCGCTAAGACCCGCCACGCCGGCGGACAGGCTGGGGAAATCGGCGGACGAATCCAGCCGGCCGGAGAGCCGAGCTATTATGGTTATCATCTACCCACGCCGCTCAACCTGGATTGCCCTCTCACCGCCGAAGGGCGTCTCTTCGTCCCGCGTGGAAGCGGTCATTGCTTGCTCGGATTTTTCAACACCAACACGCTCAACGAATGGCGCACGCCAAACACGCTGGTCGTCCGCATCAACACCCGCGGCGAGACGTTTCACTGTCATCTTGAATATTGCACCCGCCGCTGGCGCGCGTCGGCTGGTGTCATCGGTGAGATCGTCCAGGGCGAACGGATTTCGCCCGTCGAGATTCCGTGCGACAAAGCGTATCAGTGGAAGATGCTGTATGATCCGAACGGCGCCGGCGGCAAGGGCCTATGGACCTTCACGATGAACGGCAAAACCGCTCGTTGCGAGATCGTGCCGGAGCATCGGCACGCCGACGGACTCATCGTGACCCACTTCGGTCTCCTGCCTGTGCTCAAGTCCTGGGATGGCGCGGGCGAAGTCTGGCTCGACGACGTCACGATCAACGGCGTCGCCTTTGATTTCCGCGAAGATCCGAAATGGGACGGGTTCAACAACCGTCGCACCTACGTGACTTCAGACACGCGGCCGAAGTTTGATTTCGGCTGGAGTCAGACTCATTACGCCGGCGGCACAAGGGCGGGGGAATTGGGTGGGTTGATCTTTCGCGGCGACTGCCGTGAACCGGCCCGCATGGCCGCCTATGGAGACTCACTCGCGACACTGACGCTCAAGTCCAGACTGGAGGCGCGCGGGAAAGTCGCCGTGTTGCGCGCGATCAGCGACAGCACGGCATCCATTGGCTTCTACCATTCGAAACACAGCATGCGGAGCAACCCGTCGCAGAAACACTCGATTCCGATGGATTATCTCGGGATCAATATCGAAGGCCCGTCGGGCGAGGGCTTCTTTTTTTATCCTGTGTATCGCACGCATAGCGACGCAGGGATTGCGCTCGGGTCCAACGGCGGAAAGTCCCCGCGCATCTATCCGGATCGGCAGGTTCACGATTGGTTTCTACGCTACGATCCGGCTGGCGCGAACGGTCGTGGCCGGATCACTGTCGGGCTCGACGATCAGACCTGTCACCTCGATCTCGCCCCGGGCCACAAGGACATCGGCGCCACCTTTGACCGCTTCGGCCTCTGCACTCCGTGGATCGACGGCAACAGTGTCACGGTTTTTTTCGACGACCTGACCTATACGTCCGCACAGGACTGAAACCGAGCCGTCGAAGCCAGCCGATCCTGCCAATCAACTTGCGTCTGGCTGCTGATAACGCATAAAGGCCCCTGCATCGATGAAGGATCATCTCGCGGAATTCTGGCCTCACCTGGTCGCTGGCCTCAGCTTTCTGGCCTCGTTGCTGGCTTCGATCCACGCCGTGCTCAACAAGCGTGATTCGCGCGCGGCGGCGTTGTGGCTTGGATTGATCTGGCTTCTGCCGTTCGCCGGACCGCTGCTGTACCTGGCGCTGGGGATCAACCGCATCCGGCGCCACGCCCTCTCGTTGCGCATTGGCCGGGCGTCGAACGATGTCAGTCTCAAACCCATTCCCGATGACATGGGTGAGCCGCACCGCGTCGAAGCGGAGCATTTGCGGATGCTGGCGCACGTGGTGGATCGGGTCGCCCAACTACCCTTGGTCGCCGCCAACCGCGTGCAGGCCCTCGTCAACGGGGATGAGGCTTTTCCCGCCATGCTCGCGGCGATCCGGGAAGCGAACCGCTCCGTTTCGCTGGCGACCTACATTTTCGACAACGACCGAGTTGGCGTTTGTCATCAGCCCTTTGAGATCGCTCTTGTCCAGCTCGTCCAGAGCCTTGTCAAACTGCTCGGTGGTCGGTTCCGCAAACTGGGAAACGGTTACGTAGCCCAAGCCGCTGTCCTTAAAGAACTGAGCGTCCACCGTGGGCGTTGTGATTTGCGTGCGTTTGACCGATATCGTCTTGCGCTTCTCCTCGCCGGGGCGGATCAAGGTTAATGTGACCTTGGTGCCTTCTTCGCCTCGAATGTGCGTGACGATATCGTCCACCGCAACTCCAACCATCGTCTTGCCGTCAACGCCGGTAATGACATCGCCCTTGCGGAGGCCAGCCGCATACGCGGGTCCGTCTTCGAACGAATTCACGACCTTGGCGCCAAGCGGATCCTTTTGCAGTCGCGCTCCGACCCCGACGAAATTGCCCCTCGTTTCCTGATCGAAGTCCTTCTCTGCTTGCGGCGGCAGGAACAGCGTGTGCGGATCGCCGAGGGAACTCATCATTCCTTCAATCCCCGCATACTTGAGCTGCTTGCTCTCAACCGGCCTGTAGTAGTCGGCCTCGAGTCGGTTGTAAGCAAGCTTGAACACGTCGTCGGCCGTTTTTTCGCCCGAATCGCCGCGACCCGTCACCATGGTCGCCATGGTTGCCAAGGTCGGCAACTCGCCAGATCGAATGTTGCGCCAAGAAAAGCCCACCCCGAAACAAAGCGCCAAGCCGAGCGCAAATGCGATTACTCGAGACATGGCCCTCATGCGTCACCCCGCTCGGTGTCGAAATCCAAATAGATGATCTGTGGCGGACGCACCAACCTTGTGTGCTTCTGCTGACTTTGCGTTAACGTGAACTTTCCTTTCACCAACGTGTAGCCAGAGCCATCTGGCAGCCCGAACACTCCAACCACGTCCTTATCAGGGGACATGGCCAGGCCGGTGACCTTCGCCAAGCCTTTGGATTGAAGCGCCATCGCAAAGATTTCGGCTGCGCCTGCAGTGCTTTGATCGACGAGTAGCTGAAGCTTGGGCGGTTTCGAATTCCCTTCCGATATGGTCAAGGCGCTGGCCTTTCGATCTCGCTGGCCCACCACATAGCCGTAAGTTCCGGCGGGCGCTACGGCGGCGAGGCATTTACGCATCTCGCTGAAATCGCCGTTGACATTGTTTCTAAGGTCGATCGTCATATTTCCCGACTTCAGAGCGTTCTTCAGCTTCTCAGCGTTCCCTGGCACAAACAGTAGTGCTTTGATGCTCGATCCGTCCGCCTCGAACGTAGGAATCGCAGAGGTGCCCTTTTCGATCTTGGTCTGTCTGCTGGCGTCATGCCGTTTCCAGACGATGTTTGAAGACCCTGCGAGGCCCGAGGACAGCCTTTGTGCGGCCCTCAAAGGCAACATGCTGGTTTCAAGTCGAAGGCGCACGTCCTTGTGGATGGCCGCATAAGCCTCTCGAGACAGCTTCCCGGCTTGAAACTTGGAGCGAGCGTCCTGAAGATCTTGAATTGTTTTAGCGTCTACGAGCCAGTGACTATCGACGACTGATACCACATCTCCAACTTCCACGCCAGCCTTCGCCGCCGGGCCGTTTGGAACCACTGCGGTCACGACGAGCTTTGGTATCCGTATGGCATGCGCGCCTGGCCCCGCATCTTCGTCCTCAGGGCTTGGCAAGATGCCTGCTCGATTCTCCTTACCGGGAGGTGCATCCATCCTAAGGGCGAACTCGGCGCCGATGCCCTCAAACTTTCCTGCTCGCTCATCTTCATACAAACGAAACTGGTCTTTGTCGAAGTAGAGAGAATTTGGGTCCCCGAGGCTGCCAACCATGCCTCGCACAGCTCCTGAGGCTAGCTTTTGGTCTTCGATCGCTGCCGGATCGACGTACTCCCGCTTGAGCAGCCTGGACATCTCGTGAAAGAAGTCAACAACCCCCACGTCTTGGTCCTTGGACTTTGAGGCGAGCATCGCGTCGATCGTGAAGCGGTTTGTGTCAGACGATCGATCGACTCTGCTGCGCCACGAAGTGCCGGCGAGGATGGCCAGAGTAAAGGCGATAATGCCTGCCGCCGAGGTCACAGATCGCTTCATATCATTCATATCCCATCACATAGTACGCTCGAGTTGCTCTGACAATGCCTCGTCTAGTTCGGCCACGCGCCTGACGTGGCGTTCCTCATCGCCAACAGGCGTATCGATGAATCGTTGGAGAATCCGCTCAGCCACATCTTGACCGATTTCTCTGTCGCCCAGGCACAGCACGTTTGCATGGTTATGCTCCCGGGCCAAGGTGGCCATTCCCTCGTTGAGGCA
>CAZOOE010000594.1:0-4139 GCA_964581275.1 uncultured Clostridia bacterium
AGGGGCGGGGACGGTCTCGGAAGTAATTGAGTAGGAATAGCACCTATAAGACCTAGAGGATTGGCAATCATGCTGAACGAAAAGATAAGAATCCGGTTGAAGGCTTATGACTACCGTGTGCTTGACCAGTCGACGGCCGAGATAGTTGACACGGCCAAGCGAACGGGCGCGCGTGTGGCTGGACCGATTCCACTGCCGACGGTGAAGAACAAGTACACGGTGCTGCGCAGCCCGCACGTCGACAAGAAGTCTCGTGAGCAGTTCGAGATTCGGACTCACAAACGGCTGATGGATATCCTGGATCCCACGCCGCAAACGGTAGACGCGCTGATGAAACTCGATCTTCCTGCAGGGGTGGATGTCGAGATCAAGGCCTTCGGCAAGGACCACAAATAAGAGCTGAGCGATGAGTGCTGAGTAGCCATACTCGGTCTCAGCACTCAGCACTCAGTACTCGGGACTGAATTATGGTCAACGGAATAATCGGTAAGAAGCTTGGGATGACGCAGTTGTTCTTGGAAGACGGCTCGGTAACGCCGGTGACGGTGATCAAGGCCGGCCCGTGCATTGTAGTTCAAAAGAAGACCGTCAACACTGACGGCTACAATGCAGTGCAGCTTGGCCTGGTGGAAGAGAAAGCGCCACGCCGAGTAAATAAACCGACCGAAGGTCACTTCAAACGTGCCGGCGTGCCGCCAACTCGAGTGCTGCGAGAGGTGCGCATCCAGGCAAGCGATGAGGCGACCAGCGTCGGCGACAAGATACTGGTCGACATGTTTAACGAGAACGATCTCGTTGAGGTGGTCGGCAAGTCAAAGGGAAAAGGCTTCGCGGGCGTCGTCAAGAGACACGGGTTCGCCGGCGGCGTTGCCACTCACGGCTCGATGTTTCACCGGGCGCCGGGCGGCATCGGGGCTTCGGCTTATCCGTCTCGCGTTATCAAAGGTACCAAGATGGCGGGCCAAATGGGCAACGTCAGCCTTACGGTCAAGAACCTTCGCGTGGCTGCGGTTGATACCGAGAACAACCTTCTGATGATTCGGGGAGCGGTTCCGGGACCCAACGGATCGTACGTGCTGATCAAGAAGGCGCAACTATGAAGAGTAAGTTCAGAGTACGTTCAGAGTACAACCTTTAGATTGTTCTGCTCAGAAGGCAGCTACAAGCAACCTAAGGCTTGTACTCTGAACGTACTCTCTCAACTCACCTGGAGACGATATGCCTGTTGTGAAGGTAAAGAACCTGAAGAGTGAAGAGGTCGGCGAAGTCGAGTTGTCCGATGAGGTGTTCGACGCTCCGCTCAACAAGGCGCTGATTTATTCGGCGGTGAAATGCTACCTGGCGAATCAGCGTGCTGGAACCTCAGCGACGAAGACCCGCGGGGACGTCAGAGGATCCGGGAAAAAGCTGTGGAAGCAGAAGGGGACCGGGCGCGCCCGAATAGCGAGCTTGCGCAGCCCGCTTTGGAAGGGCGGCGGCAACGTGCACGGGCCTCAGCCGCGCGATTGGTCTTATGCGATCCCGAAGAAGATGCGACGTGGCGCCATACGATCAGTGCTTTCGGAGCGGTTGCGCGAAGGCGGACTGGTCATCGTCGAGAACTTTGAGCTGGCGTCGCACAAGACCAAAGACTTTTCGGCGACACTTGAAGCCCTGGGTCTTAACAGGCGAACGCTGGTTGTCGATTCGCCGAACAACGGCAAGCTTGTGCTCTCGTCTCGCAATCTTCGCGAGGTCACCCTGGTCTCCGCCAGCGGCGTAAACGTGTACGACCTCCTGACGCACGAGCAGATCGCGCTGACTCGCGAGGCCGCCGTCCAGTTAGAGAAACAGTTGAGCAACGGGTAGGAGAAGCTTCGATGAAAAGTATTTGGGATGTCATCAAGGGGCCGGTCATCACCGAGAAGGCGCTCACGATGAAAGATGAGCCCGAGTCGATGGGCCGCACGGGCAACGACCGCCAGATGCTCACGCTAAAGGTGCATCGGAGCGCGACCAAACCGGAGATAAAGCGAGCAGTCGAAAAGATCCTGGGAGTAAAGGTTGAAACTGTGCGAGTAGCCAACTATCACGGCAAGATGAAGCGTATTCCGACGCGCCGTGAGATGGGCCGCCGTTCGGATTGGAAGAAGGCGTTTGTGACGCTCAAAGCCGGCGAGAAGCCGATTATGTATGAGGACGCGATCTAGAGAATTGTCGATCGACAACTGCCGATTGCCGGTTGAAACCGGCGATTTGGTCGGCAGATCGGCAATGAGGTAACCGATGGGAATCAAGAAGCTCACACCAACATCGTCAGCGAGGCGCTTTCAGACTTATCTCACCCGTGATGAGATAACCACCGACACCCCATATGAGCCGCTGCTCGAGCCGAAAAAGAGAATATCCGGTCGCAATAGTGACGGGCATATCACGGTACGACGGCGGGGCGGTGGGGCCAAGCGGCTCTACAGGATCATCGATTTCAAGCGCGACAAAAAGGGTATTCCCGCGAAAGTCGCCACTGTCGAGTACGATCCGAATCGCTCGGCGCTGATTGCTTTGCTCAATTACGTTGACGGTGAGAAGCGGTACATCATCGCGCCGGTTGGCTTGAAGGTTGGTCAGACGGTGGTGTCCGGACCTGAGGCAGACATCATCGCCGGCAACGCGCTTCCGCTGAAAGCCATCCCGCTGGGAACCACGATTCACAATGTCGAGCTTCGGCCCGGCAAGGGCGCCCAGATGGTCAGGGCAGCGGGAGGAGCGGCGCAGCTGGTGGCGAAGGAAGGCGATTGGGCTCAACTGCGATTGCCGAGCGGTGAGATACGCCGAGTGCACATCGACTGCTACGCGACTATCGGACAGATCGGTAATATCGAGCACAGCAATGTTTCGTTAGGTAAGGCGGGTCGCAACCGATGGTTGGGTCGCAGACCCAAGGTGCGTGGTGTAGCGATGAACCCAGTGGATCACCCGCATGGCGGAGGTGAGGGCAAAACATCCGGCGGACGCAACCCGGTCACTCCCTGGGGTCAGCCCACTCGCGGGTACAAGACTCGAAACAACAAGCGCACCGATAAGTTTATCGTGCGCCGAGGCAAGAAATAACGTTCTGGTTTCTGGTTTGTAGTTTCTGGTCTGTGACCAGCTACCGACCAGAAACCCGAAACCGGATATTAAACGTTATGGCAAGATCGATTAGAAAAGGACCGTTTCTTGACGAACACTTGATCAAGACGATCACGCGGATGAACCAGACGAACGAGAAGCGCGTCCAAAAGACGTGGTCTCGTCGTTCGACAATCGTGCCTGAGATGGTTGGCCACACGATCGCCGTGCACAACGGAAAGAAATTCATTCCGGTCTATATTCAGGAGAACATGGTCGGTCACAAGCTAGGCGAGTTCGCGCCCACGCGGCAGTTCAAGGGGCATCCTGAGAAGTCTGACAAAACCGTGAAGAAGGCGCCGGGAGGGAAGTAAGCGATGAAGGCACGCGCAGTCGCAAAGTACATCAAGGGTTCGCCTCAGAAGGCTAGGCTGGTCATTGATCTGATTCGGGGTCGCAGCGTCAACGACGCGCTGGCGATGCTTAAGACTTCAAACAAGCGCGCCGCAAAGCCGATCGAGATTACGTTGCGCTCGGCTATTGCGAACGCCGAGCAAAAGGCCGATCAGCTCAACGTGGCGATCGACGTGGACCGGCTCAAGGTCTCAAATGCCACGGTTGACCTCGGTCCGACTAAATATCGGCGACGAGTGCGCCCTGCGCCAATGGGCCGGGCGTATCGTGAGCGCCGCTGGCAGAACCATATAACTATCGAAGTGGAATCGGAGAAAGAATGAAGGTTCAGGGTTCGTGGTTTAGGGTTCCCGGTTTAACTCGGCACTCTGAACCCTGAACGATGAACCTGAGTGGAGGAATCGTGGGTCAGAAAGTTCATCCGTACGGATTCAGACTGGGCTTTAATCGCACCTGGCATTCGAACTGGATCGCCAAACGGGATTACGCCGATCTTTTGCACGAAGACCTGAAGCTCAAGAAGGAATTGAAGGGTCGCTTTGCCGGCGCGGGGGTGTCGCACATCGACATCGAGCGCGCGGCTAACAAGCTCAAGATCATTATTCACACTTCGCGTCCGGTGATCATCATCGGCC
>CAZOOE010000595.1:0-4116 GCA_964581275.1 uncultured Clostridia bacterium
CGCATCGTCGCGTATTTCGTCAAGCTCCGGAGTAACGGCATAAACGACAGGCCAGGACGAACGCTCTTCAACGTCTTTTTCCAACCACTCGAATGCCTGGTCTTTCTCGCCGAGCGCGATACACGCAATTGCAAAGCAGTAGCTCGGAACATAACGATGTGGGGATTCCAATTTCAACTGGTCGCGCAGCTTAAGCGCTTCGCCACGCCCGCCTGACTTCGCCAGCGAAAGCGCGAGGAATGCTTTTGCGGTAGGGTCGTCGTTCAACTCAAGAGCCTTTCGATACTCGTCAATAGCTTCCCGATACATTCCCTTGGCGTTGAAAACCCAACCCAGGTAAATGTGGGCGTAGTAAAACTTTGGGTCAACCGTGAGGGCGTGTTTGAACTGGGCTATCGCCTCATCATATCGTCGCGCATATAGGAGGCAGCCGCCCACCTCCGTCACTATTACCGATGAAAGCGGATCGAGTTCTTCGGCACGTCTGAGTTCGGCGAGAGCTTCATCAAACCGTTTCGCTGGCCCGAGGACTTCGAGTCCGAGCCAATGATGCGCGGTCGCATAGGTCGGGTTGAGTTCGATGGCGCGGCGCAGTTCCTGTTCCGCTTCTGCTCGCTTTCGCTCAAAAGTAGTCAAGTAAAGCCCGAGCGCGGCGTGGGGCTCTGCAAGTGAATCGTCGATCTCCAATGCCCGCTGCGCCGCCGCTCTTGCCTGAGGGAAGCTGTCCTTCGGCAAAGCAACACTATAGGGCGGGAATAGTACGTAGGTCTCAGCCAATCCTGAGTACGCAAGCGCAAACCCCGGGTCCTTCTCGATCGCTTGCTTGTAAAACTCAACCGCCTGTTTGAGGGAATCGCTTGCGCGCTTGTTCCAGTAAAAACGTCCTTTTAGATAAAGCTGATAAGCCTCGGGGTTTGTCGTGTAGCTCTTGGCTAACCTCTGCTCGTCGGTGCCTGACAGTTTGGTTTTCAGCTTGCTGGAAACATCGCGCGCAATCTCGCTTTGCAACGTAACGAGGTCCGCCTCCTTGCGACTATATTGCTCACTCCAGATAACGTTCTCATTTCGCGCTTCAACCAATTCAAGGCTGAGTATTAGTTGGTCGCCGCGATGCACCACCCGTCCGGTAAGGATCGCCTGCACGTTTAGCTCTTTCCCGATGGTTTGAGGGCTGGCCTCCTTACCTTTGTAACGGAACACCGATGACCGCGCTTTGACATTCAATTTCGGCAATTGTGACAAGCTGCTTATGAGAGTCTCGGTCATTCCATCCGAGAGATACTCAACATCAGCATTACCGCTCTCATTGACGAATGGCAGCACCGCGATCGATTCGATCTGCCTCGAGGGCGACGTGCGATTGCCCAGGAACCAATAACCAAAACCGATCGAAGCTAGAAACAAAACCGTTAGCGCGACTGTAACCCCCCGTTTGCGTTTCGTGATTTCGCTGATCAGATATTCCGCGCTCGAAGTAGTGTGTGGAACATCGGACGTCGTTGCCGGCTGGACTTGTGTCTTGAGTTCTTCTCGGTTTGGCGGGCCCGTTCTCGCCAACCGGCTTTGAAGTTCCAGTTCTTGTCTGGCGTCTTTCAAATCTATCAACAAGTCTTTTGCGGTCTGGTATCGTTCTTCGCGGTCCTTCCTGAGCGTCTTAATGATGAGTCTCTCGATGTCGTGAGGGAGGGCGGGCCTAAGCTGGCTAATAGGCGTTGGTTCCTTGTGCAGAATGGAACCGATTACGTCCATGGCGTTCTCACCCTCAAACGGGCTTCTCGCAGTCAGCATTTCATAGAGCACGACTCCAAAACTGAAGATATCGGTACGAGAGTCAATTTCCTTCCCGCGCGCCTGCTCCGGCGACATATATCCGGCAGTTCCGATGATCATTCCCGGACTTGTTCCGCGTTTGATCGCAGTTGCCGCTTCCTCGTCAACCGGTTCGCTATTCTTCTCAGTGAGCTTGGCAATGCCAAAATCGAGAATCTTGACGAGGCCGTCAGGACGAATCATCACGTTGTCGGGTTTGATATCGCGGTGGACGATCCCTGCGTTGTGCGCAGCTTGGAGGGCGGACGCAATCTGAATTGCTACGTCAAGGGTGGATCCGAGCGGCATCGGTGCGCTCTTAAGCCGCCGGCTCAAGGTTTCGCCTTCAACGTATTCGGCAGCGATGAAGTGACTGCCGTCGGCATCGCCGATTTCATGAATGGTAAGGATATTAGGGTGATTGAGAGCAGAAGCCGACTTGGCTTCCTGAACAAATCTACGCATCCTGTCTTCATCTTGGGCGAACTGTTCGGGCAGGATCTTGAGGGCGACTCGGCGGTCGAGCCGGATGTCTTCAGCCAGATACACTTCACCCATTCCACCCGCCCCGATTTTGGATACGATGCGGTAATGCGACAGGGTGGTGGTGGCTGAAGGTTCCTTATTCATCTTCTTTCTGTGTAATGCTCCAGCCCGGAAACGCCAGGTGACTGACTATCTCGCGGAAGCGGGGATCGGCGCGGAGCCCTCGGTAGCCTGGCCACGAGCCCGCCAGCATGACAAACAACGGATCTTTGGCGTCGAGCGCTTGCTGCGCGAAAGAGATTGCTCGATCCATTTCTCCCACGGCGGCTGCTGCTTGCGCGAGCATCGACGGTTGAATGTAGTCCCGCGCGCTTCGAGCCTGCAGTTCGCGGTATGCAGCTCGCGCATCGACTGGTTTGTTCCACGCCGCGTAGATCACTACCAAAGAAGAGAGAGCCCAACTGTGACGTCCGGATATGGCAAGAGCTCGCTCTGCAATTGCAGCGGCCTCTTCATACTGTGTGTCGCATTCCAGGGCTGCCGCAAGGCTCCAATGAGCGAGGTACGAGTCCGGATCGAGCTCAACTCCTCGTCGACCATGTTCAACGGCCTCCGATACGCGGCCGCTGCAAATGCCGGAGAAGCAGAAAATGACGTTCGCATAGCCGGACAATGGGTCGACTTGAAGAAGCCGCAAAAGCTCATCGTGGGCTTCCTGTTCACGCCCGGCAACCCACTGCAGGAAGAACAGCCCATACCATGCCCGAGCCTGGGGATAGTTCGGATTGAGCTCGAGCGCCTGCTTAAACCCCTGCTCCGCGAGGTCGAATCGCAAGTCATACAACAACGTGGCGCACGCGACGGCGCTGTGCGCCTCGGCGAGATCCGGGTCCAATTGAAGCGCTCGTCGGGCCGCCTCCAGCGCACGGGGCATAACTTCAGCTGCCGGTTTGAAACCTGAGTACGCGGAGGTGGTGTATCCATCCGCCAATCCGGCCCAAGCCTGGGCGTAGGTTGAATCGAGCGACACGGCCTGGGTGAAGCAGTCAATCGCCTTGGGAATACTGAGCCCTCTCTGATAGAGAAGGCCACGTCCCTTCAGGTACAGCTCGAACGCTCCAATGTGCTTTGTTGGCGGTTCTACGTGCTGGCCCTCTCCCTGCGCACTGAGCGACAACTGGAGCCGTCCGGCGATCATATTGGCGATCTCGTCCTGGACTGCGAAGACGTCTTCCATGACTCGGTCGTATCGCTCCGACCAGAGTTGATATCCGCTGCCCGCATCGATGAGCTGGGCGGTGATCCTGAGACGATTGCCGGCGCGTCGCAGCGTGCCCTCGAGGATGGTGGCCACGCTGAGTTTTGCCCCCACCGAGCGCAGATCCTCATTGCGACCTTTGAACGAAAACGCCGAACTGCGGCCCGCCACGCGCAGACCGGGAATTTGCGCTAGTGCGTTGATGATCTCCTCGGTGACGCCGTCCGCGAAGTACTCCTGCTCGGGATCACCGGAGAGGTTATGGAATGGGAGGACCGCGATCGTCTTGATCGTTGAACCGGGAGAATCGTGGCTACTGTCAGGAATAATTACTCTTTCGCCACTGACTGGCGGTGGCACAGTTGTGTCAAAGAGTAGCACCGCCATCCCAATGTACAGGCCGGAATGCCGGAAGTGAAAATCCTGCCTGTCGCGCAAGACCAACCTGTGCACGGCGATCCGCGCCACCCAGGGCAAGGGCTTGATGCCGGACGGCACGAGCCGTTTCTCGCTGGCTGGCCGGATGGTGCACCACTACATGGGCTGCTCGACCTTCGCCAACT
>CAZOOE010000596.1:0-4092 GCA_964581275.1 uncultured Clostridia bacterium
CCGCTCCTCCGCGCCTCAGCTCCTCACCTCCTCTCCCCCTCGCCCCCTCGCCCCCTCCCCCCGTCTCCGCCCCTCCCCCTCGCCCCTTCGCCCCCCCATCCACCCTTGAGGTCGCTGCAGGATTCGTGCTGATACTCGCGGTTATGGGCTGGGTTCAATTTGGCGGACCGGCGATTCTCGATAACGACGGTTACTATCACATCCGGTGGGCGGCGATGCTGCGCGAGAATTGGCCGCACCTTCCTGCGTTCAAGGCTCTGCCGCTGACCAGCCTGAACGAGCAAAACTACGTCGATCATCACTACCTGTTTCATGTTCTCTTGATTCCATTCACCTTTGGCGATCTGCGAGTCGGAGCCAAACTGGCGGCAGTTGTTTTTTCCAGCCTCGGCATTGGCGCACTGTTCGCGCTGCTGGTCTCGTGGCGAATCGGATATCGATGGCTATGGCTTGCGCCGTTGGTAGCCGGGTCCGAGCATTTTGTGTATCGCCTGTCGATGACCAGAGCGCCCGCGCTGTCGCTCGCACTGTTGGGCGTCGGGACGTATTTGATCCTGAAGCGAAAGCACTTCTGGCTTGGGCTGCTTTCCTTTGTCTTCGTCTGGTCGTACAGCCTGTTCCCGCTGATGCTGGCGTTCGCATTGGCCTATTCGATCAGCGTTTATTTGTGTGAGCGGCGCATTGATCTGTGGGGGGTGCTAACGGCGTCTATCGGGATCGCCGCCGGTCTCGTCGTCAATCCTTATTTCCCTAAGAACCTCGCATTGTTTCGCGAGCACATATTAATGAAGTATGCCGGCACCTATCCGGTCGATGTAGGCGTCGAGTGGTATCCGTACGAGACGTGGGCGATGTTGGGCATCAGCGCCGTCGCATTCATAGTTTATTTTGTCGCTCTGCTGGCCTTTGACTATCGCGACCGAAAGCGTGACCTCAAGCCGCTATTCCTTCTGATCGTGTCGTTTGTGTTGTTGCTGATGGCGTTCAAGTCGAGGCGTTTTATCGAGTACTGGCCTCCGTTTGCTATCTTGTTTGCGGCTTGCACAATTTCGCCACGGTTTGAGGGGCTGAAGTCAGTGTGGCCGGTTCGAACACGAGACCGGTCACTTGCGACGATCTGTGCGGTGGTTGTCACATTGGCCGCTACCTCGTGGATGGGCTGGTGTCTCTGGCAAGCGCGCCAAGACGTGAAGAGCGAAGCGGACCCGTTCGCTTATCAAGGCGCGTCAGAATGGATCGCAGCCAACACGCCGCGCGGCTCGATGATCTTCAATACCGACTGGGATGACTTTCCGATGCTGTTCTACTATAACCCGAATAACACCTACATCGTCGGGCTTGACCCCACCTACCTGTTCGACAAGGACGCTGATCTTTGGAATGTGTACAAGAATATCACTCTAGGTGACGAAGACAACCCGGCTCCGGTGATACGCCACCGGTTCGGCGCGGAATACGTGTTCACCGATAATGAGCATCCGGATTTCCTGCAGGTTGCGGAAGACACTGGAGACTTCGAGAAGGTTTACGAAGATGAGTTCGCTACGGTGTTGAGGGTGCGCAAGCCTGATGAGCCAAGGCCGCAACACCGCGACACCGACGAATGACCGCAATCGAAGGACTTGCCGGCGACGAGCGAGAATTCACCCCGCCGGGCGTTCAAGAATGGATAGGAGTCGCCAGGTCGTCCGAGTCGCCGCCCTGAAACAGTAAAGAGTTCGTAGTCCGGCCCTCAGGCGCAAGTATCATAGACTTTAGTCTGTGTTGATTGTGATCCCTCGAGAGTCCACAAATAGACTAAAGTCTATGCTCCTTCCGCCTGTAGTCCCCCGAAGATTAACCAGCGTTAGAGCGTCTTCAGAAAACTGATCAACGCCCTTTTGTCGTCAGCTGAAAGCTCAAGTCCAAACTCGTGGCCCTTCACCGCGCGAGTCTTAACCCCCGGGCCTTTCCACCCGCTTGGCACGAAGTCATCGCGTAGTCGCTTTCGATCAAACCACTCCTCGAGCGAAGCGATCGACCCCGAGTGCTCAACCAACCCCCGATACCAAAGCCCTCTCAGCGAGGGCACCTTGTAATAACCCGTTCCCTTTCGAGTCTTCAACGCAAGCGACGGGTCAGTGCCGACGCTCATTCCTTTCATCACGCGAAGCTGCGCGGTGCGCGGATCGTCCTTGGGCGGGGTGAACCCGTCAGCAGGGATCAGCATGTTGTTGGTGTAAAGCGGCGGAGTGTGACACATCGCGCAGCCTTCGCTCTTGAAGACCTCCTGCCCTCGCCGGGCAATGTCATCAAGCTTGTTCGGGCTCGGCGGCACCTCGAGCGAATAGACGAATTTGCCGATCGCGTACAGCGCTTCGTCGGGGAAGCGATAAGGGAGCTTTCGCTGCTGGTCGTTGAAGAACTTGTATGGCCCGATCGAACCGTCGTCGGCAATCGATACCAGCGCTGCGTATCGAGCGATATCTTCCGGACCGCGATTGATGTGTGTGCCGGTGTGATCGATATAACGGCGATCCTTGATCCCGTTGAGGTCAATGATCTTGGTGACGTAGTACGGGCTTCCGTTGAAACGCGCGAAGGTTCCGTTAAACGGGAAACCGTCCACGTCGCCAATCTCTTGCGGGGTCATCGTCTTGAAGCGCGCATTGATGTCATCCTTCACCCAGGGCGTGCCATAGGCCGCGTATTCCGCTTCGTTGAGTGTGATCTTTCGTGCCTCGAGGTCTCGGTTAAACCCATCCACCAGTATGCCGTCACCTAGCGGCGTGAAGGTCTTAGTCGCAGCTCCGAGCAGGACGCTGGCGTCAGGCATCAGCCGAGAATGACAGCCAGCACAATCCGAGAGGCCAACTTTCAGCTTTCCGTCGGCGGTGACGACATAGCGCATTTGGAGGATCACGCCGTCCTTAGTCACTTCGGCGCGGGCTTGTTTGAGTGCGTCTCTGTCGCCGATAAACTTGAAGATTCGAGGATCGTCGGTTCGCGTGACGGGGAAATCGAGCCCTTCAAACACGCGATGGCCCGCTTCGATCCAGTCGCGCTCCGTCTTGAGCTTCTCGGGTTCGATCATCGGCTGGGGCCCTTGCTTTTTGAGCGACTCACGATACCCCTTCGGCTCGAAGTCCGGATGATAGACCGGATAAGTGCGCAGGTTGTCCACCGGCGCGGCGTAGTACTCTTCCTCGGTGTAGAAGTTCGGCGCGGCGTTGACACCAGCGACCGGAGTGGCCCAAGTACCAAGTTGCTTGGCATCCCAAATCTTTGGAACAACGGTCTTCTCTGAAGCTGATTTGGTTTGAGCGCCGGTATGCATCCTGGTGGGGATAATCAGGAACAGCGTGACCGCGGCCCACAGAAGCACAAGAATCAAACGATTCAATCTTCGCATGTTTACCTCATATTAGAGTCGTCATATCAGGCTCTTCGAGCCCCAGCTTGATACCCTTCGAAACCGTCCGCTATACTCCCTCGAGTCTTTGATGGAGAAGTCGCCTAGTGGCTGAGGGCGGCGGTTTGCTAAACCGCTATAGGCTGTAAAGGCCTATCGAGGGTTCGAATCCCTCCTTCTCCGCCATCAAAGAGAGAGCCGGTGGTCGAACGACTCCGGCTCTTTCGTTTTTTTGCGTCCTTTCACGCCTGTCAATTCAGCCGCCATACTGTAGAACTAATGGCGCGCGAAAAGGTTACGGTGAAAACCTGGAAGCCGGTTTTCGAGCGCTCAAGGGTCCGACAAGCTTCAGTTAGTCGTGACTGCGAAGGAATCGCATAGCAGACAATCGACAAATCGAATTTGTAGGACAACACGCCGCACGGTCGGAATCCCAGCCCTGGGATCAATTGAACTCAGCCACCACCGGCGCGTGGTCCGAAGGCTTCTCCCAACGGCGGGGCTCTTTGTCGATCACGACCGACGCGGAATCTCTTGCGAGCGGATCGGTCACCCAGACATGATCGATGCGAAGCCCCAGATTACGGCGAAAGGCTCCCGCCCGATAGTACCACCACGAAAACTGTTTCTCTTCCGAGCTGTGCCTTCGGAACGCATCCACGAACCCCCATTCTCTTACCCCGGTCAAGGCCCCCTTCTCC
>CAZOOE010000597.1:0-4068 GCA_964581275.1 uncultured Clostridia bacterium
GAATCTAAAGATCAATCGCGCGTCTCGGCGTCTACTATCAGCATCAAAACCGCTGTAATTTTCACCTTCCGGATTCGAGTGCAGCCGAATGGGCTGCAAATGGGCTGCACGATCATGACGCGAACCCGATCACCTGGTAGGGTTCTCCGGGTTTATGAGAGCTGATCCGTATCGTCACCTTCCGGTCCAGTCGCTTGAGAAAATCAAGCAGCTTGTCCGTGGTGAAACGACTGAAATGGCCGTTCATCAGATGAGAGACCTCGGGTTGAGGAACGCCCAGTAGGTCTGCAATCTCACGCTGCTTAAGACCTTTCTTCTTTAGGATCTGGTAAACACCGAATCCGATTTGGGCGCGAGCGTAAAGTTCATCCGCGTCAGTCAGGCCCAAATCTGCAAACACGTTGCCCGAACCCTCTTCGAACTCGTTTGCCTTTCGCCTATTCTTCTTCACGTTTTGCCAGTGCCTTTGCTTCCTTATATCTCCGTTTGATCAGATCAATATCCTTTTGGGGCGTCCTAACGCCCGACTTCGACTTCTTTTGAAACGCGTGCAGGACATAGATCTTTTTTCCGAGTTGTACGGCGTACACAGCTCGGAAGGCATTGGTCTCATACGCCAGCGCGATTTCAAAGACGCCGCTTCCGATGGCCCTGAAGGGCTTTGCGTCCTTCGGCATCCCGCCAAACTGAACGAGTTGCAGTTCGTCCCCAATCAGTTTCTGAGCGCCTGATGGAAATGCCTGGATATTTCGGCGCGAATCGCCAAGCCAAATGAGCGGACGCATCACCATCTGTTCGCATCAGCGATATGACAGGTAAATATTATAGGAATTTTCATATAAATACAAGCGGAGACCGCCAACACACGGCCCAAGCTGTATGAGCGATTGAAACTGGAAAACCTTACAGAGAATTGGTGCTCACGACATTTCCTCTGGCTCCCGGTGCCTATTCGTCAGAGAGCTATCTCGTTCAGTGCATTCCTCGTCGCCTCGATGCCCACAAGCATGTAGCTTCTCTCTAATAGTTTCACGACGGGAAATAGGACCATTTGCTTGCCAAGGCTGAGAGCGCGTGAAACGCATAAGTCCACTCACCTTGGTAGTGTTTCCCGCGTCTTCGAACCACCATTGACCTTCAGCGTGACGCTTGAAATATCGCAGGTATTTGTGATCTCTGTCCAAGAAGTGGCACGATAGAAAATAGTGAACACGTTCATCCCACTCGGGTGACGGAAGGTGACGCGAAATGACGAAACAGATGCTTGGCGGCAGCTTTACGCTTTTGGGCACTTCAATCGGTTTGAAGCGTATGGGCTATGGCGCTATGCAACTTGCGGGTCCGCAGGTGTGGGGGCCGCCGCGTGATCTGAATGCTGCGATCGCAGTTCTGCGAGAAGCTGTATCGGCAGGAGTCAACCATATCGACACCAGCGATTACTACGGTCCGCATGTGACAAATCAGATCATCAAACAGTCGCTACATCCTTATGAGAAGGGACTGGTGATCGTTACCAAGGTGGGCGCCCGGCGGTTGGAGGACAAGTCGTGGGTCCATGCGCTTTCGCGCCAGGAATTGATCGACGCCGTACACGATAATCTTCGCAATCTTGGACTCGATGTGCTGGACCTCGTCAACCTGCGAGTAGGCGCGATGGAGCCTTCCGAGGGATCGATCGAAGAACCGCTGACCGTCTTGGCGGAACTCCAGCGTCAAGGACTGATTCGTCATCTTGGGCTTAGCAACGTGACTCGCGATCAGTTGTCGGAGGCGCAGACGATCACGGAGATTCTTTGCGTGCAGAACTTGTACAATCTGGCGCACCGGGATGACGACGGCTTCATCGATGAGCTTGGGCGTCAAGGTATAGCCTACGTGCCATTCTTTCCGCTTGGAGGCTTCACTCCGCTGCAATCGGCCACGCTCGACGGAGCGGCGGCAACGATTGGCGCGACTCCAATGCAGTTAGCGCTCGCGTGGCTGCTTCAGCGTGCGCCCAACATCCTGCTAATCCCGGGCACGTCATCAGTCAAACATCTTCGCGAGAATCTCGATGCTGCAATACTGCGTCTTTCTCCGGAAACCACTTCTGATCTTGACTCAATCGCTGGAAGTCATACGCACTGATGACCCGAAGTTTCATGACCGACTCGCAGACCGCCAGGTCCTTTTAAGCTTGCCTCCTGACTCTGACCGCCCGAAAGGAAACCCCGCCGAAGGTGTCGGGGGCTGTAAAGAAGTCGCCGACGCCTAAGAAGTGAGATAGAAATGATGGGGATGTTGCCCGGACTGGGAATATGGCAGGTTCTTGATCCGCCCGACTGGTCTCGTTCTGCATGTCTTGATCAGTGCGTTTAAGGGAGGCTCGTTTGCGTTATTGTTTGGCTCGGAATCGAGACAAGGGCCTCCGGGCTAGCAGCTTAGTCTTTCGCTTTGGACGGCCGAACATCAGGAGATTCCGGCGCGAGGATCTTGAAGATGGTTGAGGCGTTGAGGCCTGAAGGCATCCAGTGGGGAAGCCGGCAGGCTCGATGGATTATTGCAGCTACGGTTGGGGCGTCGGCTCTGGCGATGCTGGATGCGACCGCGGTCAATGTCGCGCTTCCCGCGATCGGCTCGGACCTCCGAGCCGGAGTCGGCGGATTGCAGTGGACCGTTAATGGTTATACGTTGTCGTTGGCATCACTCATCCTCCTCTCCGGTGCGCTGGCAGACCGGTTCGGCCGAAAGCTGATTTTCCAGGTGGGCATCGCGTGGTTTGCGATTGCTTCGCTGATGTGTTCGCTGGCGCCGACACTCGAAGTCCTGATCGCTGCGCGTGTCCTGCAAGGCGTTGGGGGCGCGCTGCTCACGCCGGGGAGCCTCGCAATTATTCAGGTGTCGTTTGTTTCCGGCGACCGCGGCCGTGCGATAGGAACGTGGTCCGGACTCGGGGGTGTTGCCGCAGCCGTCGGACCGCTCCTCGGAGGTTGGCTGGTCGAAGCAGGGTCGTGGCGAGCCGTGTTTTGGATCAATCTGCCTGTGGCTGCCGTTGTGCTGTGGATCGCCGCTCGCCACGTTCCGGAGAGCCGCGCCGAGGCCGGAGGAGCGGCGCACTTCGATATTCCGGGCGCGGTTTTGGGCGCGCTCGGCCTTGGAGCGGCAACATGGGCGCTGATCGCCGCTGGAGATCGCGGGGCGTCTCTGGTTGTAGTCGCGGCAGCCGCAGCAGGCATCCTCGGCTTGGGTGCGTTTCCCTTCGTGGAACACGGCGCGCGAGCGCCGCTGGTGCCGCTTGGCCTATTCGAGTCACGGCAATTTTCCGGGGTGAATCTCGTGACGATCGTTGTGTACGCCGGGATGTCCGTTCTCTTTTTTCTGCTGGTGGTTTACCTGCAGAATGTCGCCGGATACTCGCCGATCCGTGCGGGGACAGCGCTGATTCCCGTGACGCTTCTGATGCTGATATTGTCCGCCCGCGCCGGGGCGCTTGCGGAACGCATTGGGCCACGGCGGCTGATGACGATCGGTCCGCTCGCAATGGCTGTCGGAATGTTACTGCTGTCGCGGATCGGCGAGAAGGTTTCTTATACCGCCCACGTGCTGCCGGGAGTGATCGTTTTCGGGTTGGGCCTTTCCGCCACGGTGGCACCGCTTACGGCAACCGTCCTAGCGGCTGTCGACCCTCGCAACGCTGGCATCGCTTCCGGAGTCAACAACGCCGTCGCACGCACCGCAGCGCTGCTGGGCGTCGCCGTTTTGCCGGTGGCTTCAGGGCTCACTGGCGATGCCTTCCGCGATGCCGTCCGGTTCCATCGGGGTTTCGGGATTTCTATGACTCTATCTGCCGCGTTGATGGTCGTCGGAGGTACGTTGGCGTGGATTGTCATTCGGGACAAAAGCCCCACGGGAAAGCCAGCCTGTAACCAGAGCCAGGTCTCGCGTCACACCTTCTGTGCGATCGACGGGCCTCCGTTAGAACCGGCATCTCGCGATTTGAACGTGCCGTCCTAGCCTTTATTTTCGTCGGTCGGTTGTTGTTTGCGCCTGTAAGACAGAAGAGACTCCAGCCGGTGGCGTGCAGGATGT
>CAZOOE010000598.1:0-4051 GCA_964581275.1 uncultured Clostridia bacterium
TAATCCGGGCCGAGGTAAGAATACGGCAGCAAGAAAGCCTGGGAGGTGCAGAGGTAGGCTCGGGTAGCGGGAGACAACCCGGACACAACGATGCTTGCGATGAATGGCGTTGAAGGACGGGAGCCTGTACGTGTTCACCATATTCCGACCGGAGCGTATCGGAATAACTACGCCGGCAGGTTGATTTCCGGCGGTGTTGGTATCGGGCTGTTGGGCAGCGCCATGGGACGGTTCTTGGCGCCGATTGCGCCCGCCCTCGGCTTCCATGGTGCGGGCCGTTCAGTTTATTCCAACATTGTTGCGCGTGCGCAGGAGGTGACTTTTCCCACCGATACCCCGATTGAGATTCGCTTTAGTTCTCCGGCAGCAGCTCAAAAGCAAAGGTTCGTGCGTTTAAAATAGGCTAACAACTCAAAAGGAGGCCCGTATGACCAGACGTTTAATCACGGTACTAGCAGTTCTATTCGCGACCGGTCTTGCCGTGCCCGGCATAGGGCACGCGCAAGGCTTCAAGGTTGAGAAGTTCGATATCAAAGGCGACGGAGGCACGGACTACGTCGCCGCCGAAGCGGCAACTGGGCGCGTTTTCGTTTCACGCGCTACTCACATGATGGTGGTGGAAGGCGCCACAGGCAAGGTACTGGGCGACATTCCCAACACGCCGGGGGTGCATGGCGCGGCACTTGTCACCAAGGTAGGGCATGGTTTCACGACGAATGGCGGCGACGAGACCGTCACGATGTTCGATCTGAAAACTTTGGCCGTTATCAAGCAAATCAAGGTAGGGCCGGGTCTTGACGGCATCATGTACGATGAGCCCGACAACAAAATCATTTTGACGCGTCACAGCCGCCCGATCGGTACTCTCACCGCGCTCGATCCAAAGACGGGCGACATCCTTGGCACGGCCGAACTGGAGGACACGTCGCCCGAAGGCGCGGCGGCCGACGGTAAAGGGCACATCTTCGTGAACAACGAAGGCAAGAACACGATTCAGGTGATCGACGTCAAGACGTGGAAAGCGACCGCGTCATGGCCGCTGGACCCGTGCAAAGGCCCGACCGGCATTGCGTACGACAAAGCGACAAACCGCATTTTGTCCGGTTGCAACAATACATCGGTAATCCTTGATGCAAGCACGGGCAAAATCGTAGCCACCATCAAGAACGGCACGCGCGTCGACGCGTTGGGATGGGATCCCGGGAAAAAACTGATTTACATTCCGAATGGCGGTGAGGGCAACGTCACGGTCGTTCACCAGGATTCAGCCGATAAGTACACCGTTGTTGCGACCGTCGAGACGTTCGCAGGTGCAAAGACAATCACCGTTGACGCCAAGACGCACTACGTGTACCTCTTCCAGCCCGAACGCGGTCCCGCTCCGCCGGCACCTGCGGGCGCGCCGGCAGAAAAAGGCGGGCGTGGACTTGGTCCGCAAGGTCCGATCATCGCCGGATGGTTTATTGTCATTAAGCCGGCAACGACTTGAGACCCTCACCCAATTACCCTCTCCCACTGAGAGAGGGTAATTCAGTCGTCATCTCAACGTCACGGCGTTTGTCCATGTGATCACGACGGTTGTGCGCCCGGCAAGTTTCGTCCTTATGATTTTGAAGGCAGTTTACTTCTCGGCGATCCTAGCGTTGACGGTTACCCGCTCCCCGTCTATTTTCACCTCTGTCAAGGTTCCAGTTAGCTCCTGCGCTAGTTGCGCATGGTCCAGTTCTTTTTCCCAGCGCGATACGACAATGCTTGCCACACCATTGCCGATAAAATTCGTGAGCGATCGCGCTGTCGACATGAAACGATCAATGCCGAGGATCAACGCAAGACCAGCAACAGGGATCGACGGGATAACCGCCAGAGTCGCTGCAAGCGTGATGAACCCCGCACCCGTTACTCCTGAAGCGCCCTTAGATGTGAGCATGGCTACGACAAGTAATGTCAGTTGCTGCATTAAGGTGAGATGGATGTTGAGGGCTTGGGCGACGAAAAGTGCAGCCATGGTCAGGTATATATTCGTACCGTCCAGATTGAACGAATAACCCGCCGGAACGACGAGTCCAACTACCGATTTCGAGCAGCCGAGTCTCTCGAGCTTCTGCATGAGTGGAACTAGCGCAGTCTCGGACGAAGCAGTGCCAAATACCGTCAGCAGTTCGTCGCTGATATAACCGATAAAGCGAAAGATATTGAAACCGACTGCGCTCGCAATGATTCCTAGAACGACGACAACAAAGAACACACAGGTAAAATAGAAGGCCGCAATTAGCGTTATTAGCGGTTTAAGCGCGGCCAGCCCATATCTGCCGATTGTGAAAGCCATTGCCCCGCCGGCCCCGAGCGGAGCGAGGAACATAAGGGCCCTCATCATCGAGAAGAAGATGTGAGAGCAAGCCTCGATAAAGCGATGCACGATGTCGGAACTCTTGCCAAGGTGTGTCATCGCATAGCCGAAGAGGATTGCGACGAACAATACCTGCAGAATGTCGCCGGAACCTGTAAACGCGTCGAACAACGTCGAAGGAATAATGTGCAGGAGAAAGCCGACAGTGGTTTGTGCCGTTGCCCTGTTTGCATACTCGGCGACAGCTTTAGCATCGAGCGCTGCGGGATCTACATTAAACCCAGCGCCAGGCTTGACTAGATTCACAACTGATAGTCCAAGAGCCAACGCAAAGGTGGAGACAACTTCAAAGTACAGCAACGCTTTGCCGCCAACGCGGCCGACCTTCCTCATATCGCCGGCACCGGCTATTCCCAGGACTACGGTGCAAAAGATAATTGGGCTGATGAGCATCTTGACGAGTGCGATAAAGCCATCACCAAGCGGCTTGAGACTAACGCCTAAGGTGGGCTTGATGTAGCCAAGAAGCGTTCCGGCAACGATACCAATCAGGACCCAAACGTACAGTTCGTGGACTAGTCTTTTCATCGGTGTCTCCCTTCCGTTTGGGCTGCTTGAATGCGAAGGTTATGACGAGAGGCAGTTCACTGTCCAGAGTAATGAGTAAATGTGAAATCAACCGCTCCGGTGGGAAAATCCGGCGCTACTACACGATCACGCCCGCCGGCAGCCGGCTGCTCAAGAACGTGAAGAAGCAGTTGATGGAACTTGTCAGCGAAATACTCACTTCCGGTGAAATCCAGCGGCTTGTCGCATTTTCTGAAAGAGATGTTACGCGCCGTTAAGTGCTGCCAGCGCTTTCATCCATTATTTCGTCGCTTTCGTGACTGAAAGGTCCCAGTTGTAATAGGGCATGCTTCTGAAGACATTCCGCCCGAGCGTTCCAGAGCTACCGTAGGCCGGTGGAATGAGAATCGAACTGCCGTTGGCGTGGCAACCGAGGTTCGTCAGCGCCGCCACAGCCAAAGGGAGACGGTTTGCGAGAACGAGAAGGATGCCGGGCATTTGGTGGGCGGCAGCGGCTTCCGGTTGAGCTCGGAAAACCTCTCGAAGTACACCGGGACTTCCGAGTTTGCACCTGAACGCCAGGCCACGGCCACGGTCACTCCGGCCGAGCGTGAAGATGTCGCGCATGGCGGGATGGTATCAAAACTCGAAAGCCCTGCAATTCAGGGCAATTGCGGAATTCGCCAGGTACAGGCTTCGGCAATCGGATTTTGTGTTTCTGACGATCTATTAAGCGGACGAAAGCTCCGAGGCTTCCATCACCGATCCGCCTCGATGAGGGCCTTGATTTTCGGCCTGGACTCGTAGTCGTTGAAGGACCTCAGGAATTCGCGAACGGTCTTGCCGCTCTTTTCTCTGGCGTTGAGATCGGCGCCTTTCTCAAGGAGCGCCTTGACCAGGGGAGCATTCTCGTCATCTCGCCCGATGTAGCTGAGCACACGCCACGGCTCACAGATGATGTTCGGATCAGGACAGGCTCGTACCACGCTCACGAACAGGTCGCGCTGGCGCGGAAGGAGCGGGCTGCCACGCTGCTGCAGGTCCGCACACAAGCCGCAAAGCAAGGTGCTACAAGCAATCGACAGCTGCCCCGGCGCGACCTGCCCAAGAATCCGTTTCGCGAAGTCCGTTTAGCCT
>CAZOOE010000599.1:0-4048 GCA_964581275.1 uncultured Clostridia bacterium
GAGGTGGCCGTAGTCGAGCGGCTACCACCCTATGATTGTCCGCAGGTCCGTTTCAAGGATTCCAATGACCTGTCTATCGACATAATTGATCGTCGTTGCAAAAAAAAGCAGCGCGCAGATCACCCATCGATAGTGGCTTATTCCGGGCGCAGGCTTCGTTGACGGCTGCGCAACGGCCGCTTCTACCGCATCGACTGATCGAGTTGATGACATTGGCCTCCGATCTGTCGTACAAGATGTCCGACAAACTACGCCTGCCGGAACGCTCAAGCGACAAACTGAAGTTTGTCGGGTCACCCGCCCTCTCAAGGCGCCGACTCTAGAGAGTCCTCTCGCAACGGTGTGTGAAAATGTCAACCAGCACGACTTCTTCATCCAGCATCGTGGCGCCATGCTGGGTTAGATCAGAATTTCGCGTTGAATGATTCCCACTGTTCCTTCAGCTTTGCCATGAATGTGATGAACTGAGGGTCATTGCGAACGTTCCGGAGCGCTTCATCTTTTTCAAACAGCGGGTAATCAGGGAGGCCATCTTCGGCTGCGAACTGCAGGTATTTCAAAGCCTGCGCTGGCTTGTTCATGAGCGCGTAAGCACAGGCGATGCTGTAAGCAGAGTGATGAAAATGTCCATAGTCATGGCCTATCTCGATTGCCCGCTTGATCGCCGCTTCGGCCTCTGAATTTCGTCCGGCGGCCGCAAACAATATGGCCTTTACGCTAGTCAACAGCCCGCCTTCATCTCGCGGATTGGCTGACAAGAATTCATTAACCACTGCCCAGGCCTCTTTCATCCCGCCGAGATGGAACAGCGACGATGCTTTTTGATAGTCATATGTCGGGATCGAGTTACTCGGGATGCTATTGAGATCGTTTAACGCTTCTTGATGGTTCTGGCGTTGACTCTTGTTGGCCGCGATGCGAAACCGCACGACGTTATTATTGGGATTTATGGACAGCGCCTTCTGAAATTCCTCCATCCCCTTGTCAAGAAGCCCGATATGACTATAAATCACGCCAAGCGAATGATGAGCCTCGTAGAAGTTTGGATTTAGCTCAATTGCGCGGCGGAAGGATTGAATGGCGAGTTCATGCGGAAACCGATTCGTATGCGTCCATAGTATCAAACCACGGGCGTAGTGGGCTTCAGGGAGCACCGGGTCCAGCGTAAGAGCACGCTCCACATTAACGAACGCTTTCTCCGTCAATTCCTTCTCCTGCGGCGCAAACCAGAATGCCTTGGAGCTGTACGCGACGGCAAGCGCCGCACGTGCTTGAGCAAAATCGGGATCAAGACTCCCCGCGCGCTCGAGCAACTCGATTGCAGTTTGGTTGTCCTCTCGATTCTGACGCGAGGCGTAAAACTTATAGCGCAAGTAACAATCGTAGGCATCAGGGTTCACCGGTCGCGGTGGACGAGCGCCTGGCTGCTGGCCCACGGTCAATTTTAGCCTCAGCTTTTCCGTCACCTGTCGGGATACTTCATCCTGCATCTCGAAGATATCGGTCGAGCGAATGTTGAAAATGTCAGCCCATATCGATGCGCCATCTTTGGCCCTGAGATTCAGGGTTACCCTCAGACGATCGCCGGAGCGTTGCACGGTTCCATCGAGCACCGCGTCGGTCTGCAACTCCCTTGCTGCCACAAGGGAATCGCTCTCCTGGTTTGTGTACTTTCGCACGGCGCTTGTCGGACGCACGCTCAACTCACCTATCTGGCTCACCTTCGCAATGATCGTGTCTGCAATGCCAAGTCCCAGATAATCGTCGTCTACTCCCGCTGATAATGACTTGAGCGGCAGAACCGCAAGGGAATGAATCGGTGCAGAGACCGTGGCTGACGTACCGCTCGACAAGGAAGGATTGCGCAGCAGCGCGTATAGAGTTCCGCCGACTCCGAGCGCGATCAAAACTGCAGCAATGAAGACGCGCCGCGAAGCCAGAGTGCGAATCCGTATGGGACCAGGCTGCGTATCCGGAGAGCTCAACCGGTGGGTCGACGGCGATGGCTGAGTTCCAGTGATGGCCTCGGAATCGCGCCGCGCGGTCTTCAAATCCAGGATGACGCCGCGCAAGTCCTCAGGCCGTTTTTCACGATCCTTGTTCAAACAATCTTTGACTACCCGCCCTAACTCTCGAGGCCCATCGATGGCGAAGCGCGGGAGCGGTGGAGGCTCTTTGGTTAAGATCGCAGAGAGTGTCTCCGCCACCGTAGGAGAAGCAAAGGGCTGCAGGCCACTGAGCATTTCGTAAAGCACAATGCCAAAACTGAATATGTCGCTGCGGGCATCGAGCACCTCCCCACGGACCTGTTCTGGCGACATGTATGGTGCGGTTCCAATCAGCAGCCCAGGCATAGTCAACATGCTCCGAGTCTCATCGTCATCGCTGACCTGCTGCTCCTGAGTCATCTTGGCAAGTCCAAAGTCCAGGACCTTAACCTGACCGCGGGTGTTGATGATCACATTCTGCGGCTTCATGTCTCGATGGATGATGCTATGAGCGTGCGCCTCTGACAGCGCATCGGCGATTTGAATGGCGATATCGAGTATCTCAGTAAGCCCAAGAGGGGTCCTTGCCATGCGGCTGGCGAGCGTTTCTCCCTCGACGTACTGCATAGCTATGAAGCTGGCACCAGCGTGTTCCCCGGCCTCGTATACAGCGCAGATGTTAGGATGCTCGAGCCTTGCGGTCGCTTGAGCCTCTCTGAGCAGACGCTTGCGGGCTTGCTCATCGGTAGTTGAATTCACCAGCAGGAACTTGATGGCCACCTTTCGATTGAGTCTGGTGTCCTCGGCCAGGTAGACCTCGCCCATCCCCCCTGCGCCGAGCGAAGTGAGTAATCTGTAGTAGCCGATCTGCTGTCCTGCCATATGACTGACGCGATCCTCCGCGATAGCCCTTGCAGTAGCATCGAAGGCGGGCGTCTCAATAAAGTGCGCTGCGGATTCATCGCAAACGAGCAGCGATTCGATTTCCTTACGTAGTTCCGGGTTACCCGCGCAGGCATCATTCACGAATGCCGCGCGCTCGGAAGGCTCACGCTCCAGGGCGGCGTGATATAGCTCTTCAATCTGACGCCAACGCTCAGGTTGCATCGGCATCCCTCCTGAGTTCTCTGAGCAGCCACGTCTTTGCCAGCCGCCAGTCTCTCTTCACGGTGTCCGGAGAAACCTTCAACACTTCGGCGGTCTCCTCAACGCTCAGCCCACCAAAGAACCGTAACTCCACAACGCGGCCCTTGCGCTCGTCAACTACCGTCAGGCGAGACAGTGCTTCATCCACTGCCGCAAGACTTGGTGTCTGCTCCGGTGAGATCGCCAGCGCTGGATCCAGAGTAACTTGTAGGGCTCGGCCGCCCCGCTTTACCGAGCCGCGAGAACGAGCATAGTCGACGAGTATCCGCCGCATCAACTGCGCCGAGACCGCGAAAAAGTGCGCGCGATTCTGCCACTGCACACGGCTTGAATCGACA
Source organism: uncultured Clostridia bacterium (assembly GCA_964581275.1). GTDB lineage: Bacteria > Acidobacteriota > Blastocatellia > UBA7656 > UBA7656 > Onstottus_A. The sequence goes on from CAZOOE010000599.1 coordinate 3,473, forward strand.
AGACGCAAGTAAGCCTCATTGACCAGGGCAGTAGTTTGTAGAGTGTGGCCGCAGCGTTCCCCGCGCATGTAGCGGTGAGCTAAGCGCTGAAGCTCTTGATGCACCAGCGGCATCAACTTATCGAGAGCTGATGAGTCGCCACTGTTCCACGCCAGTAACAACTTTGTCACGTCGGGTGCCAGTGTACGCACGATGCTTCGGCCCCCTTTGCCCGCGCATTATACCACCGCCTCACCAACAGCCCTGAATACATTAAACCTTTTCCACCGGTTTTGCGCCTTCTTGAATGAGCGAAATCATCACTGGCTCGAGAGGCGGGTGAGAGGTAATCCCCGCGTCTAAGATCAGCTCCATTTTTGATGAATGTTGAAAGAGAGAGGAATCACCGATGAGATACCATTTTTCGAAAACGAGACTTCAGACGCTTGCCCAACTTGTCGTAGCAATGTTGGTGAGTACTATTGCGCTCAACTTTCTCCCCGGTTGCGCGCAAGCGCAGGACCCAGCAGCAACGGTGCTCCCCGCTGGTATGCCTGCAACTCAGATTGAGCCTAATGCGGGGAAATGGAAGACTTG
>CAZOOE010000600.1:0-3084 GCA_964581275.1 uncultured Clostridia bacterium
CAGTTTTAGTCGGTTCTTACATTTGCGAATCGGGGCATTCAAGTCCCGGACTTGGTCTTGTCCGGTGTCACATTCTCTGGCCTTTTCGAATTGACATTCATTCTTGCTCGCGTTCACAATGAACCCCAACCGGTCCCGGAAGCATCGAATTCGAAGGACACGGCGGGACGCGCAGTTCGCCGTTACGACAAACTTCTCGGAGGTCACTTCTGATGTCGAGTGAAACGCTCAACGGGGTTACTTTGGGTACCGCAGTGGAGAAACCGGATAACCCCTACCTCGCGGTCTTCCGCCCATACATTCCGGCTGGCGTGCAGTTGCGCGAGCTGACCGTGTTGCCGCTGATCGTTGGCACACTTCTCGGGATGGTGTTTGGCGCTTCGTCGCTCTACCTTGTATTGAAGACCGGGCTTACAGTCAGCGCTTCCATTCCGGTAGCGGTTATATCGATTACGGTGTTTAGAGCGCTGTCGAAGATCGGATTGAGGAACGCGACCATACTCGAAAACAACATCGTGCAAACTGCCGGCTCGGCGGGCGAATCAATAGCATTCGGTGTCGGCGTAACCATGCCCGCGATCTTGATTCTCGGATTCGACCTTGAGTTCACTCGGGTGACATTGGTTGCGCTACTTGGCGGGCTGTTGGGCATACTGATGATGATCCCGCGGGGCCGCGCTGTGATAGTTCAACAGCAGGGGTACCTCAGGTATCCCTAGGGGACGGCCTGCGCCGAGGTGTTGAAAGCCGGGGCCTCGGATGAATCGCGAGCAGCGGCGCAGACAGGTTCAGACAAACCACTAGCCGAGGTGCGTGGCTTGCCGATTTTCACAGGCTTGGGTCTGGGCTTTATCTACAAGGTGGGGATGGACGCGTTCAAGACCTGGAAGGATACTCCGGAAAGAATCTTTGGCGCCCCGTTCAAGGCCGGCTCGATCTCGGCGGAGATCAACCCCGCCTTACTCGGAGTAGGCTACATCATCGGGCCGCGCATTGCTTCGATCATGTGCGCGGGCGGCGTCCTGGCGTACCTGGTCCTGATCCCGTTGATCAAGTTTTTCGGCGAGGGCATGACCGCCACCCTTCCGCCCGGAAACAAGCCGATCGGACAGATGAGTCCCGCCGATATTCGCAGCGCTTACATCCTTTACATCGGCGCGGGAGCGGTCGCCGCCGGCGGAATCATCAGCCTGGCGCGCTCGCTTCCGACGATCTGGCACGGATTGCAGGGCGGCATCAGCGACTTCCGAGCTGGCCAGGCTGCTGTGAGCAATGCGCCTCGTACCGATCAGGATATGTCCATGAAGGTTGTGGTCGGCGGGATCATTCTCCTGCTTGCAATGATAATGATCTTTCCGCAGCTACATCTGCAGTGGAATCTGCTGGGCGCACTGCTGATCGTCGCATTTGGATTCTTGTTCGTCACCGTCTCGTCGCGGTTGACCGGCGAGATCGGTTCATCCTCGAATCCGATTTCAGGAATGACTGTTGCGACGCTGCTGTTAACCTGCCTTGTCTTCTTGATAGTCGGATGGGACAAGCCGGCATATTACGTAACCGCGCTTTCGATCGGCGGGATTGTTTGCATCGCGGCTTCAAACGGGGGAACGACTTCCCAGGATCTCAAGACCGGATTCCTGATAGGCTCTACGCCAAGACATCAGCAAGTCGCGATACTGGTGGGCGCCCTGGCGTCGGCGCTGATACTCGGTCCGATACTGTTGAAGATGAACACTGCGGGGACGGTATATGTACCCGTCGCTTCAGATTCGACGCTGGCATTTCCGGCGGGCTTCAAAGTCGACCCTGCCGAGCTGCAAAGGGACGGCGATCAACCGAAGGCCGAACGGATCGAAGGACCACAGGGAACAACCGACAGCAACACGTATAACGTCTGGTTCAAGAGCGATGGCGAAGGCGGCAATGCGGTCAAGTATCTGGTCAACAGCGAAGGCGCGCCGGTGTATTTGGCGGATCCGGCCATCAACGGGACTCATAAGACCAGACCAGACGGTTCCTCGGTTCAGAAGTACGACGCACCGAAAGCGGTGCTTATGTCCTACATCATCAAAGGAATCCTGAGCCACAAGCTTCCATGGGGACTGGTCTTGCTCGGCGCGATGATATCGATTGTCCTCGAGATGTCCGGTATCCCGTCGCTGGCATTCGCGGTTGGGGTCTATCTGCCGCTGTCATCCTCGAGCCCCATCTTCATCGGTGGAATGATCCGCTGGCTGGTGGATCATTACTTGCGCACTACAAAATTCAGGGACAAGAACCTGACCGAAGAACAGCTCACCGCGGAAGGGGATAAGAGTCCCGGTGTTCTGATGGCATCAGGTTACATTGCCGGGGCTGCGCTGGCCGGAATCATAATCGCCTTCCTTCAGGGGCTTCCGAGCCTTGCGGAGTTCAACAGGCAGGTCGAAGAGTGGGCTGGCGCGCACAACCCTTTCTTCAACAGCGCGAACGCCGACCTGTTGTCGCTGATTCCGTTCGTGGCGCTGATCATTTTGCTTTATTTGGCAGGACGCGAGGTCATTCTTGCCGGCCGCAGCCGCGCAAGTACATAGTCAAAGCGCCAATTACTCTTGCGCCGTCCTGGTCCTGCGCTACACCGAATATCGAAGCGGATGGTGAGCCGTTGATCTGGTCATAGCGGCGTTGAGTTCGTTCTTCACCACCAAGGCGCAGGCGAGACTCCGGTGAGAGCTCGAGTCGCGGCAGACAGCAGGTGTCCCAGGACGAGTCCGCGAGCCCTGGGCCGCGGAGTGGGCGAGGCTCTTTACAAACTCCGCCTGAATACGAGACGCTGACAACCCTATTGACTTAATCCGCTCGGCCGCGCGTCAGTCGCTGTCGCCCGCTGCGCGGGCTCACGCACCAATCACCAGTCTCCCAGGGCTCGCCGACTCGCCCTGGGCTACATACTGCCGCCCGCTGCGCCGGGCCCGCGCGTCAATCACCAGCCTACCCAGGGCTCGCCGACTCGCCCCTCGTCACCATACTGTCGCCCGCTGGCCGGGCCCCCCCACCAATCACCGGTCCACCAGGGCCCCCCCACTGCGCCCCGTCTACATACTT
>CAZOOE010000600.1:3094-4048 GCA_964581275.1 uncultured Clostridia bacterium
ACCCAGGGCTCGCCGACCCGCCCAGGGCTACATACTGTCGCCCGCTGCGCGGGCTCACGCACCAATCACCAGGCTACCCAGGGCTCGCCGACTCGCCCTGGGCTACATATGTCGCCCGCTGCCCGGGGTCGCGCGTCAATCCCAATCTGATCCTTGGGGCTGAACCGTATCCGCGTTGGGGCTGAACCGTATCCGCGTTGGGGCTGAACCGTATCCGCGTTGGGCCTGAACCATCGCGCACAATCGCATCTCCCGGAGGATTTCGCTTTTGCCATCTGCCGTATTCATTCGCTATCATCCTTGCGGCCATGATTAGAACAATCGAGTGGACCGACGAAGGCGTCGTCATGATTGATCAACGGCGGCTTCCAACCCACGAGCTTTATCCGATCTTCAAGACTCACGACGAAGTAGCCACCGCAATCGAAGACATGGTAATACGGGGCGCACCCGCTATCGGTGTCGCCGCAGCTATGGGAATCGCCCTCGGCATGAAGAACTCCAACGCGACATCGTTCGACGAGTTCGAGCGAGACTTCAATCGAGTGTGCGAACGGCTCCTAGTCACTCGGCCTACTGCGGTGAATTTGTTCTGGGCGGTCGAGCGGATGCGATGGGCTTTTAAGCACGGACGTCGTGAGGGAGCTTCAATTGAGGAGATGAGAACCGAACTTTGCAGAGAGGGTCGGGTTGTTCATCGCGAGGACGTCGGAAGCAACGAGCGGATGGGAGCCTTCGGCGCCGATCTCATTCCCGACAACGGGACGGTGCTCACTCACTGCAACGCCGGCGCGCTTGCGACCGCAGGGTTTGGAACGGCGCTGGGAGTGATCCGCGCGGCGGTAGAATCGGGCAAGCGTGTGCGAGTCTATGCCGATGAGACAAGACCGTTCCTGCAAGGCGCGCGGCTTACGGCGTGGGAGCTTGCTAAGGAAAACATTCCGGTTACGCTGA
>CAZOOE010000601.1:0-4046 GCA_964581275.1 uncultured Clostridia bacterium
AAATACATTTGGGGCGAATCCCCAAACGTTAAAGTCGCGGCGTTTCAGGGGGATAATTTTGCCGACGATACCCGGATCTCCGCCAAAATCACGCTGCCACGAAGCGTGGCTCAACACAACAACAGGATGAGTACCGGGGGTCTTGTCTTCATCGGGGAGGAAAGTGCGGCCGTGTTCCGCCTTCACGCCAAGCACGTCGAAATAGTTGCCCGAGACAACTATTGCCCCGAGGTTCTTCGACTCGCCGCCGGGGCTGCTGTAGCTCACGCCCGCGAACGTGTAGGCGAGAACATCGGTGAACGCTTCGTTCTTGTCGCGATAGTCCAGATAGTTGAGGTGTGAGGTTGGAAGCGGCCCCGGATTCTTGGTGTCGGTCGTGAAGATCTGCACAAGCTGGGAGGGCTGTTGAACGGGAAGCGGCGCAAACAAGAACGCGCTGATCATGCTGAAGATTGCGGTATTGGCGCCGATGCCCAGCGCCAGCGACACCAAGGCCACGATGGTGAAACCCGGGCTCTTGATAAGCATACGAAACCCATAGCGCGCATCCTTCAGGAGATTCTCCATATGATCCAGCCTCCGGGTTATTGAGTTGCCGCCTCTGATTACTGCTGATTACTGCGCCTGTTTGCAGACTTAAACTATGAGCCGACTGTGTTGGTTCCCGGATTCTGGGCTAAAACGGGAATGGCTTACGACATAGTGCCATTTGAGTCAGGGGTAAGACAACTGCAGTAAAGCGTCGATCGTGGGCACGGATGGATTCTCACAATCCCCCAAGCTTGTCGATTGGGGGGCAACGAGAGGCTGAGCGCATCGCCACGAGGCAGAGATCGACCTCAGAAGTATTATCTATGGGTTGAGGAGATGTGTGAGTTCGTGCGTTTCAACGTTGGCGCTTTGCATAACGAGCGACGCCCCAAGAGGGGCCAGATGACTTTCGAGTAATTTCGCAGCTTACGGGGTCACAATCTTTCGCACCGCCTCGTGCGCATAAGGTATCACAACCTCGGCGATCAACATCCCATCTTTCTTTATCGACGCCACGCCGGCGGCGACTGCGGTTCGCACCGCGCCGACTTCGCCCGCCAAAACCACGAGCCCCTTGCCGCCCGGTTGATTGCGAGCTTCGATCAACTTGATGTTCGCCGATTTCACGGCAGCGTCTCCGGCATATATCGCCGACGCCACCTCTTTAGTTTCAATGATGCCGATCGCTTCGATGTGATCTACACTCACTCGCCCTCTTATCGCAGGAAACAGTTCTCTGTGAACGTTGGGAATGATGAAGTGGTCAATGACGGTTCCGGCGGCGGTATGAATCCCGGCTCGCAGCGACGACTCAACATCAGCCACGTTCCCGCCGATCATGATCAGATACTTTCCCCGCGGAATAATCGTGGTCATCAGAAGCTCAACATCAGCCATCTTCATCATCGCGTCAACCGCCTCGATCCCTTTGGCAATTGAGCTGGTTTCTACAAAGCCAATACAATGATGCTGGTCAGTATGAGCTATTGAGGTCATTGGTTCTCCCTCTCACTTGTTCTGTGCAGCCACAACGCCGATGTTAGCGATCGTCGCGCCTTTGGTCATGGACGGTACGGCGCAGATGTAAAGCACAACTCCTGCGGCCGGTGCTCGTGCTTCGAAAACAGTTTTGCCGACATAATCGGTCACGTAGCCAACTTTCATTCCCTGCTCGACATAGCTGCCGCGACGTACCAGTGGGTAGAAGATCCCTGTCTGCTCGCTTGCGATCGTGGCTATCTTCTGGACCCACACCGGGTGCTCGATCGGCGAAGCTGCGCCGGGCAGCATCTTCAAATAGCGCATGACGCTCAAGCAGCCGTCGACCAAGACCCTCAGGTCTTCCGGTTCGACGGTGCCGGCGTGGCCGGCCTCAACGGTGATCGAAGGCTTGCCTCGAGTCGTCGCGGTGTTCTCGAGATACCGCGAAGCGTTTGGGTCTTTCGGCCGGTCGGTAGAAATGATGATGTGATCGAGCCCAAACGCCAGTACCATCTCGCGCGAGATTCGATCCTGAGGCTCGCTGCCTGTCCTGGCCCAATAGCTGTAAGGTCGCAGGCTCTCGTCGAGATCGCCGCCGTGCAAATCGATGAGATGATCGCACTGCTCGACTACTTGTTTGGTGATCATGTAAGACGCGCGATCGGTTTGGGTGCCGTCCATCTTGCCGGGATACATTCGGTTCATGCTTACGCCGTCGACCGGATTGACGTGCGGGACTTTCCGCTCGAACGAGGGTATGTTGACGAGCGGCACGATGATAACTGTGCCGGATATCTCCGCAGGGTCCAGCAACCCGATCAGCTTTTCAAGCGCTATGATCGAAGTGTATTCGGTTCCGTGCGCGCCCGAAACGAGCGCAAGCACCGGCCCGGGCCGCGCTCCGTGAACGACGGCGACCGGGATGTTTGTGGCTGCGTCGACTCCGGCAGGCACCGCGATGACTCCAGTAGTTTTTTGGCCGCGCCTCGCCGTTGCAGAACCCACGCTGAACGTCGCGCGATCCTGAGCGACCGAAATTGTGCCCTGGGTGAGAATCACTAAGATCGAAGCGACGATTGTGCGTCTCATATTGGACCTCCCGCGGCAAGTTCGTAGTTTGGTATCTTCAGGAAGTTTGTATGGCTTTGGTTCGGGTCACACACCATGCAAACGTCCGCCTGATGAAGGCCGTAATACGAACTGAACTACGAGCTGTGGCTCGACCCGAGGCGGCGAGAGTATCGCGAAACGCGGCGCATTGCAACGAGCGAATCGAGGTATCTTAACCTCCTCTCCTGCGAGCCAACTCAGCTTTCTTGCGCTCGATCCGCGAGGTTTGTAGGATACCGGTCGTGGCCGCTCGCTCCGAGTTATTAGTTTCAACTTCGCGCTCAGCAATCTCGATCGATGGGATGTCAAAGCTGTACGGCCGATTGACCGCGGTAAGGGATCTCAAGCTGGAAGTCACTCAAGGGGAAGTGTTTGGATTTCTTGGTCTTAACGGCGCCGGCAAAACCACGACCATCCGAATCCTACTCGACCTTCTTCGGCCCAGCACAGGGCGGGCAAGGGTGATGGGCCGTGACTGTCAGACCCAAGGCCTTGAAGTTAGGTCATTGGTTGGGTACCTGCCGGGAGAGCTGGGCCTTTATCGCGATATGACGGGAGGCGAGCTGCTGGATTTCCTTGCGCGCCTGGGCGGTCGACCGGTGGTGGACAGTTATCGCAAGGAGCTCCTGCAGCGCCTCGAGCTGTCCGAGTCGGAGTTGAAAAGAAAGCTGCGCGAATACAGCACAGGTATGAAACGCAAGCTGGGACTCATTCAGGCTTTCCAGGGCGATCCTCCGTTGCTCGTGCTGGACGAACCCACCGAAGGGCTGGACCCCTTGATGCAGGAATCCTTCTACAACCTGTTGTTCGATGCGAACCAGAGAGGGAGTACGGTGTTCATGTCCTCACACGTGCTTTCGGAAGTTGGGAGAGTTTGCGATCGAATCGGATTGCTTCGGAAGGGCGAGCTTGTGCTTCTATCATCGGTCGAAGACGTGCTGAAGATGGCTCCCCGCCGTGTGCGAGTTCGGTTCGAGAGGGATGTCCAGGGACTGGGCGACGAACCACCGGCAAACTGCGAAATCGTCGAGATTCAAAATCGACTTTGGAGCCTGCGGGTGCATGGTCCGCTGGGATGGTTGATCGAACGTCTGTCGGGGCTTCCAGTGCTGGACATCGAAATTGACGAGCCGCGGCTAGAGGATGTGCTGACAAAGTACTATCGGCAAGAAACTCAATGAAGAGCGCGGTCATATTGCTGCGACACTCTCTTAAGAGATCGAGGACGCTGGTCGTTGCGATGGGAGTAGTGCTGGCCGCGTTCCAAATAATACTGATTTTAGTGGCGGGTTCGATTCAGAGATCAAACGCCTTTGACCAGATGACGTCGCTGATCCCGGATTTCATGAGGAATCTGGTGGGTCCGACGGTCGTCGGTCTGATGTCATTCAGCGGAATCGTTTGCGCGGGCTACTTTCACATTG